>JAABYK010000487.1:3469-17311 GCA_011775825.1 Candidatus Zhuqueibacterota bacterium | reverse complement strand
TTCACCCAAAAGTTCTTCGACATTTTGTCCGATCCAACTGTTGTCGATATTTGCGGCTGAGCGCGCAACTCCATGCTGAATCACCGCCGGAAAGCCGCAACCAATCGGCCCGCCCCAATCAAAGTGCTTTACCATCTCTGTAATCGTCTGTACAATGGGCTTGGGTTTGGCTGCTTTTGGCGTGGGAATCCGGTAGCGTTCCCCTAGCAAGTCGCCCGTCTTAATGTCTACCGGGGCTCCTTTGATGCCAGAGCCACCGACGTCGATGCCTAAAACTTTCACAGATTATCTCCTCCCGATGTGTCAAAGATTGAAACTTCGAGGAATTAAGGTACATAAACCGGAAGGGAATTTGGAGATTATTTTGTTCATTGTCAAGCAATTCCGGCGGTGGTCCCGCCGGGCGGGGCACAATCTCAGGCATCAACTTGCGGTTTTTGCACGCTCGAATTAACCGGGCGAGCATTTTTACTTTAGCACTCCTGACTGAAACAGACTTCTTCGTTTCTGGAAACATTCCAAGTCAGCGCAAATTCTGTTGTAAAATCCTGACTATCCGTTTCGCGGCTTTGCCGTCCCACAGATCCGGTTGTCGGCCCATCTTGAAGTCGCCTCGAAGAATGCGCATACTTTCGCGGACAATCGCATCGGCTTTGTTTCCAATGACTAAGTTTGTTCCACAGCTCTCCGTCACCGGCCTTTCGGTGTTTTCTCTGAGAGTCAAACAAGGGGTGCCCAAAACGGTGGTCTCCTCCTGTATGCCCCCGGAGTCCGTGAGGATGAACTTGGCTTCGGACATCAATTTGAGAAAATCCAGGTAGCCCAGAGGTTCGGTGATCATCAACTGTGGCATCTGGTTAATTTTGTCGCTTAGACCAAACTGTTCCAACCGCGCTTGGCTTCTCGGATGAATGGGAAAGACGATTTTGATGTGCTCCTGGATTGCAGCCAAAGCATTCAGAATTTGCGACAAACTTTCTTCGTCGTCGACATTGCTCGGGCGATGCAAAGTAAGAATCGTAAATTCCTTCGGTCTTAAGCTCAGTTTGTTCAAAATGGACGAAATCTCTGCGCGTTTCAGATGCTGCCGGAGGGTATCTATCATGACATTGCCGACAAAAAAGATCTTCTTTTTGTCAATGCCTTCTTTAATCAAATTCTCTTCTCCGCTCTTTTCCGTGACAAAAAGAAAATCCGAAATCTGATCGGTCAACACTCGATTGATCTCTTCAGGCATGGAACGATCAAAGCTTCGCAAGCCCGCTTCCACGTGAGCAAGTTTCACGTTTTGTTTAACAGCAACCAGACCACAGGCAATGGTCGAATTCACGTCGCCCACCACAATCACCAGGTCGGGTTTCTCTTGTAAAAGCACTTTCTCAAATTCGATCATGATTCTGCCTGTTTGGGTGCCATGGTTTGACGAACCGACGCCAAGGTACGTGTCCGGCTCCGGGATCCCCAGGTCGTGAAAAAACAGCTTTGACATGACTTCATCATAGTGCTGGCCGGTATGGAGCAAAGTGGCTTCGATATCAGGGTATTTTTTGAACTCGTTCATCAATGGCGCGATTTTCATAAAATTTGGACGTGCCCCAACGACATTCATCACTTTTGGTTTCATCAATCTCCCTTAATCTAAAGAAAGTTTACCGTGTAGTCGGCCCTTCGGGTATTTTAGAGTCAAAATCTCAGACTGCTGAATATAACAGATAAACCGCAGATTTGCAACGAAGTCGTTTCAGGAGCGCGCCAAATTAGCAAAGAGACAAACCTTTGGAGACTAAGAGCTTACTTACTTATTTCAGAGCGCTTTTTCTTTATCAGTCAGTTTGAATTGCACCGGCAGAGCGATCCACACACTTACCGGTCTGCCATCCAATTTAGCGGGAACCCATCTGACACTTTTGATGGCTTCCATGGCGGATTCTTCAAAACCGGCTCTGCCATCGCCACTTAAATCGCCTTCCAAGACACGGACATCCTTAACGTCCCCTTTTGCGTCAATCAAAACCTGCAGGATCACTTTGCCTTCGATGCCTGCTTTTCGTCCAATCACAGGATATTTGAGATTTTGTGAGATTGCCCGGAATCCACCAACGGGTTGAGGTGGTTCATCGAACTTCTGAACCTTCGAACTCTGCTTCAGTGCGGTCTCCTCAGGTGTTGGTTTGGGAATGTCCATGGAGTCGTTACAGTTCCAAGAAGATACGATCATCAGAGCCCCCAACACTGTTAACAAGAAAACGTATGTGACTGCATGTGTCTTCATTTTGACCTCCTTAAAATTTAGAATGTGATTGAGTCGAGTAAGAATGGTCTTATTTTTTGATGAAAAACATCTCCCAATTAACATCGGTTCGGTCGTGGCAGGCCTTTTGGAGACGAATTGAAGAATAAATTTGCCGTATTCCACCGGGCTGATGTTTGTCTCTCGAAGGGCCGCTTCATCACAGCACAGTTCTCTGGTGTGATTCAACCGCTTATGAATAAGCCAAACAAATGGGTTCACGGCGAATAAGATGAGTGCCAAATATTGCAGAGCAACAATCCATAAATCCCTACCTTTGATATGTGCGCTTTCGTGAATCAAAATACTCTGCAATTGTTTTGAAGGCCATGCCTCCCACCCTTTCGGTAGAAAGATCCCCGGTTTCCATAAGCCGAAAAGCGTTGGTGAAATGACACGGTCTGTTTCAAAAATTTGCAGACTATCGGGTAGATGCTGGCTTGATCGGTTGACGGCTGAGAGTTGAATCGGTTTGGCTTGGCCTAATCGAATACCCAAAACAACATTTTTGTATACAATAAACAGTGTCAAAAACAGAACCGAAACTAGCCACAAAAGCAAAAGGATTTGGCTTGCGGAAACAGCGTTCCCGGACATGCCGGTTATCTGTATGCCGCGGACCATCGCGAAGATAGCGATTTCATTAGGGAAATCTCCCTGAACGGAAAACGGCATTGAGACGACAGGTGGAACAAAGATCTTGAAAACGGCCAGATTCCAGAGCAAATATCTTAGCCGTGTCTCCAGTTTAAGGACTTTGTCAATCAGCCACACAAGCGTAACAAACAGGCAAAGTTCGAGCATGTGAATGGCGTACATCGACAGCCAGGAATCCGCCAGACTCTTGCTTAGCTCCATGATTACTACCTCTCTTTTTTTCTCTTTTCCTTTGCTTCGATCAGGGCTCTCAGTTCGTTCAATTCCTCTTGCGAAAGCTCCCCGGAACTCACCAAATAGTTGGCCAACGCACCGAACGAACCATGGAATATTCGGGCCACCAAAGACCGCGTTTCTCTTTGAGCAAACTGCTCACGTGACAACGTCGGTGTGTAAAAATTTACCATGCCGATCTTTTCTTTTTGTAGAAAACCTTTCTTTACCAGGATATTCATCATCGTTTGCACTGTGGTATAGGCCTTTTTGCCCTCCGGGTATAAGTGCTCATGAATCTCTCTCACCGTGACCGGTTTCGAAAATTGCCAGATGCCATGCATGATTTCCCGTTCTACTTCTGCAAGTTTGTTTGCTCTTTTCATGTCTCTCCTATTTTACTAATTAATTAGTAATATAACGTATTTATTAGTAACATGCAAGCGAAAAATGGATTTATTAAATAATTTTTTCCAGTTTGAGAAAATGCCGACCAATTTGTTGTCTAATATTACTGAGTGTAAGAGCTGTATTTTTCTTGATTTCCATTTGTTTTATTCGTAATTTACAGGTAATTACGACTTGATTATTTCAATCAGGGGATCCTACATAGATGAAGCGTTGTTTAGGAAGAAACGCTTTGCTTGTTGTGTTGATGAAGTGAGTTTGGTTGGGAAAACAATTTCGCATTACAAGATCGTTGAGAAGCTTGGCGACGGTGGGATGGGGATCGTGTACAAAGCAAGGGATCTAAGATTAGATCGGTTCGTTGCGCTTAAATTCTTGAACAAAGAATTGCTCAGCGATGAGGAATCGCACCAAAGGTTTGCCCGCGAAGCGAAAGTCATATCTGCTTTCGACCATCCGAACATTGCCACCATCCATGAAATAGACGAAACCGATGATTCCGTGTTCATAAGTATGGCCTACTACGAAGGTCAAACTCTGACGGAATGCATCGCAAACAAGAGTCCTCTGCCCATAGAGGATATTTGCTCCATCGCCACCCAGATAGTCCACGGTCTGGCCAAAGCACACAATTCCGGTATCATCCACAGAGACATCAAGCCCGCCAACATCATGATTACATCGGAGGGACAGGCTAAAATTCTCGATTTTGGGCTGGCCAAAGTCGTGGATCAAACGGTTGCCACCGAAGAGGACTCTATTCGTGGAACCGTGGCCTACATGTCACCTGAGCAGGTGCAGGGGATTCCCGTAGACCACCGCTCGGACATTTTCTCGTTTGGGGCTCTGTTGTATGAGATGATCACCGGGAAAAGACCGTTCCCAGGTGAATACATGGCGTCGGTTGCATATTCAATTGTCAATGAGGAGCCAGTTTCCATTCGTAAGACTCGCCCGGACATCCCCCAACCCTTTGAGAACGTGGTTCATAGAGCCTTGCAGAAGCAGCCGGAAAACCGCTATCAAAACATTGAAGAAATTAGAGATGATCTGGAAGCTATCCGCCAAGATGTTGCTGGTTCGAAAATCGTTCCAAAAACTTCAATCCCCAATTTGAAACCGCATCTGTCTAAGCGCATGTGGCTCGCGTCGATCGGGATCATGCTTTTGATCTTCACAGTGACGTTTGTTCTCCTCCTGCAATCGGTAACCGAAGCCCCCAAGAAAATTTCGTCCATCGCGGTCATGCCGTTTGTGGTAAAAGACGCCGAGAAGGAATGGAATTGGCTTGGACATGCCGTCATGAATCTTCTGAATACCGAGTTGGCGCAATATCCATCTGTAAACACGATCGATGCGCAAAAATGGAACAGGCTTCAGGACAAGCTCGGCATCCAAGACGATGGCAACATGACGTTGGAAGAAACCTTTCAAATCGCTCGAGAAGCGAAAGCGGAAAACGTCCTGATGGGAGGCGTGGAAAAACATGGTGATCATTTAAGTCTACAAGGCCAGGTTTTTAACACCCAAAGCGGCAAGCTTCTGAAGGAAATAAAAACCCTGAAGGGAAATGTCAGTCACTTTTATGATCTCGTCGATAGGCTGTCAAATGAACTGAAGCAATCTCTGGAATTTGAGATTTCATCCGACGGAAACTCGCAAAGTATCTCTGATTTAACAACCCAATCACTCGATGCTTACAAATACTATTTGGAAGGACGCGATGCGGCTTTGGATAACCGCTATAAGGAAGCCATCCCTAAGTTGAACCGGGCAATCCGTTTGGACTCTACTTTTATCCAGGCATACTATTATCTCGCATGGCAATATGCTCAGATTTATGAAAACAATAAAGCCAAAGAGATACTGCTCAAAGGCAAGCCTTATGTAGCAAAACTCTCAGAGGAAGAACGCCTCAAATATCTCATACAGGAAGCGTCCGCTGATCGTCGCTGGAAGGACCACACTGCCTATATTGAGCGTCTTTTGGGTATCAATCCATCAGATGCGAGCCTCCATTACAAATACGGTTATACGCAGTTTGTATTCTTTCGCAACGTTGATGCGGGCATTGCTTCTTTGGAGAGATCTTTGAAAGTTGATTCCAATTTTAGTGGTTCCTACAAGACATTAGGCGAAGCGTATCTGGCAAGTGGAGAAAAAAAGAAAGCCTTTGACGCAATTAGACAATATATTCGGCTCAACCCTACGGATGTGAAGCCGCTGAGCGTCATGGCGGACATGCAGATTTTGACTGGAAACTATGAGGTGGCCATCAAAAATTGCGAGCGTATCTTGATGTTGCAACCTGGTTCTCATACTGCCTGGCTTCACAAGTCCCGGGTTTATATAGGCCAACGTAAACTTAACAAAGCTCTGGATAACGCAAAGCACCATCTTCAGTCTGTGAGTCTTCCGGCTCACAAAGCAGATGCACATCTACTTTTGGCAAGAATTTATTTTCATCAAAATGAATTTGTAAAGGCTCTGGACCAAGTCAGGACAACCCTTGATTTGGATCCAGCCTATGAAGACGCTTTTTGGTTATCCGGGCTCATTCAGCTAAAACTTGGCAATCGATCTGCTGCAATTGAACAACTTGAGGAACTGGAACAAATCTTGGACGCTCAAGAAGAGTTAACAGACATGTGGTTGTTGTATCATCTGAAAGCCGAAATCTCAATACAAGAAGAAGAATACAAGGAAGCAATCGACTACTTGACCCAAGCTCTGGAATTAGCACCTTTGGATAAAGCTTTCTACCTTAGTTCGTTGGGAAACGCATATGCTCGCTCACAACAGCACCGTAAGGCCATAAAGACATACCGAAAAGCTTTGTCATTCAACCCCAAACACATCCAAGCAGCATTGGGACTTGCAATGGCTTTTGAGCAGCAAAACAAAGTTCATGAGGCATTGGAAGCTTATCAAAATGTAATAACGACTTGGAAAACTGCAGACGAGGGCGTTGAGGAAATTCAAACTGCCAAAGAGAGGGTGAAACATTTAAAGAGTATGCTCTGACAAACAAAAGAAAGGAGGTGAATAAAATATGGCAGAGCTTTCCAAAGATAAAGACACGGGGAAAAAGTTAAGTAGGGTGACGGAAAAGATAAAGGACGTATTTAGGGCTCTTATCAAAAGTCCACCAGGACCAGAGCCGGGTGACGGTTAACGTTATGTAGCTTCAACTTATACTCCTCGTTGCACACCGAAGGGGGGAAACAAAACTATGCGGCTGCGTGGGGAAACACGCGGCCGTATTTTTTCTCAATTTTCAACCTGGCTGTCTGATGAACTCCTCTGCAAGGTTTCCAAAAATATCACCAATTCCAGCAATTCCTCTTCGCTTATTTTACCTTCAAACGGCGGCATGGCATCCGGCCCTTCCCCTTTTCCATATTCAATGATATTCATGATCTCACCCTTGCCGTACTTCTGAAACGCGTTGCGAATATCCGGGGCGTCCATCCCCCCTTGGCCATCAGCTCCGTGGCATTTTGAGCAGTTGACGTCTTGCTTTGCATATCCGAGAAAGAGCAATTGTCCTGGGTCCGTAATCTCCGGTGGCGGCTTACTTTCGCATGCAAGAAACAGCACAAGAATGATCGAGATAAAAACAAGCAAACGACGAGGTCTTTGTCCGAATGATTTGAGTCGGAAGAGAGGATTGGAAAGGAGAGCCAATTGATTTCGGTTCAATCTTATACAGCTTTGATAATAACCAGGGTCACATCATCGTCTTGCTTCTTGGGACCGGCAAACCCACTGACTTCTGCATAGATCTTGTCCATAATTTGTTTTGAGCTTAGATTACTGTACTTCCACACGATATCCCTGAGTCGTTCCTCACCAAACTGTTCTTCTTGTTCATTTTCGGCTTCTGTCACCCCATCAGAATAGATTATGATGATTTCACCCGGCTTCAATCCGACATCATTTTTTTCAAATTTGCATTCAGGCAGAATTCCTAAAACCATTCCGCCTGTCTCAAGAGATTGAAATCCGCCGCTTTTATCGAAGAGAAATGGGAAATTATGTCCGGCGTTAACGTAACTGAATCTCCCTTTCTTGCCTTCCAATAAACCGAAAAAAAGCGTGACGAATTTGTTGGAAGCGGTGTTCAAGTACAAAATGTTGTTGGTCTTAGAAATACAATCGACAATTGAAGTCGTGGTTAAGGCTTGGCTTCGCAGGGTAGCCTGCAGACTTGACATCAGCAAGGCAGCAGGAATGCCTTTTCCCGAAATGTCCCCGAGAGCAATTCCCCATCTATCCTCATCCAATTTAATAAAGTCAAAATAATCTCCACCCACCTCTTTGGCGGGGTGGCTTACTCCCGCGATGTCGAAACCCTCAACATTGGGGCCTTCGTCGGGCAGCAGTTCTATTTGAATTGAGCGGGCTGTAGCCAATTCCTGCTCGATTTGCCTCAGGTGCTTTTCTTCTTCATAAAGTCTGGCATTTTCGATAACCTGTGCTGACTGAGAGGCGATAATCGACAGCAGTCTTTGGTCATCATTGGAGAATTTGCCGTCGTCTTTTTTATTAAATAAATTAATCACACCGATTAACTTTCCTTTGCACAACAATGGCACGCTCAGTATCGAACGAATTTCCGGTATTTTTGCATGCTGCCCTTTGAAGGTATCGTCTTCTTTGAAGTTGTTTATCCTGAGTGCTTTGCGATTTTTGATCATCCAGCCACTCAGATCCTCGTCGAGACGATATTTGTCTTTAATAGTTGAGCGGTCAACTTTCCGAACCAAGGTTTTGAATGGATCGTCGCTCTCCTTTTTTTCCAACAGCGAAATCGTTCCTTGCTCAGCGTTGATGGCTTTAACAGAAACCGAAACGACTTTGTCGAGGATTTTGTTGACGGGCATGGTGGAACTGATGATTCGGGCGAGCTGATTTATGTTCCAGAGATCTTCGATGGATTTCTTAAGCCGGGCGTTTTCCTGCTGCAGCTTGACAAAGTCTTCTTCTTGATATTTTTTTCTTAACGCCATTGGATACTTCCCGGTTCTTCTCGGTATTTTATATAAAATTAAACATTTTTGAATGCATTGTCAACCTATTCGTAGAACCAAACTCAGCGTGCGGTTGTCAAACGTCTGCACACAGCAGGAATAAAAGTTGCTTCGAATTGTATTCCATCCAAATTTCCAATCTCTATTTCCCTTGACCGTCAATTTAATTATATAGCATAGCAGATGAAGAAACATACATTTAGCCGGATTTTCTGTTTTTTTATATTTTTCGGTGGAAATCACCTCCTATTCTCTGCTTCAACAAATCCTCGGATTGTTTCCCACCAACCTGCGAGTCAGATCCTGGTTCCATCAAAAAGCTTGGAAATCATCGTTCAATTTGAGAGCTCGGTTGACCCGGAAACCGTAGACAGGCACTCGTTCTCCGTTTTTGGGCGCTGGACAGGTGTCTGTGCAGGCAGTTTTTTCTTTGAAGACGACAACCGGCAAATTCGGTTTGTGCCATCCACACAGCTTTCGGCTGGAGAATGGATCACCGTCTCTTTGTCTCGAAACATAACAGACGAATCCGGAAACGCTCTGGAAAAAGGCTTTGCCTGGAATTTCTGGACAACCTCGGCGCGAGCCTCGCTGAACTTGCAGCGATCAACCATCGTACCCGTCCGCCGGAGGGGCGAGGAACGGATTCGAACGTATGGGGCCTACGCCGGCGATCTGAATGGAGACGGCTATCATGATTTTAGTGTGCCCAATGAAGATGCAAGCGACGTGCGAGTCTTTCTTAATGATGGCCACGGACGGTATGCGGAATTTAGCATCTATCCGCTGCGCTCATTCTCGTTTCCGAGCACCAACGAAGGAGCCGATTTCAATGGTGATGGGCTGTTGGATTTTGCAGTGGGCAACATCCGATTGCATTCCGTGAGTGTCTTTTTTGGAGATGGTCAGGGCAAATACATGTCACCCAAACACTACGAAGTTGGTCGAGGCACCCGTGGACTCTGCATCCTCGACCTTAATGGGGACGGTTTTACGGATATCGTGACGGCAAACCGACAGAGTAGCGATGTGTCAATCTTGCTTAACCGGGGTGACGGAACCTTTGAAGATTTTATCCGAGTCGAGGCTGGCATCCATGGCGAGACCTCGTGTGCCGCAGCAGACTTCAATGAAGACGGAATTCTGGATGTCGTGGTGGGTGGGTTCGAAAGCAGGGAAATCGCGGTTTTGCTGGGCGACGGAGAAAACAACTTGCATGTGGCTTCAAAAATGGATGCCAGAGGCGTGGCCTGGATGATTGCGGCCGGAGATATGGATGGCGATGCCCACGTCGATGTCGTCTCAGCGAATTCGCAAAGCAACCAATTCGCTTTGTTGCACGGCGACGGACGAGGCAATCTGTCTGAGGCGGCGACCTTTAATACCGGCATTTTCCCTTTGGCGATTGATGTCGGCGATTTAGATGGGGACGGCGATCTCGATGTGGTTACAAGTAATTTCGTGACCGCAGATTGGAAAATCCATGAAAACGACGGAAGCGGGCATTTTCTCAATACCAGAACTTTGCGGGCAGGCCGTGCAGGTTCTTGTGCTGTTTTGCACGACCGCGACCGAGATGGAGATTTAGACATGACGGGCATCGATGAATTGGACGATCTGTTGTTCCTGTTCGAGAATTCAAGTTTCACGGCGGTTCAAGACAAACTTCCTTCCGAAATCCCCACACATTTTAAATTGAATCAAAGCTACCCAAACCCTTTTTCAAAAACAGATGTCACGAGACCCGCCGAAATCAGGATTCCATTTTCTCTCAGTCAAAGTGCGCCGGTGAAATTAGAGGTGATGAATGTCCGCGGCCAAAAAGTCACGACGTTAATAGCTGGAGAAATGCCACAGGGTGAGCATTCGGCCAGGCTCTCGCCTCAGAATCTGCCAGCCGGCATTTACTTCTATCGCCTATCTTCTCTGGGCGCGATTCAGACTCGAAAAATTGTAATCTTTCCGTGAGGCGCAGACCATTTATTTGCCCGTGTCCAACGCCTGGATAAAGTAACTAACCAGGATAATGAAGAAAAAGTAAGCCACTATCCATTTATAGATATTCTTCCATTTTTTCGAAGAGGCTTCTATGGGCTGTATTGTTGTCGGTTTTCAGGTCAAAAAGATTTCCGACCTACTGATCCAATGAGTGGATTAATTTCGTCGCACAAGCTAGCTAGTAAATCGATTGCTCTTTCTTCCGGGACTGGCGGTATAACAAAATACATCCCGAATTGAAGACATGGTACCATAATTGGCCTCAAATCCTTCAACGCCTTTGGATAAGTCGAGATGACAGGGCATTTTGGAGGTTGATCAAACAGTTTCTTGCAAGCACTAATTCATCTTGACATGCCATAGACATCCGGCCGTCGATGGGGATACAGTCGTTCATAATCTCGCCAATACGCGATTTCCCCCAGATCGATTGTCAAGCCGTAGACCCCGGGTTCTGCACTCGCTTCGAACAAGCTTTCTCCGCTCGGCCTGGCAACCAGGCTGCCTCCCTGGTACTTTTCACCGGTATAGTTGGAGTAAATCACAAAAATCTGATTGTCCATCGCGCGAGCCATCAGACGCCGGCGGTTTATCTCCTTGAAAGTAACCGGTACCGCAGAAGGTGCCACGATCAACTCCGCACCGTTGAGGGCCAAAGTGCGAGCCGCTTCCGGAAAGCCCAAATCGAAGCAGATCAGAGCGCCGCTTTTCGCAATCCGGCTGGTAAATACCGCCAATGAATCGCCGGCGACGAAATTTTCCGTCCAATGGATGTGTGTCTTGCGATAGAAAAAGAAGTGGCCATTTTCCAACCAGACCGTGCTGTTGTACGCCCGCCCATCGGCTGTCTTTTCCAAAGTCCCGTAAACCACCGCCAGGCCGTAGACCTCAGCCGCTTGTGCGATCCGCCGACTGTCTTCCGAAGGCAGGATTTCGGCAACTTCTGCTATCTCCTCCGCAGACGGTTTGGGCACGTAGCCGGTGCGCGAAAGCTCGGGAAAGACGATCAAATCGGTAGACCACCTGCCTGCTTCAGCGATCATGTCGAGCATCACTTGCACGTTCTCGTGCACACCCTTCCAAACCGGCTCAAACTGAGCCAACGCAACGTTTATCTTACGATTCTTCATCGCACAGCAATTTTTCGTAAAAATGGGACAGATACTCGCTGACGCGTTTCATGGTTCTGGACACGCAGTACGGCTCACCCATGGCCTGTAACTCCTCCGCAACGGACTTACCAGTGAGGAGCTGCGTATTCAGCAGCCACGAAATACGGCTTTCGTAGTGATACCTGCGCAGCGCCTCGTATTCGGTTTTGCATTGTTGCAACTCCGCCATCTTCTTTTGGTCTTTTGTCGACAGCTCGCCGATTTCACCTTCCAAAATCCGCACCCGCTCTAGCGCTTTTTGCAGAGCCTGCTCGAGCTCTTTTTCGCGCTTCGCCTCTGCTTGCAATTCTGGCTCCGTAATGACGGGAGGCATATCCACTTGTGGAAACGCCGGTTTAAGAGGCGGCACAGACATGATTTCATATTCTTGATAGCGCTGGTCAAATTTCCTCTTCATACGCCCGCCCATCAGCTTCAATGTGACGATTTCTTTGGGACGCGCTGACACCTTGATGCTCCCATCCCGGAAGGTGAGCTCGGTTAGGATATCTTCGTTGAGATTGGTCTTCCAAACGCTATTGACTTCATCCCAAAGTTTAAGCTTGCCCATGGCTTCATGCTCCGTGGTGTTGTAAAACCGCAGGATGAGGCCTTTCTGATCTTCCGATAGTTTGACACAGGTTAGTTTAAAGGCGTCTTTCGGATTTTGATTCATCCAGTAGACAAAGGAATGTGTATCAGGCAATGCACCCGCATGCGGCTGCGTCCGCACCACCCTCATCTTAAGATTCTGACTTTCTGATCGAAAATTTGCCGATTCGGCCGTCGCAGAGTGGGGATAGACGGCATAGGAAAACACGTGTTCGCCGAGACATTGCGCTTGTGGCGTGAAGATATGCGGGCCCACGTCGCCTTCGCGGGTGAGCAGGTCTTGTCTGGCCAGCCAGCCAACCGAGCGAAGCAGGGTCAGGGCCAGGGTGTTCTTTTCTGGCAGGACCTCGAATTCAGACAGTCCGCTGGTCAGGATGGTCACCCCCCGCCGGACGTCCCGCAAGCCGACGGAATTTTGGAACACCCGCGTGTTGATGGGCACGGTGTAGCGTCCGGCCAGCATCAAGGGGCGCAGTTTTTCTGGCAGTTCTTTCGGCACAGTCTCTGGCGCCAGGGACAAGCGCGCTAAGTCGAACGGCTCTTCCGCAATGGCGTGATCCGTTTCAGTGGCGGTGGGAAAGCATACACGCAACCGGTGATCCTTGACGACGTTTTTGACGATGGTAGTGACTTCCACCTGTGGCGACTTGGCTGTGAGGCTGATGTACGAGACCACGGGCACCCGCCGCGTTTGCTTGTGCCGTTGTTTGCGGTTGGCTCTTAGTCCGATTGGCAACGTCAGCGCCAACTCCACTTTAATACGCGCCATCAGCGGCCCGGCTTCTTCGAGCGTGATCTCGGCTTGCTCTTGCATGCTGTTTATGACTCGATCTTTTTCCGGAAAGGAGTAATCATAGGTATCTCCGGCATCACCGCCGTCTTCGAAATAGCTCAAATCGTCATACACTTGGCCGGTTCTTTTGTCTGTCAGAGAAAGGGTGCCATTATCACGTACGGCCACCCTCAGATACTCGTTTTCTAGTACCCGCTCTTTTTCGGAGTACGTAACCGCCGGGGGCGCGCCGACCTGCTGCTGGCCTCGCACAAGGTAATAGGTTTTGTATCCGAGGGCCGGCACGTCACACAGGAGATAGACATGTCCACTCGCGTCGCTCCTTTCCTTCATTTGATGCGGCGCCGGGTTCCCCGCATTGTCCGCAAAGCAACAAGCTTGCGCATCTTTGGGCACTCTCATGGTAAAGCCGACCACTTCCCTTCGCGGTCGATCTGCTGGATTGAAAACCAGCATGGCCGCCTCTGCGTTTTCCGTCGTCGCATTCACACATCCGGCGATGGACTTCAAGCCCTCCGTAACAATTTCGTCGGCCTGTTTGTACACCTGTGCGAAGCGCTCCTCCATGTCGACCGCAATGGGATCGATGCAGCACCCGCATATGTCGTCGTGGGCCTGATTCTGCAGCAGCGTTTTCCAGATAGCTTGCAATGCATCGGCAGGATAATCATGTCCTAATAAATAAGC
>JAABYK010000487.1:3189-3455 GCA_011775825.1 Candidatus Zhuqueibacterota bacterium | reverse complement strand
GTTACGCAACTTGAGCGGTATCCGGCTGGAAAAGACCCCCTTCAGAATCGGCATGTATTTGCCGCTGTAGAGGTAACCGCTCAAAATCGGCAAATCAGGATCATAGCTTTTGATGGCGTGCAGATATTTGGGCGGCGTACTCTGCACGCAGTGTATGTCTTTGCCAAACTCGTAATTCACTTCGTCAATGATGGGCAAAATGTTATCGGGCCACGGAACCTGTTCGTATCCGTTCATCAGTAAAACATTTGGCGTAGTGGCCAACG
>JAABYK010000487.1:0-3119 GCA_011775825.1 Candidatus Zhuqueibacterota bacterium | reverse complement strand
TCCGGAGCTTGCCACTGAAATTCGGTTCTTATGGATTCGGGAGGGAGCTCCGGTCCGCGCCAAACGAACACGCCGTCGATATCGAATCCGCAACAGATTTGCGGTGCCTGGGCAATCTGGCCGAAATTGTCCAGCAGCCAGCCAACGCGCATAACGCCACCCAACTCGTTAGCCATGCGGATGCCGGTCAAAAAATTGCGCACCAAAGCCTCACCGCTTACCAGACCCCAATCCTGTTGAATGTAAGCTGAACCCACCATCAATCGGCCGGCTTGAGCATACTCTTTAATTTTTTGGGCCTTCTCCGCCGCTTCCTCCTCGCTTAATTGATTGAGGTAATCTTCAATGATGCAGGTCTGGCCGTCGAGGACGAAGAGGTAATCGGGTTGCGTTTGCAGCATTTCAAAAAGATGTTCGAAAAAAGAGGGTAGCCACTGGTTTACATATTCGGCTTGAAAGATCCATTCACGGTCCCAATGATTATGCGAGATAAGATGCACGACGGTGGGATTTTGTGGATTGCGTTTCATACGCCATATCTGTCAGCCAGCTTGCTGAATCAGATGGCTGACCAAAATAATGAAGAAGAAATAACCAACCACAAGCATATAGATGGCTTTCCATTTTTTCGAAGAAGCCTCTAATGGTTGGATCATGGTCGATTTGTGAACCATCTGGTCTGCTTCAACATTTGCGGCCAGTAAAGCCACGCCGATCGCGGCGGCAAAGCCGGTAAAATTCCACCAGAGCCAGGAAATGGGAGCGGTGGGCCACAAGTTAAGCGGATTCCAAAAATAGATGTTGACAAAGATGCCCGCTACAACCCCCAGTTTGACGCTGTGGGCACCCACGCGCTTGGTAAACATTCCCAATAAGAACGCCGCCAGAATTGGGCCGTACAGCAAACTGCCGACCGCGTTGATGAGAACGATGGTGGTTTGTCGGGTGGCTTCGCCAAATGCGGCAAAACCCAGCGCCGCCGCAATACAGAAAATACCCCAAAATAAAGTGATCAATTTCGAGACAATCAGATAATGCCGATCATCTTTGGGTTCTGTGACGTACCTTTGATAAAAATCGCGCATGGTGACCGCACTCAGCGAATTCAGCCCCGAATCCAGGCTCGACATTAAGGCGGCGATGATAGCCACAAAAATAAAGCCGATGACGCCGTGCGGCAAATATGAAAAGATAAACAGCGGCAGCATGCGATCTGGATCCCGTTCGAGAAGCGCGCTGACAGCTTCGCTGTCCATACCCATAACCGAGCCGACCTGAGGCAAGGCTTCCGGCGACGAAAAGATGGCACCCACAAAAACACCCATCATGGAATAAAGCAAAACCAGTGGAAACCGTCCCAAGGCATTGACCATGAGCGACTTGCGCACGTCGTTGACGCTTCCGACGGTCAACTCGCGCTGCACCTGACTTTGGTCACAACCGTAGTAGGACGCATAGAGAAAGAAGCCACCGATGGTCATGGGCCAGAAGGCGTAACTGCCCTCTTGCGAAAATCCCCACCGTTTGAAATCCAATATAAGAAATCTCTCCGGATCCAGTGCCGTCCATGCTTGGTTCCACCCGACCAAAGAGATGGCGACGCCACCGCAAATCATGATGCCGGCTACGATAATCATCATCTGCAGAAAGTCACTTAAAATGACCACCCGGATACCGCCTAACACGTCGTATATGAGCGTTACCACACCGATGAGAATAATCGCAGAAGCCGTGGACATGTTTAGGGCCGTAGAAACAATCAAACCGCCGGCCAACACAGCTACCGCCGTGGCGAGGCCGCGACCGAGTTGAAACAATAGGCTCACCAGAGAGCGGGTGCCGCCGTCAAAACGGTGCTCGAGATATTCATATATGCTGATATAGTTGTGGCGATGTAATACGGGAATAATGATCCCCATCACCAATATGAGGGCCAGAGGCACACCAAACTCATAGCAAAGCCATTTCAACCCACCGCCGTCTTTCAGGGCAACAAAAGCCGGTGCAGAAATAAAACTGATGGCGCCCAATTGCGTTGCCATAGTCGAAGCGCCGGACTGCCACCACTTTATTCTCTTGCCAGCGAGGTAGTAATCCTCGATGTCCCGTTGAGTGCGGGTTAAATAGAGTGCGAGTCCAATTACCATTCCAACATAAAGGATGATGACCAGCCAGTCCAAATAGTTCATCATGATCTCCCACAGTTCGAGCAGAATATACTTTCTAACAAAAGGAATCGGAAATGTATGCCGGAATCAAGGTGGATGGTAAGAATATAAAAATCTTGGACTTGTTTTCAAGTAAACATGAAATAAGGGCACATCGGCTTTTTATATAGCCCATGTGCCCTTCGAATTTTCAATTCGCATCCGGGCTTAGAAGTTGTATGTGGCGCTTAACTTTACTCGTTGTGGCAGTATTGGCCGGGCGTTTAAGAAAGGAAACTCCGTTGGGTCAACACCTGTTGCTAATCGAGGGTCGCCTTCAGTGAGTCCTTCAGAGTCTAGCAAGTTATATATATTGATTCCAAGACGGACGCTCTGACCACCAGGGAAAACCACATTATATCCAGCATCTAATGTCACCACACCAAACTGATCAAGTTCAAATAGATTAGCGTCATCAGCAAACCTGTCGCCAATTAGAAGCCAGTTTAACATGACTTCAACCCTGTGGCGCTCATAAAAGAGAGAGCTATTTAGCATGAACTCTGGAATCCGTTTGATGTCGTTGCCGCTAAGATCCTGGTCGCCAATCACAAAATCAGTGGCTTCATGGTCCTGCAAGGTCAGCGATGATTCCAGGCGTAGACCCGGAATTTCGTGCGGCGCATAGGCGCCAGTCGCTTCCAAACCGAAAGTTCGGCTTTCACCCACGGCGTCGGTCACCTGAAGGCTCTGGCCATCGATAATCCTGATGTCAGTCTGCAATCTGTCGTTGATCTGCACCCAGAATCCAGAGAGTCCGAAAGAGAATTGTGAAGATGAAAACTTCACGCCACCTTCTGCCTGCAGAAACTCTTCGTTCTCTTCCGGCTCAACCTGGACGAAGTTACCTTCCGCATCGATGCGTACGTCGCCAGCAAATGTGCCCAGGGTTGGGAAGACAAACCCTCTGCT
>JAABYK010000274.1:949-1086 GCA_011775825.1 Candidatus Zhuqueibacterota bacterium | reverse complement strand
ACAAACCGTATAACCTGTAAATCTCCTCCCCTCTTTTTAACTCACCGCGCACTTTTTCCAGGTAACTACACGATAAATATGCCTAGAACTAATCTTTCAAGTTCAGCCGTCAATTTTAAACTGTGCAAAACCCTTTC
>JAABYK010000274.1:209-853 GCA_011775825.1 Candidatus Zhuqueibacterota bacterium | reverse complement strand
CTATGCAGGACCCTTTCAGTTCTGTATTTCCCCGCGCGCCGCCGAAGGAGAGGTCGCCTGGTGTCTCAATGCTTTACGTGACCGCTGTCATAGGTATCGTGGTAGCCGTTGTTGGGCTAATCACTCTATGACGATCCATTCGCCGCCAATCTCAACCAACAAATCGACACCTAATTCGCAAACTACAACCCCTTTTTTTGAGCATGCGCGCAAAATTTTATTACCCAATCATCCGTAACCGATGATGCTCTGGCACCTAGAAGGGTGAAAGAATGAATCTCAAGCTTATGGCAATGCCTAGAGAAGAATTAGATAGCATCCATTCTGCAACGCTTGAGGTCCTCAATGAAGTTGGCGTCAAATTCCCCGATGGAACAGCGCTAAAGGCGCTGGAGGACGTCGGCGCGGAGATAGACTACAACAAAATGGTTGCCCGCATACCCGAGCAAGCAATAATTGAGGCGTTGAAACACACGCCAAACAAGATAACTCTAGGTGCACGCGATCCAAAACATGATGCACACCTAGAGGACGGACATGTCCACTTCATGCCTTCGGGCATTGGAGTCTACATCTACGACTTAGAAACTGGAGTGCGACGGAAAGCGACCCGAGAAGATACCGTCAACGTTTCTAAAATCGTG
>JAABYK010000274.1:0-145 GCA_011775825.1 Candidatus Zhuqueibacterota bacterium | reverse complement strand
ACGTCCCAGACAAGGTTGCGGATCATTACAAGTTTTTGGCTGGCTTCAACAATACCACGAAGCACATTAGCAATTGCATAGGGCCAATCACCTCTGATGATGGAGCCAGAGACATCGTGAGAATGGCGTCTTACGTCGCAGGAGG
>JAABYK010000245.1 GCA_011775825.1 Candidatus Zhuqueibacterota bacterium | reverse complement strand
AATACTCCTGCGTGATATAATTTTTTGATTGGAGCATTCTTCTTCATAAGAAAACAAAAAATTGAGGAGACGAAAGAGTGAAAAGAAAAACGATTGCGGCAATAACAACGCTGTTGTTCCTGGCAAACATGTTGCTAGTTGCGATTCCGACACATGTCGCGTATGGCTATCCAAGCAAGAAAACCTTCATCGTTTCTCCCACGGGTGAAAATGACACAGAGAATATCAAAGCTGCCTTTGACGATGCTGTAGCTGCAGGGCCAAGAAGCACCGTGCAGTTGACGGCTGGACAATTTTATTGCAACAACATCTTTGTAGAAAACTTCCACGGCACCTTCAAGGGAGCGGGCAAGGACGTAACGATAATCGACACCCTTCGAGGATTGAACTCAACCGCGCCAGGATTGAGCCATATCGGATTAGGTGTATATCTCTTCTTCTTCGGCTTCGATGGCGGTGACATAAAGATTTCAGACATGACCTTCAACATCACGGCAGAAGAGCCCGCCGAACTCTGGGAATGGCCTTGGGCGCCGTATGAGAATCGCTACGACGTCGGAAACATAGTGAGAATAATGGGAGACGCGAACTCGGCGTTTGAACGCGTTGGATTCAAAGGTCATGATGGGACTTATAATGAAACTTTAAATGGAAATTACTACAATGTCGAGTTAGCCATAGTGATCTCAGATCCACAAATTTATAACTCGACAACCGATTGGGTGAATTGCGAACCGATAACGGGAAGACACACTGTATCCCGGTGTTCCTTTGAATATGTAGACGAGTCGATTGACGTTGCTTGCTTGGTGGACGGCACGGTAAGAATCGGAGGTAGCCCACGTAAAGGGAATTTCATCGACGGGGGGGCTTTGCCCTTAATCTTTTGGGATTTAAGCAACTCGAAACTTGAATTATCCTATAATGAAATTCATGCCGAAGGGTTGATTGGCATGTGGATTAGCGGAGGTGAGTTGAGTCTCTGCCTCCCCTCCAAGTTCTTCATACACCACAACGACATCTATGTTAACGGAATGACGGAGGTCATGTGGCTTATGGATTTTGGAGTCCTCACCGGTGCAGACAAAACACTGAATATCGTTGTTTTTCGCAACAACATCGTCTTGAANNGGAATATGGGGCTACGGCACTCAGGATGCTAAAGTCATAGGCAACAAGATCACAGGCACAGCCGGATTGGCTGGGATCTACATGGGCGTTACCGGAGATCCAGA
The DNA here is from genome assembly GCA_011775825.1 of Candidatus Zhuqueibacterota bacterium. GTDB lineage: Bacteria > Zhuqueibacterota > Zhuqueibacteria > Oceanimicrobiales > Oceanimicrobiaceae > JAABYK01. Next base: position 247 of record JAABYK010000245.1, on the reverse strand, counting down.
AGATCTCTGTACTGGTTGGAAGATAATCGGAAACAATGTGAAAGACCTTGACGCCGACGTGGCACACATATGGCTTGGACCAGGTTCCAGTGATTGCATTGTGGTGGGTAGAAAGGGCACAACTGTGTTGGATGAGGGTACTGACAACAGGCTCGTAAACGTCAACGAAAATACGTAGATAACTAAGAAGACCGATTGCGCGCGCATAAGCTGAATCAACCTTCATTTCCCCTTTTTCTTTGCGTTC
>JAABYK010000593.1:9609-17833 GCA_011775825.1 Candidatus Zhuqueibacterota bacterium | reverse complement strand
CAAAAGCTCCAAAAGCCACGAATCAAATAGACTTGTTTTAGGCGCTCAGAGGACACAGAGAACACAAAGAAAAGCCGGAGGGCACAGAGGGATTTTTTTGGGTTCCAAGACTTTGATTTTTCCTTTGCGCACTCCAGGTTCTCAGTGAACTTTGTGTCGTCTTTTTGTTGCAAATACCTTTTTCCATTTTCCGTCCGGCTTCGCCGGGTTAAGGATTTGATTTGCAAATTAGCTCAAAGATTCCTATAATTATAAAACGAATTTGGAATAGATTGTGACGAGGGTTGTAATTTTACTAAGTGCAAACTAAATGGACTTGATAACCCTTTTAAACGAAACGTTTGAAAGGAGATAAAAGATGAAAGTTGTCAAAAGAACCGATTTGAAGCAAATGATCGCCCAAATTCAAGCACATTTTCGGAAGGGGATTTCAAAACAGGAAGCTATCGGAATGTCGATTGTGCTGCATTTGGTTCTCGGCTTGATGTTTGGTGCGCCCTATATGAACGATGCATCAGTAATGCAAACCGCAGAAGAAGATAAGTTGGTGCTGGACTTGGTTCGTGGTGAGGTGATAGCGGTTCGCAGGCCCGCCGAGAGACAGAAAGATATGAAAGCACCTCGGAAGCTCGGGAAAAAGATGGGTTCATCTGAAAGGGATAGCAAAATGTTCATTGCTGAAGAGGCAAAAGTGGACAAACGAGCCGTGATGATGGCTTCGTTGTCGAGTTTGGTCGAGCTTAGAGAGTCTTTCAACTTTGTGATCCAACAAGTGTCTGCGGATTCCATCGGTGCATTTACGCCGATTCAAGGGAGCGCTCCCGACACGAAATTCATTTCAGACGGATCCGAGAATGGCAACGGTTTTGGAAGTCGTAGCGGCATCATATCCATAACAGGCGGTGGCAGAGGAAGCTGTCCGCCAGGCGGTGGAGACATTCTAGAATAGACTAAGAAAACAAAATCCTTTCAGAATTTGAAAAGGGTGCCTGAATGGTGGTACCCTTTTTTGTTTCAACGTAAGCTTTCTGCCAAATGACTTCGTCATTAAGAACAGGTCTGCAAACGAGAGGTTTGCAAAACGCGTTGGTTAGTCTAGTTTAGTGCTTGTTCCCAAACGTACCTTCTAAAACGACAGCCCCACACCCAGCAGAACGAGTCGTCCGAAAAAGTTGTTCTCGGTCAATTTCAACCGGGTGATTTCATTGTTCTCATTAAGACTCGATTGCCAGGCAAAATTTGGAATGGTCCGGTTGTCGTATGCATTCAGGATGTTGACATAGGAAGAGAAATTGAGCTGCTTGATCTGCCAATCTTGTTCAAGTTTGATATCCAGAGAATGGGAAGGCGAAAATCGGTTGCTGTTTTTCCTGCCAACTTGATAATAGACGCCACTGTTTTGATTTGAACCATCTCCGAGGATTTCGATCTGATTGGGTGTGTAAGGTTCCCCTGAACGATACTGCCACACCGCACTGACGGTCAGACCCGGCCGAATCGTGAAACGGGTATTGAGCGCGAAGGAATGAGTGCGATCGAGATCCCTTGCTGCAAGAACGCCAAGATGGTTCTTGATTCGGTTCACTCCATATGAATACGAGCAGCTCACCAGGTTTGAACGCCCAAATTTGTGACGCATGAACAAATTACATCCGGTTGAATAACCGCTTACGGCATCAAAGGGTTCGTCCACAATTGCCAATTCAAATCGGTTCACAAAATCGAAACTGAAATCGTCATTCAGATGCTCGTATTTCTTGTAATAGGTTTCAAGACTAACATGGGTGTCGTCATTCGCGTACGTTACATCAGCGATATAATGGATGCTTTTTTCGGGCCTTCCTTCCGGGCGACGTTGTCCCTGATACGTTTTCAATTTATGAAAGTCGTCCGGTTGATAATACCAACCGTAGGCAAGCCTTGTGGTCAGACGGTCGGTGAGATTGAATTTGAGGGCGGTGCGAGGCGCAACCTGAATTCCGTTCGTGAAACTTTGTCCGGAGATTCTCATTCCCAATAGCATCTCCAGTCCACCGGAAAGCCTGTAGGTCTCTTGCAGATATCCTGATGCCGTTAAACCTGTGAAATAATTGTCTACCAGAATGGTGTCGATGACGGCTAAATCCGCTGTGGACTCCGTCTGATTTAGTCGCACCTCATTGAAAAAATAATCGCTGTAAAATCGGTGCAGCTCAAGCCCGAATTCAAGTAAGCGCCCCTCCGCGGTCAGCATTTTGCTGTCTTGCTTAATGGTGAACACCTGAATGTTCTTGTTGTCTGTGTTGTCGTTGCTAAGACTTTGCTCCAGAAGAAAGTCGGTGTTTTTTTGCAAATTCTGATATCCGAGCGTCATCTTGGAATGAAAATGCCGATTAACCAGCCACTTCCAATTCAACCATCCGTAGAAGTTTTGTTTTGAATTGAGGAAAAATTCTCCTTTTGTGTCTTCAAATTCTTCCACGTAATCAAAGTTGTCTCTGGCGAACAAGAAGTTGAATGACAGCTTGCTGTTCGGATTGACCTTGTACCCGATTTTGTTCCAAATATCATAATAAGTGGGGCGAAATCTGTTCTTGAAATCGGTTTCATGAGTGGTCGTTTTTTGCCATAAGGGAATGAATCCGGGACTGAATCGCTCATTGTTGTCCACAAACAAATCGATGAATCCCCTCCGGGCGCCAAAGAAGTGTGTCAACTTGTGGCCAAATTTCTTGTTGTAGAAAAAAGAGGCATTGATAAAATCGATGGAGAAGTTGACCGTCTGGTCTTTCACCTCGCTGACGGTCTGCATTTCCACCACCCCGGACATCTTGTCGGTGTACTTTGCCGAGAAGCCTCCGGTGGCCACTTTGACATTGTGCACGATGTCGGTGTTGATCAAACCGAATGGGCCGTCGAAATCTTCGATGTGATATGGCTCCAGCAAAACCATGCCATCCAAAATCATGGCGGTCTCGTCCGGGTGCCCTCCTTTGATGCTTGGTCTGGCACTGAATTCCGTATTCGAGATACCAGGGAAAATCGGCATGCTGCGATAGATGTCCTTGGCGAAATTGGGAGAATAAACGGTTTCCATTGAGGTCGAGACGTGTGTCGAAGGCTCATCGCTGAACTCAATAATCCCGGGCGTGATTTCTACTGTCGGAAGGTCCGCAGGTTGTGTTTCCAGCGCTGCATTAAGAATGGTATCTGCATTCAAAACAACACGTCTCACATGATTTTCATAGCCATTGACCCGAATGACAATATTGTAAGTATCGGGAAGAAGATTGCCAATTTTGTAATTCCCTATGTCGTCCGCCCTGGCGCTTCTACCAAGGCTCGGAATGACAATCTTTGCATAGGGAAGGCCTTTTAGTGTCTTATGATCTGTGACGCGCCCCTGTATGGTGTACCGTTTCTCTGTAACCCTTTTGAATAGAAAGATGTTCTCAAAATCCAAGAGTTGAAAGGATAAGTTTGTGCCTTGTAGAATGCTGTTCAAGGCATCAGGCAGTGAACGACTCTCCAAAGAAACGGTCACGCGCTTATTGGCAACGTTCTGATCTAAGTACGAAAACCTCACATCTAACTGATTTTCAAGAAGATTTAGGACATGTTGCAGCGGTTCGTTCTCAAACTGGGCAGAGAAGGGTGTGTTTTGAGACCGGACGCTCGAAGTTGCCAATAAGAAAGTGAGGGTAGTAATTATAAGAATATAATGTCTCATTTTCTTATCGCTGAATGAGATGTGCTGTGTATGTAAATTAACGGAATCAATAATTTAAAGGTTCCCCGCGCTCAAGGCAGTTAGCCTCGAAATCGTTGAGTCTAAAATCAAAATTGTTGCAAAAATCACACCCCATGTGATAGACACCTTGATGGCGCTGAGTGTAACTTTCTGACAGAAATCGGGCAACTGCCTGACAATCTTGGACCAAACGGTTGCCTTACGAAATTTTACTCACCGAGGAAACCTTTTCAGAGAAAAACAAGTCGTATAGGATGTAAGAAACGATACCGGAGGAAACGACAAATGTGGGAAATTTTTCGTAAGATTGGCTTTTTTATTGTTGTGCTTATCATTTCTGCCGGCATTTATTTAGTTTTTTATGCAGAAAAGGATGTACAGCAGAGCGTGGTTGAAACGTCGCTGAATCTGATGGGAGACAAGCTGTTCGCCATGATTCCCGACGGACCCAAGAAGAGCCAACTCGCCGAACTTTACGGCGATTTTAAGCAGCGAGCAGCGGAACGAGACGTGCCGCCGGAGCAGGTTGAGACGGTGGCCGCCAGCATTCTCAATGTGACCAACAGCACCACAAGCCTGACACCTGAACAAGCGGAAAGTGTTTTGCGTGTGGCCCTCTCTGCTCCCGAGCCACTGGCACTGGCTGAGGGCGAGCTTCCATCCATTCCGAAACCGTCGATACCGAAGACAAAACCAGCCGAACCAGAGGAATGGAAGGCCCTGGGCGAGCGACTTAAAAGCATGTTCGAGCTTAATGAGAAGCTACACGCGGCTATGAAGGAGGAGGCTGCCAAACAACGTGAATTGGCGAAACAGGTTCGATTTCAGGCGAAAGAGGGACTGAGGGTTGCACTAGACTCCAACCTGAAGGCGCACCTCGATGAAAAAGAATTCAAGAAATTATCGAAGGAACTGAAACAGTTGGAAAGGGAGAACGTGCTCCACTGGCACAAAAATCTCGCTGAAGAAATCGAACACGAGATGGCACAAGTGCACGAAGAGATGGCTTCCCTTCAGGAAGAGCTGCAACAGCTTAAGAACGAACATACGATGAAAGCACTGAAAGAACTGGAGTCATTAAAAGAGCTGCGTCACTTGGAGCATGTACCCGCTGTCGATGCCGACTCCATTCGCAAGATCGTCGAGAGAAGTTTGAAAGAGGCCGGAATCTCACCGTCCGAACCACCGGAGAAAAAACAGCTCTGACGGCGATTATGGAACGCTCGAATTTCTAAAAATCGTAACTGATCCCAATCGAGGGAAGAATGGGTAGCCAATGCTCTGCGTCCGTTTCGGTTCGGACCGTGCCGTTGCGGAAGACGTGCAACCTGTTCTCAAACAGTCGGATGTTTTGTCGGTTGTACAAATTCCTCACCTCGAAAAATACCGACAAACTGCCTTTGCCAATGTCAAAATACCGATTAACTCGGAAATCCATGCGATGATAGGCCGGAAATCTCTCCGAATTTACCGCGCCGTAGGTTTTAACAAAGGACACCTTACCATTAGTGGAACCAATTCTTTCGAACGTGCTCGGTGTGTACGGCCAGCCTGAGTGATATTGCCAACTGACATTTAATCGCCATTTGTCGTTTGGGCGATAACTGAGATCTAAGTAGACGGTGTGGCGCTGGTCAAAATTTCTGGGCACAGAGGTTCCATCGATGTTATCTTCGGCAAACGCATAACCATAACTAATCCACCAATTAAATTTGCCGCCAGTATCTTTTTTCAAAAAAAATTCAATGCCCTTGGCTTCGCCGCGCTCCGGCTCGAGACGAATGCGGTCCTCTTCCACCTCCGGAAACGCTTCGAGCTGATTGGCGAGATTTTGAAAGCGTGGCCGGATGTCGGACAACTTTTTCTGGTAAGCCTCTACTCGCAGTTCAAGGTGGTTCTGAAACCGATGTTGGAGACCGACTACACGATGCTCAGCCAACTCCGCCGGATAGTAAATCTCATCGTCGTCTTGCACGTGGAGATCATCGATTTCCTGCGTTTGGTAAAATCGGCCCCAACCTACTCTCAAAGTCGTTGTTGGTGCCAGGGCCATGGAGAGATTAAACCGGGGGCTCAGTTTTTTGTCATCGGTCCAGGAGGCTAAATCAAATCGAAGTCCAAATTCGGCAGTGAGTGGCTCCAAGATTCTGATTCGGTTGCTTAAATACAAACCAAGCTCTCGTCCAGTGGGATCGAGCACGGCTTGGGTTGTGTCGATGGTTTCGACGATGTTGCTGTCGGCATTAAAGACATAATTTCTGTCTTGGTTAAAATAATCGTAATCCGCTTTGAGATGCTTAAGGTCAAAGCCCCAGCCAATCAAGTAGTCTTTGGAGAATGTCACCTCCCAATCCTGTTTTAGGCCGAAAAAATCAAAATCGCGAATGTCTCTCGCCGATTCAAAGACCTCCCCGTCATCCTCGAAATCGATGCCTTGACGATTCTGGTCCACATGCCCGAACGAAAGGACCGTCTGGGTGAAAAGGTTGTCTCGAAAATTGGAATGGAGCGTCAACCAACCGTACATGTTTCCATAACTTGTTTCGACAGTGTTATTGTTATCCTCCTCGTCGAGCAGCTCCAGATGGTCATTGGCCAGCAAGTAGTGGGCGGCCAGTATATGCCTGGAATTCAACTGATATTGAACTTTCCCAAGCACGTCGTAGTAATTTGGGGACAAATCGTCCTCATTGTTCGTAAGGGCCAGCACCAGATCGATGTAGCCTCTTCGGGCCAGCCCCAGCCAGTGGCCCCTCCCTTCTGCAAATGTGCCTTCGGATAAAAAGCGGGCATTCATGAAACTCAGGCCCAATGACGTTCTCGATTGACCCAGGGAAGGGATTGCTGACTTAATGTTGAACACGCCGCTCAGCCTGTCGCCATATTTCGCCGGAAAGGCACCGGTTATCATGTCGATTCCGCCGATGGCTTCGACATCGATGACGCTGACCGAGCCGCCAAAGTCTTTGAGGTGAAACGGTTCATACAATTCCAGACCGTCGAGGAGCACCAGGACTTCCTCGTTTTCGCCCCCGCGCACCGTGAACTTAGAGGAGAAATCATTTCCCGACAATCCCGGCAGTCGCGTGACGGCACGATACACATCCTCGCCCAGTTGTGGGAAGCTGCGGATATCTTCGCGCTTAAGGGTTTGTCGAGCCGTGGGTTCCTTCCTCATCATGGAAAAGTGGCCGGGCGTGACAATGACTTCGCTCAACGCAATGGCTTCCTCCCTTAAAGAAAAATTGACTTGAATGGTGGAGGAGTTCTGATTGATTCTGATATTTTCGAGTCGCTTTTTCTCGTAGCCAATCATCGAAGCTTCCAGAGCGTACACCCCGGATGCGAGCCTGGAGATAATGAATCGACCCTCGGAGTCGGAAGCGGCGCCCATTTGTGTTCCAACCACGATGACATTTGCGCCAACCAAAGGTTCGCCGGATTCTTGATCAAACACACGTCCCGTGATCTCAGCAGCTGCGAATGTGATGGTTGCTGAAAACAAAATAAGCAGTAGTGAAATAACGAAAACCTTCATTTTCCGGAGTGGGTTCTGTAATGTTCAACTTACCACGGTTTGGTGATTTGCACCCAAGTGTCATTCCTATTCTCTTATTTTATACTTGGGTTTGGAAATCCAACGGCTCAGAGCCCTTCTATGTGGTTGTAAGGAAAAAGGTTCCCAGAAAGCGGCGGGGATCTGTGCAATTTCAGTAGTAGAAAATGACCTGGTCCACTTTTCTTTTTTCATTGTAAACAGATACAACGCGATACTTTTTTTCTTCCCCTTCGGCCTTTTGAAAAGAGACCGGCGTTCTGATATCCTCTGGGAAAAACTGATTCTGGTCAACGGGAAGCAGTTTGAATTTTCCAATTCCGGTCTCCATGATCAGATATTTGCTGCCAACACTTCCAGAGACTGAAGTCCTCCATCTGCAATGGCTCAGCAATGTGTTCTTTGAATGCGTCAAAAACGCCTTGGCCTGTTTCCTGTTCGAAAATTGTGGCCAGAGCATTGAAGTCCCAGTTATTATAGTACCAGAACGTGCCAGGTTCATGACTGCCACGCCCGGGCAGATGCTTTTCCATGTTTCTGGTAGAATAAGCGGACGGATGATAGACACCGGATCGGGCTGACAAGAGATGAACGACCTGTGCTTGTTTTTCCTCGGCGGTCAGCCCCTGTATGTCATCGATGTTTAGGTCGGCCAAAGTCTTATTTAAGTCGATCTTCCCTTTCCCTACATAAATTCCGTACAACGCGCTAAGATAGCTCTTGCGGATTGAAGCGCATCGAAATCGGCGCGTCGTTTGTCCCCAGGACACCAAAACTCTGCCGTTATGGATGACGAGCACGGACGCTCCCTCGCTTGCCTCAAAAACAGCTTTCGCGGCCCGCAATCCTTCGGAAGAATATCCCGCGTCTTCGGGCACAACGTACTGCAGCCACTTTTTCCCGGGAAAGTCGGATGCCTCTGCTATTACAACCGCTAT
>JAABYK010000593.1:5025-9600 GCA_011775825.1 Candidatus Zhuqueibacterota bacterium | reverse complement strand
TTCAAATTGAATCTAATCCTAAGTTAGTTTCACAAAACGCCTAAGCTCTTTTGACATAACCAATACGGTGCTGGAAAGAAATTGTTCGCGAGTGCCCCCTAATACCTCAAGTGTGCCCCAAAAATGAAATTCCTCCCCGGCGCATTAAATCCACTTAAATGTTCGCGGTAGTTTCGGTCCAGGAGATTGTTCACAGCAAATTTAATTGAAACAGCATCGAAGAGCTGCCAGCCCGAACGCAGATTGAGGGTGTACCAGCCGGGGGTGCCGCCTTCGGGAATGCGCAAATCTTCTTTGTCCTCTGCGGCGAGTCGAGTTTGCTCCGCCGCAAATCGGGTGTTCATTTCGATCCAGTATTTCCCCGCATTCCAACGCATACCAAAAAGTCCGTTAAATGGGGGCACACCGGTTAAGGGTTCGGATTGGGAGACATTCTTGCCGAAGGTATAGCTCAAGTTTCCAAAAAGCAGCCAGTTTGGCCGGAAGTTGCATTCGGTGTTCAAGGTAAATCCTGTGGTGAAAGCCTTCCCGGCGTTCTCTTTGCGAAACACCAACAGAGTGTCGCTTTCTTCAATCACAAAAGGAGAGTCGTTGAACTCGGCCGGTCGGCGCACCAGAAGATCGTTGATGGAATTGTAGAATCCGATGACGTTGGCCCGAAGCTCTCCGGAATATATTTTGAACCCGCCATCGAGGCTGATGGATTTCTCGGGCACCAAATCGGGGTTGGGTACATCGAAGAAGCTGCTGCCTTTCCCCGGCCCCAATTTGCTGACATCGTCCAAATTCGGTGTCCGAAATCCCTGTGCGATGTTGGTCACGAAGCTCACGGCGTCACTGATGTAAAACTGTGAACCGAGACTGCCCGTGAGGGAGGTGGACGATTGCTCGACGGTGCCAAAATTGACCGAACTTTCCGGGACGGTCTCAAATGGCGCCTTGAGATTGAACACGCTAAATCGTCCGCCAACATTCAAGTGCCATCTTGGATCAAGCTCAAAAGCGTCACGCACATACACACCAAAATTGCTGAACGACGAACCATCGGGAAATACCGGCGTTCGGTTCGACCGTGCACCGGTCTCCGTGTTCCGTTCAAAAGAACTCGTGGCCACTTTGTCATAGTAGAACTCGGCACCATACACAAGGTGATGCTTGTTTGCAACTACTTTCGTGAATTGCAATTGAAAGCCGGGGGTCAACGTTCGGATGCGGTCAGTAGTTCGAATGCGGCTGCCAAATCTCTGGCGGATACGGCGTTCAAATTGCCGATGAAATGACAGCGTAATCGTCGCGGCATTGAAAAATCGGGAAGCGTGCTGGTTTGAATAGGTCAAATAAACCAAATCCCTCTCCTGGGGATCAAATTCACGAATGGAGTCCTGAAGCGCCTCCACCACATCGTAACGCGGTACGCCCAATTGTCGATCCAACTGATAGCTCAGAGTGAGTTCCTGGAATTCAGAAATTTTGAGCCGTGCCTTCGAATTCAGGGCGTAAGCATCGTAGCCATTCGGTGACTGAGTCTTTTTGAGCACGCGGTCTGTACGAGAATCATTCCGGAGTCGTCGCATCAGCGTTTCGCCGCCGTTTTCGCCGCGTCTTATGTCGCCAAACTTTTTAAAGGAGCCCTCCAGCAACCAACCCCATCTCGAATTCGAGGTTATCAGATCAACTTGCGTGGATTGTGTGTTGTCCGCCGTAGACAGCGAAGCCGAAACCGAGGCTCTAAAGCGGTGGCTATCTCCTGGGCTCAACTTAGGCTTTCTTGTGATGACGTTAATGACACCTCCGAGCGCGTCGCTACCGTATAACACCGAATTCGGTCCGTGTACCACCTCGATTCTTTCCAGTGCGCCGGAATCCACGGTATTCAAATATTGGATGTTGCCGCCGCGGTAGGTGGCGTTGTTTAATCGGATGCCATCCACAAGAAAAAGCAGTTTGTTGGCTTTCAGTCCGCGAATGATGGGTGAGCCGCCGCCCTGATTGGTTTTTTGCACCACCACGCCGACCTCTTCACGAAGCAGTTCCGGGGTCTCTCGCTTGCTTCGCTCCTGAATTTTTTTTGCACCGATAATAGAAACCAATTGGGGGATTTCATACGCCGACTCTCGCCGTCGAGTGGCGGTCACCACCAGATGTTCCAATTCGATAATATCCAAATCCATGGCAGCATGGATATCAACGATTTCGTCGGCTGACAAAGAGATGCCTTTTTTCTGGATCGTCTTGTAGCCTTGTAATTGCAATGTTAAATCGTAAACGCCGGGCGGGAGACGGTCGATGACAAATTTGCCTTCCGAATCGGTGACATCGCCGCGGCTCACGGATTCCACATAGATTTGAACGTTCGGAAGGGGCCGCTCTTCGTTTTTGTCGACAACCTGCCCCACAATTTTTGCATAATCTTCCTTTTCACCTGCCTCGAGTATCGAACCCGGCGAACCCAGGAAGAGGCAACCGAACGCACCGGCAAGAAAAATTCTGGACAATCTGGCTGAGATCATAATCATGTCACTCTTTTTCGGATCTAAATTGAATTTCTGAGAGAGCAATGTAAGGCTATTTTTGCAGATTTGCAATAGTAGTAGCCCAGAATGGAAGACGGGAATTTATGTACACGAAGCTTTGTTTCAGAGTTTTGTATGTCGTTCACTCATCCCCCATTCGATGTGCGGCGTTCATTTGGGCGCCGCACGTCACTCTGGAAAATAGCTCGCATTCAAATGCCTGCCCGGCTCGTCTTCAAAATATTCGAACACATTCAGGATGATTTCGTCCTGGCGGGCGTACTGTTCTTGATACAATCGAGCAATCGGTCGTAAGTCAAATGACAGCGTCTCGCGAATCAGCGCTTCACACCCATCGTCGTTGTTGTTGTGTCGCAAAAATAAGTTGGCTTGTACCGGAAACGATTCGAGAAAAGCCGCAGGACTCATAAACAAGGCAAAGTCGTGCGTTTTGCAGCCGCCGGCATACGTGATCTCAACCGATATCGTGTCTTCATCAATTTCCACGCTTTGGAGTTCAAACGGATCCTTTTGAAGGCTCGCAGGAGATGCATCAGTGATTCGGACGAATGGCAGGGAATCGCAACCTTGTGTCGAGTTGCAGATTACGCTGAATTCAAGGGTCTCCGGCGACGGCGTGACGACGTCTTCAAACTTCAGTCTCGGTCTCGCGGTTACCTCATAATCGCCAGGCGGTATCGGCACGTGCAGATCATTCGCCAACCAACTCACTTCTCTCCGCAGTGTATCACTCGACGACAGACTTCCTTCGACAATGACTTGGGCATAAGCCATCCCGTCGTCGGTAGTTCCAACTAGCCCCTGGTCATCGCTGATTTCAAACGTGACAAATGGCCCGGTGTCCGGGATGATGTAAGCTTGTGTCTCATCCCCGCCATTCTCGATAGCGTAGCGAAAAAAAATATCTTGGCCAGCGCTAAAGCGCTTGGTTGTCGCGCTGGTGGAATCACGTATCTGAAATTCTGTTGAAAATTCGGTGCCTTCCTCCAGTGTGGAGGGATTTTCGCAGGCAAGCAGCTTCAATCCTACCAGGGTGGAGCACAGTCCGGTTTTAAGCTTCATGATTCGTCTTTCTTGTTAAGATTCAATCATACCTTTGTAACATACCAATTAAATTGGAACTTGTAAAACAAAAAAACAAGACTCCAACACAAAGAACGGGCTTAAAAGGAGGTGCCGGAGATCACCAAACGGGATCTCCGGCACGGAGGAGGCGCGTCACGAAGATCGTGTTGACTCTTCGCAACGCCTTAAGGAATGTTTGTAACAGCTCATTCAGATCACAACGTCGGTTCCACAATCTTGCCGATGAAAAGGACCGTTCCCGATTGACTCTCTCGAATCGCAAATGCAAACGGATGATCCACGCGCATTGTAATCGGCTGGGGCCCAACTGACGTTACGGTAACTTCAACAGATGTCACTGCGGCTGCTTCCGTACCTTCCTCGTCGACTTCCACAAACGTCTTGTGCTTCACATTGCTGATGTAAGCATTTTCCGGACCCGAGTACAACTTCGTAAAATCAGCTTCATATGGCTCAAATGCCACCGCCATCCCAAGCGCTTTCAGAATGTCATTTAAGGTGATTTTGTATTCAAGCTTAAATTTAGGAAGCTGCAATTTCACTTCATGCTCGGAAAATTCGCTCATCCACTGATTCCAGTCAGACGGATTGAAACTGCTAATGAGTGAGTCGAGATCGACCCCCTGTTTAGGCAGCAAGACGGTCATGCGAAAGCGTTCGTTTCCATAAGGCAGATCCACCGCTTGAAATGTGTCATTCTCGAAATAGGGCAAGTCCGTCTTCAAATTCATCATCTTAATGCGTGTCTGTTCCCCTTCGGCTTTGGTAAAGACATCATCTCGCGTCCGGTCCGGGTCGAATTCGACCGTCCAGGTTCCTTTAAAGTAAATGGCGTTGATAAGAAACATGATTGTCTGTGGGTCGATCGGCGACTCGACAATCTTCTCGATCAAACCGTTGGTGTTGTCTTTCACCCAGCGATTGATGATGTCCGCCGAGGCTGGATCGTTGAAAT
>JAABYK010000593.1:0-4988 GCA_011775825.1 Candidatus Zhuqueibacterota bacterium | reverse complement strand
AAATCGAGCCCCTGGCGATACCAGATGGAATTGGCGATCTGAAATACTACGTTCGGATCGAGTTTCGTAAGCAGTTCGATGAGACTTTTGTAAGACTCGTTAATCTTGTCCGTCGTCATGCCGTTGAGCTCAAGCGTCCTCTCCATGGCATCTCGGGTTTCGCCGTCGGCGCCGTTCAAAGTCATTCCCAAAGCCATGGAGACGCTCAACGGAGAAATGAAAACGTTCTTATCGGGGTCTTCCTGAACAACCTCCCTAAAAAGCTTGAGCCCAAATTTACCGCCCGACTCAACCACGCGTTTCTCAGCGGTGGTGAGATCCCGCGTTTCTGAAGAAACGGGATTGTGAGAGCATTGCACCAACAGAAAACTCAAGCTTAGTGCAAGTACAAAATTGATGGTTTGCCACATCTAAACGTCACCTCCTTTAAGAATTCCGTGGAATCCTTCACAGTGAAATACCTATTGAAAATCATGTTATTCCAATCGATCGTACCCCAACAACGTGACCCATCGCACCGGTTTGCCCGTTACCGGGTCGTCAAAACCAGGTTCGGTGACGTCAACCGACATCAGGTACCGACCTTTGATCTCAAACTGCCGGGGCTCATCTGCCGGCACATGCAATCCTTCTTCGGGAAGCTGCGGGTCTTTCGTTTCGGCGATGGTAATCCCGTCCGGAAGATAGCAGAGGGCATCTTTCGGACAGATGTTTCTCTCTATCACATACACTTCAATGTTATAGGAGGCAGGCGCCGGAACGGTTTCCAGTAAAGCCTGAAGGCTCACCAATTCGAAATCAAAGGCGTCCGGGTACGTTTTGTCCACCTTGTCCGGCTCGAAGATTGCGCATGCTGAACATCCTACCAGCGAAACAAAAAGGCATGTGATGTGCATCAGCCTGACACGCAAAAACCGTTGTACAAGAGCTTCTTTCATGATGACATTCTCAAACCTAGATGATTTTCAACTCAAATCCCAATCGCTGCAGCGTCACTCAGTGATTTCAAAGCTGCAGAGATCAAAGGTCGTCTCTCCAGCGACGACGTGAGTGAACCCGCCCGACAATCTTATGGACAACGTATCGGTTGCCGACAACGTTACGGTGTCGCTGAGAGTGTATTCGGTCCACATCGTGTCTTGTATGGCGATTGAATTGTGAGTGAAACTGGTATCCGGATTGACGATCTTCAGTCGAATCACGCCGCTGATATTCTTGTATTTCGCCCAGCAAGTGAATGTGTATTTATGCTGTCCGGGTGACAGGGTAATCGTCGTGCAGATCTGCGGTTGAAATGCTTCCGGGCTCCAATCGGCATTGATTCTTACGGACCAGTCACCCCCATCAACCGGAGCATCATTTGAAGCATTCACCAGATTTGGATTAACCACATCCCAAGCGTCTAATGAGAATTGACTTTCTCTTTCAAAAGACGGGTTCTCGATTAGGTTATTCTGAGGGTCCGGTGTCAATGGTTCGTTTGTTTCACAATTGAAGATGAAGAGCATTATAAATGGTAAAATCTTCGTCAGTTCTGTTATCTTCATAGCTATCCTCTCACAATTCATTGATCTGCTACGCGCTTTTCTCGTTATCCTGAAACAGGCTCAACAATCTTCCCCATAAACAGAATGGTCTGTGAGTGATTTTCTCTGATCACAAACAGGAACGAACGATTGACTCGCATGAATTTGATCTCGGGGCCACCGGCCGAATCTCGGATGGCAACCACCGTCACCGCCGCGGCTTCTGTGCCCTCTTCATCCACCTCAACGAACGTTTTATGTCTGACGTAATCGATCCACAAGCCGCCCGGTCGATACATTCGAGTAAAATCTGCTCCCGGTGCGAACGCAACCTGCATTCCCAGGGCGGATAACACGTCATTCAACTTAATTTCATATTCGAGTTTGAATTTGGGCAATTGCAGAGTCACCGAATCCGCTGAAAAATTGGCCAGTAAATTGTGCCAAATTTCCGGGTCCAGATCTTCGATCAGTGTGTCGAGATTCTTGGATGGGTTTGGCAAAAGAATCGTCATACTGAACTGTTGACCGCCATAGGGCAAATCGATGGCCTGGAAGTCGTCGGTCTCCAGGTATTTGAACTTGCCGGTCTGGACCATCATTTTGCAGCTTTTTTCGGTTCCATCCGGCAAAGTGAACGAATCTTCCTTGGTCAACTCTTTGTCAAATTCGTAGGTCCAGGTACCGTTGAAATAGATGGCATTGATCAAAAACATCACGATTCCCGGATCGATGCTATCGATGATTTCTTCGATCTTGCCATTGGTGTTTTCCTTTACCCAGTCATTGATGATGTCTACCGACGCGGGATCACCAAAGTCCAGCGCTTGCACCAACGCATCAAAGTAAGTTTTGTTGACATCGAAAAACGTTTCTTCGAACTGCATGCCTTCCCTGTACCAGATGGAATTCGCGATCTCAAATACAACTTCCAGATCGAGTTGGGTCAAAAGCTCGATCAGACTTTTGTACGATTGGTTGATCTCGTCCCTGGAAAGGCCGGTGAATTCGAGCGTTTCTTCCATGGCGGTTTTGGTTTCTCCATTGGCTCCGTTTAAGGTCATCCCCAGAGCCATGGAGACGCTTAACGGAGAAATAAAGACATTCTTATCGCCTTCTTCCTCAACTATCGCTTTGAAGAGCTTGAAGCCGAACTTGTTGTCGGATTCAACCAGTTGCTTTTCGAGACCCGTCAAGTCCCGTGTGACTGGAGCCACGGGAGCATTATGCTCGCATGCCCCCAGTCCAATTAAAAGAACAAACAGATAATTGAAAACTTTCATCCTAAACACCTCTTTCTACCTCAAATGAAATCCGTTAAAGACAGAAGACCGTCGGGTCATCCGATTCTAAGACTTTTTAAATGCCTCGAACGAACTCAAGAAACGAGAGCCCCGCCGTTGGCGGGAAACCATTAGTAACAATTTAAGAGTTGCCGACAGACAGAATATTTGACTTTAAAATTTCACACCAAATAAAAATTCGAGATTTTTGTGGCGCCATTTGCTTGGGAAATAGAATTTAGTATTTGTGTTATCTGTTATTCCTATTATGTATCTTACTTCTATCAATATGGAAAATGGGTTTATGTAAATATCCTTTCCAATTCCAAGACTAATTGAACTTTCAAATTTAGGCAATTGAGAGGTTAAATCGCCAGAATCTCCAACATTGTAGACACGATCATATAATTCAAATTCTGATTTTAGAGGAAGGTTTAATCCGAACCCAAAAAGAAAATAAGGTATATATTTGCTACTGGTTAGATACTTTATTGATATAGGAAAATATAAACTTGTAGAAGCCAATTTCGTTTCTAATATGCCACCCTCACCATTAACAAAAGTGGATTCATGTAGACTTCTTTTGAAAACTATTTCACTAACTATTGAAAAATCTTTTGAAACCTCGAATTCGCTAAAAAAACCAAATGAAGCGCTTAAAGGGTATTTCCTGGCTAGTTCATACAGATTTTCGGGCTGCAGATGTGAAAAACCAATTCCTACTTTAAGCCCCCCTGAAAACTTATCAATACTAAAGCCAACCGAAGAGCAAATCATTAGGATTGAGAGCTGAGTTAGCAAAATGTACGCAGAGGTACGCATGTTCATTGGACACTGTTTAAAAGGTTAACACTTTTGGTCTTTGCTGTGGACTGATGAATTTGATCCTTAAAATCTGTGAGAATCTGCGTTCATCTGTGTCCACAAAAAACGCCCTGCGATCGGTTACAATGACATAATTGATTCATTAATTCAAAAAGCTCCGTTTGAAAGTGAACCAGGACTTCTAAGAACCTCTGCGCTCTCAGCAACCTCCGCAATAATTCAACTTAGAAACGAATTTCGAATCCAGTAGAAATAAAAGGCCCCGAAAAATCCAAATTCGCCTCATCAACATTAAAATACTGTTCACCCCCTTTCAATTCGCCGGTCTTCATTCTTCGGTACCCTACTTCGAACACCGAAGAAATCACTCGGCTGATTTGATAAGTGAAACCGGTATTCAGAATGTATCCTAAGCCATGAGCGGCAAACTCGCCTTTTCGATTAGACACGATGACGGGCGCTTCTTCACGATTGATTAGCCAATGTTCAATTTGAAAACCACCGAGACCCAACGCCGATCCGATTCCCCAGAAATAACCGAATTTGTTTGAAAAAACATGGTAGCGAATACTCAAAGATGGTAACAAAAGTTCCGTCTGCCTTCTGCCACTTGAGGACAATTCCGGGCAAGGACCACCAAAGTCGCACGGAATTGGCGTCTCTTCAATTGTGATCCCCTCTGTGAGGTAAAGAAGGTTGACGTCAATTGAAAGATTGGGGATGATGAAGAAAGCAGCCCCGAAAGAAATATGCAGATCATTTCCAAATGAACCATAAAATCTATCATTGACTTCATTCAATTCATACAAGCTCGCTCCCACGCCAAACCGAATGGCAAATTTCTTTGCAAGCATGGATTCCGTCTCCGGGGTTTGAGCGAGTGATGGAGCTGACGAGAGCAGCATTATGCCACCGCTTGCCAAGACAAAACCCAGCCAACATCTGGACATTTTGATATAAATTTGCATGATCCGACTCATGATCGCCAGCGTCGACGGAGGACGAGACCGGCCGTTAGAACCAAAATACCCACGAATCCAAAGCTACTGTTGTTGGTATATCGCACCTCACGAAACTCCGTCCGATCCTCCGTCGCCGCGATCTCTACATCTTCCTGCATTTCGGCTTTGGTAAACGACTTGCGCAGCTTGGTGATAAACACACCCGGTCGCACAAACCCGGTGAGCGAGAAATACTGTTCGGCGATGGCGTCGGCTTCGTCGGCATCGACCTCGTTGGCGTATTCGACCTTCGCACCCGGAAACCGCATGGGATCGGGGCCGATTGTGTACACCAGCACTTCGGCACGTTCGTCCGTGCTGATGGACGAAATCTTCAGCGGGTAGGTCAAAGA
>JAABYK010000089.1:4007-4191 GCA_011775825.1 Candidatus Zhuqueibacterota bacterium | reverse complement strand
CACTGTTTGGTTTGGTGGTTCGTCGCGTAAATGCAGGCGGGGTACGATGCCTACGGGACTGCCTTCCATGCGATGAGCTTACGCACGAGCGGGATGCCTGGGTTAGTTGGAGTCGGGGCAAGAAGTACCGAAGAACTCCTTAATCAGCCTCTTCTCATAGTGAGTAGAAAAAAAGCACAGATCG
>JAABYK010000089.1:3595-3922 GCA_011775825.1 Candidatus Zhuqueibacterota bacterium | reverse complement strand
TCAGTCCGCGCGTACATGCGGAATGGATTGAGTGTTTCGCGGAAGTGAAGTTGACATACCGTCCAGATGATAGCTCGCGTTTTGCAATCCGCTCGATTGCATCCTGGCGAAGTCGCCTGAGGTAATATTCCCCCGTTGGGCGCCCATGGTCCAGTCGCTGAAAGTATTCGTGCTTAATCTCATTTAGCACCGCTAAGACATCTAGTACTGCCATGGTCGATTTTCTGTTTTTGTGTGCGGACTACTCCAAAAGGCTACGTCGGCGATCGGCGGCCGGCGTTCGCCATACCGGCGCAAACAGACTCTCTGGTTTCGCCAAATCAAAAT
>JAABYK010000089.1:0-3493 GCA_011775825.1 Candidatus Zhuqueibacterota bacterium | reverse complement strand
GAAGTTTTTCACTCTCTATGTCGCGGTAATTAGGGTACTAGCGAGATTGGTGCGTAAATGTACGCTAAGGATTTATCGACCTAATACTTTGTTAAATTGGACGTTACATCAAATTTTCCATAACTTAATGTTATCCCGCCAAAACTAAAATTAGACTTTTGGCGACATTTTTAGAGTGATTTCGGCTGTTTCGTGAATTTTATTGGGCGCTCAGGCAAATTTTTGTCAACAATCGTCAATATTGGGGACTGTTACCGTACATTTACGGACGAATATGCTTAATACCCTTATCTGCCGTTGCCGAAACGCAGTCGGATGTCTAGCTGATGGAAAATTTTGACCCGGAGGTGAAATAAGGGTATCAATTTCTTAGCGCCATTTTTTGCACGAATCTTCGTGATACCCTGATTTGGAAATTTGATGTTGGAATTCCCGATGTACTGTTTGATGATTTTTGACCATATGTCCGAAAATCGATCAGTGTTCCTCGGTTATTCGGTAAAGCTGATATAAATTTTATCCGGAATGAAATAATAGATAGTTGAATTTAGATAAGTCTGCTTGTGACCCAATCACTGCATTCTCCTAATTAAATGACTGACCGAAAACGGTTTGAAGCGGTCATTCACGAGTGCTTCGATTCGGGAATCTCCTGGCCAATTCAAGGAGATTTCGGCCCCCGCCTTCGCGGGGACAAGCTTAAACATCATACCGGAATGACATGCTCGGTTGAGTTTTCGGTCAGTCATTTATAAAACGTTGTCCTGTTTGCTCTTATCAGAATCCTCCAGTTTGGTACAGTTGTTGTACTGTCGCAAATCAGAGTTGATTCATTCCTCGTATCTCACATCATCGCTCAACTCAACGATATTATTTCATTCTTTTATGCGAAGTTCTTTTTTTGTGATCATGCCCATATCCACCTGATGAGCCCTATGGATTGCTTCAGAGAGGAAGAGAACTCTTAGAGCTTATTTGGCCTGCGCCGGTGTTTCCTCAAAAAGAAGGGTGTAGATTTTTTTCGCATTGCTTGCAATACAGCCCCGGATGGGCTGAGTGTAAATCGACTTTAATTCACTTCTTTTATTAACATAGGGAAAGGAGACCCTACCATGATGAGAAAGAAGGGATTCAAAATAGTCAGCTCGATACTGATCATCTTGTTGGCTGGCGGCTTGTTGAGTTTGTTTCTTAATCGGGGGCAATCCAACCACGAGCAGGCTCTGCTTCCTGCGGGAAACGTTCAAAATCTGCTCCGAGCCTACAACAATTGGAAAGTCGGATATGAGAAAAGTGGCGGAGACCGGAATCTGGTGGTGCCGCTTGGCTGGTCGAGAAGTCTCTCCGTAGATTTTACGACAACAAGGGGAGAGGCGACGTTTGACCTTATCGCAGGGGTGCTTTCTGTGGAAGTGTATGGACTCCCGGGGGGGCACGTTTGGGATGTCTGGCTCATTGACAATCGCAGTGGCCCGATGCAAAGCGTCAGACCGGAGCCCGACGATGCCATGGTTCGACTCGGCAGGTTGAAGCACGATGCAGGTACGGCGCGACTGCAAACGCCTCTCGACCGCGACACCTTCACCTGTTTTGAAATCGATCTGGTGGCTGTGACTCGAGACGGCGAAAAGCCGGACACCGGCGGAATGCTATTTGGCACTCCTACACTATTTCAAAGACTTTATCACGCATCTCAGGAAAAAAAGACAGGCGTTTCCATCTATCGCAATCATTCTACAAAAACAGCTTCTACGAATACCGGATTGGGCTTCAGCCTTCTGGCGCCGTTGTTTGCGGCTCCCGGTGCGTCGTTTCAACCCGATTTAGCTGAACTCGTCGATGCAGGAGAAACGCTCTTTTTCAATGAAGAATTTCAGGGCAACGGCCGAACCTGTGGGACGTGTCACCCAGGCGAGAACAATTTTACCATTGATCCGGAGTTTATCGCCACTTTGCCGGATGACGATCCGCTCTTTGTGGCTGAATTCAACCCGGACTTGAGACAGAATTTCGAAAAGCCGAAGTTGATGCGAGAGTTTGGCTTAATTTTAGAAAACTTGGACGGGTTTGATGATCTGGAAAACAAATTTGTTCTGCGCGGGGTGCCGCATGTGCTCGCGCTTCGGACATCGGTGGATAGCCAGGACGGCCCGCGGACGGGTTGGTCTGGCGACGGATCTCCGGACGGATCGCTGCGTTTGTTTGCCACAGGCGCGGTCACGCAACATTTCACCAGGACCTTAAGTCGCACTCCCGGTGTGGATTTCCGCCTGCCCACTGAGGACGAACTGGATGCTCTGGAGGCGTTCATGCTTTCGCTTGGTCGCCAGGAAGATCTGAATTTACCTCTTCCACTCAGGGGCTTTGTACCTTCGCGTGGGCAGGAAGTTTTTAACGATCCCACTCGAGGTAAGTGTTTCGCCTGTCATTCGAACGCC
The DNA here is from genome assembly GCA_011775825.1 of Candidatus Zhuqueibacterota bacterium. GTDB lineage: Bacteria > Zhuqueibacterota > Zhuqueibacteria > Oceanimicrobiales > Oceanimicrobiaceae > JAABYK01. The sequence continues at coordinate 1,055 of JAABYK010000089.1, read as the reverse complement.
GGCGCCAATGCGGAACCGACGATCCCTGACCTGGGCACGGGCAACCTCAATTTTAATACCGGGGTTGAAGATTTTCCAGACGTGCGTGGCTTTCTCAGCAGAGAGACTCTGCCACCTGACGATGGCTTTGGCAGTCCCGGCAATGGCGAGTTTAATACCCCGTCTCTCATTGAGTCCGCCGACAGCGGACCCTTCTTTCACAACAACTTATTTGAGACCCTGGAAGGCGCCGTGGCCTTTTATAATACCGACGCATTCAACAATTCGCCAGCAGGTCAGCTCCTGATCGAAGCAACCGGCGAAGGCATCAATCTGAATGTGATTGAGATTGCCTATGTTGCCGGATTCCTACGGGTTCTCAACGCTCTGGAGAACATTCGATCCGCACGTGATTATCTGGGATCCGCAAAACAACTGGATTCCGATGAGTCGGTTGAGGTGCTTCTGGTGGGCATTCGTGAAATCGAAGATGGCTACCGGGTTTTGGGAAAGTCAGGTTTGCATCTGGGTGCCCGGATTCGTCTGGTGATAGCCGAAATATACAGTGAGATCGCAACTTTACAGGGTGAAGAGGTTCGGAATTTACTTATTGATGTCGCCATCTCTTTGCTGGAAGACGCTCGCGGCGAGATGGTTGAGCAGCCGAGTCAAGCACTCGCCAAGTCCGCCACAACTGAGAACCCCGAGATGTTGGCGGTTCTGGAGAATGGAGAGCTAAACCAGCAGGTGGCGAACAAGCTCATAGGGGAACTCGGCAGTGAATTTAATTCAGAGCAGGTAAGAGACGTGCTGCTCGAACAAAACATGATTCCTCTTGCCAAAGAATTCAAACGATTAATTGCCGGCCAATCCGAATTGTCCGAGTCCGGAAGCTTGCCAGAAAGCTATGCGCTCGCTCAGAATTTTCCGAATCCCTTCAACCCTCAAACGGACATTCAGTTTCAGGTGCCGGAAGCCAACCATGTTGTGGTTCGAATTTTTAATACGCTTGGGCAGGAGATTCGAACTTTGGTAAATGAACGACTTGAGGCGGGCGTGCATCGGGTGCGTTGGGA
>JAABYK010000277.1 GCA_011775825.1 Candidatus Zhuqueibacterota bacterium | reverse complement strand
CGGGCAGCACCTGTTCGGTGCGTCCACACCCCTGGCAACGAACTCGCTGGATTCGCATCGGCTTTCCAGAGGGACGCAACAAACGCAGGTAGTATCCCCAGCGGATGGTTTTACCGTCGCACTTACGACACGGTTTCAGGTAGACCTCTGGCCAGGCGACCAACAACGCAAAATAAGCCTTGACATTATCTACAAAAATGACTATGATAAACTGCTTTTAAGTTTAAAGGTCCCCAGCGTGAGGTCTACCAAGACCCCCAACTCACTGGGGACTTTGTATTTTTAGGTCGTAAAAAGAATATAATAGTCCAGAAGGATAATGTGGAGAAAAAATTTTGGGATAATAAAGTGGGAAATTTTGCTTTCGTTTTGATTAAATAATGTTAGAGGTTACACTTTCGGTAATGCTTTCTGTAGAGCTTGTTTTAATCGCACTAAGGTAGGATTGAAATTAGAATTCAAGAATCTTGTTTCTGAGCTTCACGTCCGAAGTTTTAATCGGACTAAGGTAGGATTGAAATATTTCCAAAACTACATTTTACAGTACATTATAACGCTCGAAATTTAATGATTACAGAGTGGATGGCCGAAAATGGTTTTACTACTGTTGGCCAATTCGAAAAAGAAAAGGAACAATTTGGTGCTTTGGTGGGAGTTTTAGAGCAAGAAGATATTTCTGTAAATGGGAAAGCAGCCATTTCTTATGATCGAGGTATGGAAGGAGGCGGATCGCATTGCAGCACAACGACCATTTTCTTTTCATGTGGTAATGCAATAAGTCTCATGTTGTGATGAAACTCGCCCGTTACATGTAAACGTCCCCACAACTCGAGATAAAGTCTCTCTAATAACCAAGCCGCCGCCTGCCAATTTTCAGAAATAATTTAATTAATTGAAAATAATGAAAAGTTAAGAGGCCAGAAAATAGTAGAAAAAGGCTCCTGAATCCTTATCTTGAACTTTTTATGACAAATGCGTTTTGGAATTTTAGAGAGTTGGTCAGTTAAAATTTCTAAAAACAGTTGCATTTTGAAGCGGTATTCTTTTATTTTAGATGAGAGGAGGGCCTATTTATGAAAGATGAGGAAAAATCCGCTGAGCAACTGATCCAAGAGTTGCGGAGCTGCCGTGATCATCTTTCTTTGTTGGAAAAAGCTGAAACGGAAAATAAGCGTGCTGAAGAAGCACTACGCGAAAGCGAAGAACGCTGGCGCAGAATTTTCGATTATTTCAATGAGGCCGTCTTTGTTATCGATGCAAAAAGGGATCGAATTTTAGAAGTCAATCCAAAAGCCTGCGAAATGCTTGGCTACACCTACGAAGAATTGCTCTCCCAAAAGATTTCATCTATTCATCCCGATGAAATGCCGCAACTGCTGGCATTTGCCGAGTCGATATTCAAACAGGGCGGTGGCCGGACGGATGAGCTGACCTGTTTGACTAAATCAGGTACAAAACTTCCTGCTGAAATTTCAGCATCGGTGATTGAAGTTGACGGCCGGCGGTGTTTGATTGCTTTGGTACGAGATATTAGCGAGCGTAAACGGGCTGAACAGGCGCTGCGGGAAAGCGAGGCACGCTTTCGCCGTCTTGTAGAACATGCCAGCGATGCTCTGTTCTTAATCGAACCTGATGGCAAAATTATCACTGTCAATGAACAGGCATGTCAGAATTTAGGTTACTCACGCCAGGAATTGTTGAAAATGTATTTGTGGGATTTTTCAATCGCTGCAAATCCTGAAAGATTAATGACCATATGGGCGGAAATGAAACCCGATGTTCCCGTCACGTTGGAAGGCATACATAAGCGCAAAGATGAATCGACCTTTCCGGTTGAGGTCCGGGCTTGCAAGTTGAAGTATGAGGGTCGCGACCTATTTCTGGCCTTGGCCAGAGACAGCACCGAGCGCAAACGCGTGGAAGAAGATCGCCAAAAGCTGGTGGCGCTCATCGAGAACAGCCCCAATCTTATCGGGTTCGGAACCATGGACAGACCTCCAAAACCACTATATGTCAACCCGGCCGGTCTTAAAATGCTGGGATTCGACACCTTGGAAGAGGCAATTGCCCACAATGTAGTGGATTTTCATCCCGAAGATGAGCAGCAACGCTACTTGCAGGTCATTGTACCGGCTTTGCTTGAGAAGGGGCATTGGGAGGGTGAGACCTGCATTCGAAACTTCAAAACCGGTGAAAGAATTCCGATTCATCGCCACTTGTTCACAGTTAATGATCCACACACAGGTAAGCCGATTATAACGGCGTCGATTATCCACGACATCTCGGCGCTCAAACAGGCAGAGCAAGCGCTTCGGGAGAGTGAGGAGCGCTACCGCACCCTTTATAATCATACCCCGGTCATGATGCATTCGATCAATCGCGCCGGGAAGCTGATCAGCGTCAACGACTATTGGCTTAAGACACTTGGTTATGAATATGATGAAGTCATCGGTCAAAAAGTTTTCGAATTTTATACAAAGGAGTCAGCCCGGTATGCCCATGATATAGCTTTTAAAGAATTTTTGGGAAAAGGCTTTATCAAGGATAAGGAAATACAAGTAGTAAAAAAGAACGGTGAAGTTATTGATGTCCTGCTTTCGGCAGTGGGCAAATGGAATGAACAAGGCGAGTTGCTTTATTCCATGGCCTTCTTGGTTGACATTACCGAGCGCAAACGGGCGGAGGAAGAACGACTAAAGTTAGCCACGCTCGTGGAAAAGAGCTATGATTTGATTGGTTTCGCATCACTGGAGGGAGAAGTCCTTTATTTAAATGAAGCAGGCCTGAAACTTGTCGGTTTCCACAGTCTTTCCGAAGCCAGATCAAAGGCCATTATTGATCTCCATCCAGAAGAACAGAAAACGCAGATACGCGAGCTAATTCAGCCGACCGTGAGGCAAAAAGGACATTGGGAGGGTGAGTTACTAGTAAAGCATTTACAGACTGGCGCCCTGATTCCGACCCATTTTAATATTTTTACCCTTCGACACCCTCAAACAAATGAATGTTATGCCAACGCCGTCATCGTGCGAGATATAACCAAACTCAAGCAGGCAGAAGCCACACTGCGCGAAAGCGAGGAACGGCTCTCCCGTATTTTGGAATCCGCCATGGACGCTATCATAACCATTGATGATCGGCAGCGCATCGTTTTGTTCAACCAGGCGGCCGAAAAGGTATTCGGATGTTTCGCCGCCGAGATTTTACACCAGCCCCTCGACCAATTCCTCACCGACAGCTTCCGTAACATACTCGTTTCTTATCTAAGCGACTCGAGTAAACGCAAACGTTCTGCATCTTATATGTGGACGCCTGAGGGTCTTACCGCGCGTCGTGCCGACAGTGAAGAGTTTCCCATCGAGGCTACGATTTCTGAGGTCACCGTATCCGGTCAAAAACTGTTCACAATTATTTTACGCGACATCAACGAAAGACTCAAAGCCGAAGCGGAGCTTAGTAAATTACAAATGCAAAATATCTTTCTGCAGGAGGAGATCAAAAGCGAGTACAATTTTGGCGAGATCATCGGTGCCTCCGCGGGGATAAAAAAAGTCTTCAAGAACATCGAAAAAGTAGCTGGTACCGATACCACTGTGCTGCTCACTGGAGAAACGGGAACCGGCAAGGAATTAATTGCGCGTGCGATTCACAACCTGAGTACTCGCAAAAATAGCGTACTCATCAACGTCAACTCTGGCGCGCTGCCCTCCGGTTTAGTAGAAAGCGAACTGTTCGGCCATGAAAAGGGGGCCTTTACCGGCGCCACCACCAGAAAGAAAGGTCGATTTGAATTGGCCGATGGGGGAAGCCTATTTTTAGACGAAGTGGGGGAGTTGCCTTTGGATACCCAGACCAAACTGCTGCGGGTTTTGCAGGAGCAGGAATTCGAACGGGTAGGGGGCATGGAGACCATCAAGGTTGATGTGCGGGTTATTGCTGCCACCAATCGCAAACTCGAAGAAGCGGTGAAACTGGGTGTGTTCCGGGCGGACCTGTTTTATCGCTTAAACATTTTCCCCATTCATATTCCGCCGTTGCGCGAGCGTCTTGAGGATATCCCGCTTTTAACCAGCTATTTTATCCGAAAGTTTTCACGCAGAATTGGCAAAAGAATCGAAAGTCTAAATCCACAGGTCATGGAAAGGTTGAGGAGCTATCACTGGCCGGGAAACGTTCGCGAACTGGCTAATATCCTTGAACGCGCCGTCATTCTCTGCGAAGGCGGGGTATTAAAAGAGAACCATATTGTAATTTCTACCCCATCACCAATTTCAGAACCGGAAATCAACTCTCTCGAAGAAGCGGAGCGACAACATATCTTGCGAGCACTGGAAAAGACGGGCGGCGTACTGGGCGGACCAACAGGAGCGGCAAAGCTGCTGGACGTCAATCGCTCGACTTTGTGGTCGAAGATGAAAAAGCTGGGCATTAATTGAACGATTTTCAGGCATCGTGCTGATATATCAGTTCTCTGCTGATATATCAGCACATCCACAGACTACAATTCCCACCGTTAGACCTCTTAACGCCACAACCTAATCCTTTTAAATTAAGCCAGTTGGGTTATAAACTCATTCGGCTTTTCCATTTTGGCATTGAATTTGGAATTAATCCTGTCAGAGTTTTAAATCCTGACAGGGTTGGGTTAAGAATCAACTTAAATTAATGCAAGGAGTGATCCACATGTCAATTCATTCTCAAAAAGTAAAAAGCTGGCTGATGGCTGCGTTCCTATTACCAACGGTCGTGCTTTCCAAACCTTCTGATTACGATTCTTGGCGTCTGCCTTATGCATTTGAGTTTCTCACCCTTAGAGCCGGAACTGGGGAGAAGTCGCTGCTGGAGGTCTTCTGTCAAATTCCTACTCACTATTTGCAATTCATAAAATTCCGGGATGGCTTTTTTGCCAGTTATAAGCTTTCGATTGCTCTATTTGATCGCTCTAACAAGCAGGTCGCCAAAGTAAGCATTGTTGATTCAGTAAAGGTGAACAGTTTTTGGGACATCGACCTCCCGCGCCCGCCGCATTTAATTCGTAGCAGCTTTATTGTTCCATCGGGAGAATATGAAGCCCGCACTCAAATAACCGACCAGGAAACCTTGCAAACATTAAGTTTTAAGAGAAGGACTTTGATTCCGGACTACTCAGCACCTGATCTGCAAGTAAGCGATCTCCAAATAGCCAGTGCCATCATCCCGACCACTGAAAACGGCGTACTGGTAAAAAATGGCCGTAGAGTCGAACCCAATATTCTGCGGTTAGTCGAGTTGGGATCGAAATTGCCGGTCTATTTTGAAGTTTATAATCTGCAATATACTCCGGGAGCACCGGAAGAGGACTTCCTGCTCACGATGACCATCGCCGATCAAGGTGGGAATAAGGTAAAAACGTTCACGAAGGAGCACCATAAACCCGGTGTTACCGCCGCTCTTAGTGTTGAAATCCCGTTACCTGAAGTGGCAGAAGGTTTGTATCAATTGCTTGTAACGGTGCAGGACTTGGCGACCTCGAAGAGTGTACAGAAGGCAGTTAATTTTTACGTGGTCAGATCCAACATTCAACCCAACATTTAACTGACGAACGGATTTACCTACCGAGGCTGGAATGTTCCGAATGAAAAAGATTTTTGAAAATGACTTAACCACTATAATCAAAATCGAAGGCCAGATTCCCGACGACGAATTAAATAATTGGTCGGCAGAAATAAGCTCTTTAATTAAACAGTCAAAACAGCAAGTAATTTTAGAGATGTGTGATGTTATCTTCATTAGCGCCAAGGCGGTACAGGTTATGATGAATGAGTTAACGGACAAGATGTTTTTACTCAATTGTCCCACATTTGTAAAAAACATGCTGCAATCGGCAGGTTGGTCAGATCATGTTCTGGATTCATAACCCTCGACGAAGTTAGGAGAATTAACAATGACAGACATTTTCATCCCCAGAGACAAAGTCGAACACCAAGAGTCAGCCGAATTGAACTCGCTGCTCAAATTATTCCAAAAGCGGTTGTATCGCACCGCTTTAATTTTAACCAAAAGTCCTCATGCCGCCCGGGACCTGCTTCAAGAAGTTTACCTGCGAGCACGGCAGGAGTATCAGCAACTCACGCCCAATACTCATTTTGGCCTGTGGTTATCACAACTTTTAATCAACATTCATCTTGGTAGGACCGAGAGATTATCCAACTGTTAAAGAAAGGAGTTTCAATCATGTCTAAACTCGTTTTGGGAATCGTTATGATTTTATTTATAACTGCCTGTAGCAATGAGCAAACTACAGCGCCTCCACAAGACATTCAGCCAACTTTATCCAGCATTCAAACCAATATTTTCAGTACCACATGTGCGGTACCGGGTTGTCATGTCCCTGGAGGCGCAGGACCCATGCCATTGCGAAACGTCAATGAATCCTTCCAGAATTTAGTTGGTGTGGCTTCGGTGCAAATACCCGCCTTGATTCGGGTTCAACCCAATGATGCCGACAATAGCTACTTAATTCGGAAATTAGAGGGAGGACCGGGAATTGCTGGCCGCCGCATGCCGCTCGGTCGCGCTCCATTGAGTAATGAAGAAATTAGTGCCATTAGGCAATGGATTAATAACGGCGCGTTGAACAACTAATGTGAAATCTTAAAAACTTCAAAACCTGAATTATTCGGAGCCTAGTCATGATTCAAAAGATTTTCATTGGACCTGCTGCAGAAAATAAATACCAGCTGCTCAAACAATTTGAAGCCCTGGCGTTGCCTTTGTTCGATCGCCTGTACAGCACTGCAATCCGAATGACCCGCCATTCGCAGGATGCGGAAGATCTGGTGCAGGACACCTACCTGAAAGCCTGGCGTTACTTTCATCGCTTTGAGCCTGGAAGCAACTTCGCCGGCTGGATATTTCGAATCCTGATTAATAATTTTATTAACGAATACCGTAAAAAGAAAAACATGCATGCACGGGCGGATTTCGATACCGCCACCAAAACCTTTGCCGCAAAAACTACGGTACCGATTAACGAAGAGACGTCGGATTATCACAAGACCTTTGATGATGCCATTACCGCCGCCCTCGAACAATTGCCGGAGCATTATCGTGCGGTGATCCTTCTAAGCGATGTCAATGATCTAAAATACAAAGAAATTGCCGAGGCCCTCAACTGTCCCATTGGCACGGTGATGTCGCGCCTTAACCGTGGGCGGCAAATGCTGGCCAAGTCTCTGAAAAAATATGCAGTGGAAAATGGGTATGTTGTGGATTCAGACGAGTTGATTTAGATTTTGAAAGAAGGATGTATGTTTAAAAGTGATATGATAGCAAAGCCAAGAGAAATAATCCAGAATTTCTGTTTACTATTTTCAATGATATTCACATTTTTTCTGAGCTTTGGTGATTCTCTAAACATTACCAGTATCACGGAAACCGCTGAGACGGGCCCCGAACCGATAGGCAACATTGATGAAAAATGATTGGTGCACTAATCCACAGAATGGATGGGCTTTACAGTATATCCAAAATCCTGCAAATGAGAGAGTCGCATTCCGATATGACCTCAGCCGTTCTTTTCAAGTAAAACTGCAAATCATAAATAAGGACAAGGAAGTTGTGAGATTATTGGTAGATGAATTGCAGCCTGCGGGGGCCTTTATGGTTACATGGGCTTTGCGCAATGATAAAGGCGATAGGGTCAAAAATGGATTTTATCGAGCGCAATTTTTTATTCACGGGACCCTAAATGTCAAGGTGACATTCAGGTGATAAGTAGTGGCTAAACCCTCTAAGTCATATGAAACGAATTTGTTAAGTCACACTGAAAAAACAAAAAAACTGCTGGCACAGAATCCGACGGAAGATCTGCGTGCATATGATTTCTATATGTGTGCCACGGATTTCCTCTCTCGTGGTGGAAAAAAGAAAAACGAATCAGCTGTCCAGATGTTCGATCTTGCCCTTGACATCGACCCTAATTTCAGCTTGGCTTTGTGATGGATGCAATACAATTGTTCTTAGAACGATAGCGCGGGTTTCAGGAATATCCGTCATTGCTCATAGATGGTATGAGCGAACAGCAATTACGTCGCTCACCGCATCCGGAGGTCAACCCGATCCTCTGGATTCTGTGGCACACGCGCGGTGTGAGGACGTTGGCATTAATCGTTTGATTGCCGATGGTAATCAGGTTCTGGACGACGGCTCATGGCCCGCACGTTTAGGTGTGGCCTTGCGCCACATCGGCACTGGCATGACGAAAGCAGAGGTCGATGAACTCTGTCTTCGGCTCAATCTGTCAGAGTTGTTTGCCTATCGAACCTGCATCACCCAGCGTACTGAAGAGGTGATGGTAGAGCTTGCGTCCGATGAATTGCTGCATGAACTCACTCCTAAGAGGCTCCAGCAAGTGTTCGTGGAAGAGGGAGCTGGAGGTGTGGCCGCAGACCAGCTCTTCGAACTGTACTATGGACACACAAAGGGCTGGCTCCTCGGACACCTAGCGCTAACGCACAACTACTATCACATTGGCCAGGCGTTTGCGGCACGGGCAATGTATGGATGCAGAATCCATGGTAACAAAACGATCAATATAACAAAGCGTTCGAAAGTGTAAGATGCAAACTTCCAAAATGGGCCGAATGACGCTTAACTATTATTTTCTATCAAAGGTTTGATTAATCGGACCATAGGTGGCATTTTGACTGGAAGTTTTTTCTAATCGGGTAAGGGCGGGTTTTTCTCTCCCGCCCTCCCCACACCACCCCGCATGCGGCTCCGCACGGGGCGTTTCATCGCAGGATGAATCAACATCAAATGCGAAAAGGTTCTTCCACATTTACTTTCATTTCAGGCAATGCTTGATGAGACGAGAATTTTAAGACCGGTTTATCTGGGCGATAACTGCTGGTGGCCGATAGAACCCGTCGAATAAATATTGATTTCTCAGAGACTCCGGGAAGTATATATGGGAAGTCTCGGATTAATGGAGGAACCCCGCATATGAATGAATATGAGCCCTCTCTAGTCCAGTTGACACTCAAAACTATCCTTGTTCACACGGTGACCTATTTCGGGATGGGTGTCCTTTTCATGTGGCTTCTTGATTACGAGGCCAGGTTTGCAGAACCACCCGCGAAATACTTTCTTCGGGAGTTGGATCATCCACTGATCTACGCCGGCCCCATGCTTCAATCCATTCGGGGGGTTATTTTCGCCCTTGCTTTCTATCAACTTCGTGGAGTCTTGTTTGGGAGCAAAAACGGCTGGCTCAAAGCCTGGTGGCTCTTGGTAGCGATAGGCATTCTCTCCACTTTTGGCCCTTCACCCGGATCCGTTGAAGGCATTATTTATACGGTGGTGCCTCTGAAAAGCCATATCACCAGCCTGCCAGAAGTTGTCCTCCAATCTCTGCTGCTGGCAGTCATTCTCTTTTATTGGGTAAATCATCCGGAGAAAAGATGGCTGGCGGGAATCCTTTGGACAGTGTTTGTTTTGGTGATTCTTATGTCCACGATGGGGCTGTTGGTTGGTCTAGGGGTTCTGGAAGTAGCCGGGGCGGGTATTGAATAAAATGGTACTTTTAGGATGATATTAAATTGCATAATCGGGTAAGCGGGGGTTTCTCTCCCCCGCTCTCCACACCACCCCGTCATGCCCCGAAAAAAGCTCGGGACAGGCGGGTCCGCACGGGGCAGTTCATCGCAGGTCTCACGATGGATAGTGACGAATATCAGAAAGTCGTCTGCATAACGCACAAAATCCCGATGGCTATCGGGATTCCAGTTCTTTGTCAAAATCGTCCAATACGATATTGGCCCCGCTGCGTTTCGGAATCTCATGCCGCCGAACCGGTGATGGCCTGTAGCTGCCATCCAGTAACGATGCTTTGACTTCTGACCAATGGTCTTGAAGCCAGGCCGGGAAATCCTCGGTGGTCACACCATCGATTCCGGCTGCACCGCCATTGGCGCGCACGCGTTTCCATACTTGCAGCAGATTGGCTCGGGAGAGGATTTGTTCGAGTACGCCATGTGCCAACTTACCCACGGACTCGGCCTTCGGAGCCTGCACCCGCGAAAGTGGGTGACGTTCTTGTTCATCGGCTCATCCCGAAAGCTTTCGGGACTACAGGCTTCCTCTCCACAGGGCCTCACGGCACTGCAGTTGCCCTTAACTAGTAATTTACTGTACAAACATGCAGGGATTCACTTGCAGGGGACTTACACCCCATTAGTTCATGCTCATGCCGGTCGTACACAAAGCAAATGCAGCCGACGCGCTTTACGGGGCGTGAATTCCAATATGAAGAGCTGCTAGCATCTGGAATTTCACCAGAGTTTAGTGTCAAGCGCGCGCCTGATTTGCGACGTTATCTTGACCGCCAATTATGGCTCATGGCGATCAAAGGCCAATCGGTGTCCTTAGCAAAGGCCGCCTTTGGTTGACCGAAAGGACCATGCCTTATGCCTTATCCCCCTGTATCCCGGCCTGTGCGTGCCGATGATATTGCCCATCTTCCGCCTTCGGAAAATGGACGCCGGCTATCGTCTTGGCTTCTCGTAGGTCTACATTTCATACCGGGGCTGGCGGTTCTTGGCGCGTACTTGGGGTTAGCGGGCATCGCCAGGCGCTTCGATGCCCCGCCCGCGCTGGCGCTGAATGCTGGGTTCTGCTCGTCGGGATCCCCGTACAGCTTCTCCTATTGCGGTGGCTGGCGCGGGGCCTGGGTCATGCGACCATGTGGGACGCCATCCGTTGGAAGGGCGGAACGCGCTGGTGGGTGCTTCTGCTTGCGATTCTGATGCTCGCCTTCGGAGCCGTTTCGTGGTCGCTAATGGAAGCGCTCGCTGCGGCTCTGAGGAATAACATGTTTGCGTGGTTGCTGGTGTGGTTCCTCGAGCCATCGGCCCCTCCAGCGGGCGCAGGCGGCACCATCGTGGCGGTCTTTCTGTGGACCAACCTCGCGATCAACGGGCTAATCAACCAGCAGGAGCTTGGGTGCGGGCAGCGTTTTCTGAGTTCGGTCTGCGCCGGCTGACAGCGTTCACCCATCCCGAGAACCGAGCTTCGTTGCGCGTGCTCGAAAAGTTGGGGTTTTGTGCTGAAGGATATGGCACATCACCGTATTGGATTTTCAATCAGGAGTTTTTATAAGTCAGAAGAAGAAATTGAGGAGGAATTTGGGTTCTGGCACCCAAGCCAGCATGGTGGTTGATGTATTCTGTGGTATAGGTTGAAGGTATGGAGAGGGTTAGTCCCGGAAATGCTGCTGAAATCGGGCTCATGAGACCATTTAGGGCGCACTTATCCCTTGCAAAAAGCAGCACGTTTTTGCACATTGACCTTTACGAGCAATGTCACACAATCATCCATGGTGGGTGCTCTCCATCGTTGCGGTTTGATTTCTTTTACAAAGACCATCTCACTGCCACACTTGGGGCAGCGCATCATCTGAACTCGGCAGCAAGACAGTCACCGGAGGCTTCGGTTATCATCTTTTGATTCGAAACCATCAAAGAGTTCTTTGATACTTTTAAGCACCTGGCGCTTACGCGGACTGAAAAAGCCGTAGTAGCGTACCTTGACAAAGCGGTATGGCAGCACATGCTGCAGGAACTGACCGATGAACCCGTTAGATAATTCTATCTAACCGGGTGAACTTCTCCGCTTCCAGCGTTACTTTGTGCCACTGACTTTTGTGTGCTGGTAGTGAAAGTCACCTTGCCGCCTTTGAATTTGACCCCACTCGGTCGGGGTTGGAGAGAGCGACCCGGAAGATGTAGGGCGCCAGGTACTCGTCAAAGGCCTGGCTCCTCGACGGGTTTGAGAGCGCTTTTGCCTTTGCCTACCGGCTCGATATCCACCAGCCAGTCGGTATGCCAGACTTTCCTGGGTACCTGGCTCAACAACTCTGGTGTCCTACAACAGGTAAACCGTTTTCTGTGAAAGTGACTTCAGTTGGCTTATTGGAAAACAATAGAATCAAGAATTGGGCTGATTATTATGACAGGTTCGACTTTCTCCAACAACTCAAAGTGTTACCGGGTCACCCAAACAGGAGTGCATATCATCTCAGTGGATAAGAATCCAATGCAACTTCGCTAGCTTAGCTAGCTAATAAACGGAGAAAAATCATGAATGGCCGAACTGCGAGATTTTTGTTTCTGGGAATTTGTGTGATCCTTGCAATTCTTCTAATCACAAAAACCATTAGCCCTATTTTGAGTGGAAGTATTTTTGCCATTGCTCTAGTCGTACTTGGAGGATTATCTCAAGGATTCAAGAAGCCGAGAAGCGTGAAATAAATTTTTTAGCTAACATTTGCGTTGAGCCGATGCTACTGAAGGTGGGTGATTCTAGTCAATCGAAATGCTTCAAGTAGTGATTCTTAATCATGTTAGGTGCTTCGCCTCTGCACGGCTCACGCAAGCGGTTATAAATTTCACCCAGTACTGAGCTTCTACTGGTCTGAACTTCGAAACTGTTCTTTTGAAAATCGAACGTGTCTGTTCGAACCGAAAACAGCGACTCGGGAACGTTCAAAAGGGTCGGGTACATCCGGGGTTTTGAAAATCAGCGGGAGAATCCGAATCAGTGGCCGGTTCGAAAGCGAATTGGCAAAGTCCCGCTCCCCTGTCGAGTTGACGGTTGGGGTTTGCGAAAGTGTTGGTTGGAGTTTGTCACCGAAAGTGTCGAGCAATTCATCCGGCGCTGGTCTCTGAAAATTCGGGCCGTTCGGGGTGAGAAATTCGAAAGCTCATCTTCAGAGTTCACTCGCTTGCCGACTTGACGGTTCGGATTTCGAAAGTGGCGTTTGGAGTTCGTCGTTGAAAGTGCGACGCAATTCACTCGTTGCCGGTCTCTGAAAAATTCGGAACAGTCGGAGTGAATTGACGGCGGCAAATCGGGTACGGGCGCCGGGGAAAAATCGGGGAGAGATGTCCGGTGCAGAATCGTTCTGAAAAGTCAAACCATTGGGCAAATTCTCGAAGCGGGAAATGTCAACACAAGTTCGGGGCTTCAAAATCAGGGACAACAATCGAGACCGGCCCGGTGGGAGACGCCCAGCCCCGAACGGCAGCGGGGAGGTTTCTCTTTTACATTTCCAGGGCCGTGCAGTTTATAACCCGTGCGTTAGCTGTAGGCAGGTTCGGTGCTCCAATTGACAGAGAACCAAGCTTGTTTTTAATAGCTGATTTGAAAAATGTAATTGCCTTGAACACAAGTCTGTGAAAAGAAGATACAGAGCGAAATGTCCAAACGGAATGACTCAATCTGTGTATTAAGAGTGGTCTAATATTTTGGAGTATTGACGCTAATTACAATGAGATGTTTAGTCTCGTACACCTTCGTTTGTTTTTTCGTAATAAAATAGAAAGTCACTAAGTTTGGTCAGACATTCAATATAGCGTCATCTCAAATTGAAAATAATATTTATCAAAAATAATGACCTTGAAGGGAGATTTATCATGATTGGCAGAGCTATTCTTTATACTGGACTAACTATGATTGTTGCAGCTGCATTAAGAGCGATATTAGATCTTCTAAGATTGGAAACCATCGATGCTTGGTCGGTAGTTCTTGCCGTAGGTTGTATAATGGCCAGCATTGGGTTGGGCCTAACTGGGGTCAAACCGTGGGAAAAAATTACTAAAGCATCAAAACAGATTAAGAAGAATGTCTCCGAACTAAAAATCTAAATTTGGCGTGTTTGTCGAACAATTTAGTGCTGTGATTTTAAGAAAAGACATTATTACCGGCTATGATTACGAGAATTAACGTCTGATTCATAATATATTTTGACTCTAGCTTAGGTAGTTTTTTATAACACGGACTAGCGGGGGCATTTGCGCAGAAATATACGGTTATGAAGGCGTTTCTTGGCCCGATAACCACAGATTTCTGAAGAAAATCTTGGTTTTTGACTGTCAACAGAAAGCTTTTGTGTCAATAATCGGACGCGAACTTCAAAACCGAGCAAAAAAGTTGGTCAAATCAGTCAAATTAAAGAAAGAGTAGGCATTTTTGAGTTTAATGGACTCAAAAACGTACGGTGAAACCGTATGTTTTTGTTGAAATGCCCCCGCTGCACCAATGCGGGGGGTGGGGCTAAAGCTTACATTACACCATTAGCGCTAAATTGACAACTTTAACCAAATTGAATACACTGAAACATATGACCCAAGCACACACCAACGACCTCAACCAGCCAGCCACTAAGGGTTTTGTCAGAGAGGAAATCCAG
>JAABYK010000470.1 GCA_011775825.1 Candidatus Zhuqueibacterota bacterium | reverse complement strand
AAATTGGACGTGCTCATTTACGGTCATTCGCATCAAGCCGAGCTTGAAAAGGACGGCGAGGTCACTCTATTTAATCCGGGGTCGGCAGGCAAGCGAAGGTTTTCCTTGCGTCCGGCTGTCGGGATTTTCTCCATCTCAGAATATGGCAAGTTCGTACCCGAAGTGAGATACTTGGATGAAAAATAAAGGCTTTCCTTTAGGAAATCTCGTTCCCAAGATTCTTCTTGGGAACGCGTACTGGTTGTCTTACCTTAACCGAGGTTTCACAAAAATAAAGGGTTTGCTATTGACTCAATATGTTATTTTTGTTATATTACCTTGCGTTCAGAGGGTATAGCTCAGTTGGTAGAGCAGCGGCCTTTTAAGCCGTTGGTCGAAGGTTCGAATCCTTCTACCCTCACACTTCATAGGCGCCGTTAGCTCAATTGGCAGAGCAGGGGCCTCTTAAGCCCAAGGTTCGGGGTTCGATTCCCTGACGACGCACCACGAATCTCTGACAAAGCAAGCCCGCCCACGAAGCGGGTTTTTTATTTTGGATAATTGTTCGGCCTTTAATTCCATAAACCTTCCCACCCTGCGTAAGGCTAATAAAAGTAAAAAGATACTTGACTAAATCATTTTTTTTTATTAAAGTTTAGTTGCAATTCTTGCATGAGAGAAGTGCTCTTGCGTTGTTTTTCACGTTTGAGTCAATAGGGAAATTTTTGTGGGTGCATGGAGATGGATTCATCAGTTACGAATTTGTCCGATAACAGAGAAAAAAAAGGGGACCCTCATTTTGACAAGAATCTCCCCCTTCACCGCTTAGTTGCTCAACTTGCCCACGATTTAAATCTTCCATTGGCTTCCATCCTTGCCTATGCCGAAGAACTTGTCGACCTGGCGAAGGAAAGATATGGCATGGATGGCTTCATGCAGATTGTGGAGTACATCGAGATTATTCAGTCCGAAGCCAATCATTGCAAAGACATCGTTGACAAGATGTTGAGATATGCCAAGGGGCTGGAAATACAACTGGAAATTGTCGACTTGCATGATCTCCTGGCCGATTGCGTTCAAGAACTGAGCCGCAGATGCAAGGAAAAGGCGATTACTGTCGATACCAAATTTTGGTCCAAACCGATCACCATCTCCACGGATCCTACAGGTTTGCGCCAAGTGATCACAAATGTACTTTCAAATGCCTGCGATTCGATACAACGTGAAGGCCAAATCACCATTCGCACCGAAGCACAAAAAGATTCTGTCCTCGTGGAAATCTCTGATAATGGCGTTGGCATCGATAAAGAATTTCTTGATAAGATCTTTGACCCTTTTTTTACAACAAAAGACGCCGGCAAAGGAACAGGCCTGGGGCTTGCCATCTGTCAGGGAATCTTACAGACCCTGAATGGCAAAATCACAGTGGATAGTAAGAAAGCTGTAGGAACGACCATCAAAATCTGGCTACCCAAGAGAATAAAAGCAATTCTCACCTAACCCAGACGATCCGGAACGAATCAGGACAAAGATTAAAGCCGTGCAATATGAAAAGTCTTGGCGGGGATATATTTTAAGCCTTAGTTAGGGTCAATCGCTCTGCGTGGGTTTTTATTTACTCAGCTTGACAGAAATTTCCAATGACAATACTCTATTATAAAAAAGCTGGAATCTGCAAAATTGTTCTTGTATTGGACGAATAAGACTTCTAACTTTGTTTTTCTCTGTGTCAGCTTTACCTATTCCTGTCTTGCAATTTCTTTGTTTTTAAGCGCCTAAGTCACTCACATCATAAGAATTACGATCTTAAAATTATGTTGCAAAATAGAACCACACTTTTGATCGCTGATGACGATGCCAACTTTCGAAACATCGTCTCTAATCGCCTGGTACGCAGAAATTATCACGTTGCCATGGCTGACAATGGAAACCAGGCCATCCGATTGTGCCGAGAACACAATTTCGATGTGGCTCTGGTCGACCTTCGCCTGCCAGATATCAGCGGCATCGAGCTTCTGAGGGAACTGAAGGGATTGGACGCCAAACTGGAAATTGTTATCATGACCGGCTATCCATCCGTAGATACGGCGGTGGAGGCCATGAGCACCGGAGCGATTCATTATCTGAAGAAGCCATTTCAATTAAGAGACCTGGAAGAACTCCTGGGAAAGATAAAGGAACAACATGAGAAGACAGATGCACAGGATCGCCCCCTGACTTCGGGTCCAAAGCCTTACGATCATTTTCAAGAAGAGATTGTTGGTCGCAGTAAGGCCATCGAGCATGTTCGCAGACTGATCGAAAAAGTGGTCGACTCGGACGCCCCTGTGCTCATTCAGGGAGAGAGCGGCTCCGGTAAAGAACTTGTGGCCAGAGCGTTGCATCATCGCAGTAAACGTGCAAACGATGCTTTTGTCACCATAAACTGTGCCGCGCTTCAAGAGACGCTGCTCGAAAGTGAAATCTTTGGACACGTCAAAGGGGCATTCACCGGTGCGATCAAAGACAAAAGAGGGCTTTTTGAGGTGGCAAATAACGGTACCCTGTTTATCGACGAGATCGGCGAGATGAGCCCGAACTTGCAGAGCAAACTGCTCAGAGCGTTGGACAGCGGTGAGTTTCGAAGGGTTGGCGATACACGAAACATCTCTGCAAAAGTACGGCTGGTGACGGCAACGAACAAAAATCTGGCTACCGAAGTTCAAAATGGCAGCTTCCGGGAAGATCTGTTTTTTCGAATCAATGTAATTACCATAAAGATTCCTCCGCTACGTGAACGGAAGGAAGACATCCCCAATCTCGTCTACAGCTTTTTGGAAAAATACTCTGCCAAGGTTGGCGAGAAAAAGGAAATCACTCCCGCAGCTCTGGAGCTGCTTTGGCATTACGACTGGCCCGGAAACGTAAGAGAATTGTTCAATGTGTTGGAGAGAGCTATTGTTTTGGCCCCAGAGAATTTAATTGGCGAAGAGGACTTGCCTTCCATCATTTCGAATCAAAACCCCAAAACCAAACACCGTTCAGAAATCACACCTTTAATAGAACTGGAAAAGAACCAGATTCTACTTGCCCTGAATGTCGAAAACGGTAACAGAACCAAAGCCGCTGCCGCCCTTGGTGTGAGCAGACGTCAGTTGTATCGTTTAATGAGAAAACACAATATTTTTTGAAATGATGCCGTGCGTTAGAGGCACAGTAGAATTTGTTACAAGTGTGACATAATTACACAGTATCCCCTATTCCCTGCCTTCGCCAAATTTCCTAAATACAGTTAAGATTAGTAAAAGTATAAAGTTATGGATTTTTGATTGTCAAGTGTTTTTTCGGAATATGGTATAAGGTTTGCCTTAATCTTTAGTCTTTAGTTTTTAGTTCATAGTTTTCAGTTCATAGTAATTGCACTTTTTTCTCATCCAGATTAGGGATCTCTTTTTATAATTGACAATTAACTGATCGGAGGGTGAATATGAACGTATTACTCGTGAGTCCATATCGAGGCAAAACCTATGAGTCTGTTGGAATACGTGTCCCTCCATTGGGTTTGTTATACATTGGTGGTGTGTTGAGGGAGGCAGGTCACGATATTGAGTTAGACCTTTCGGAGGATGCCGACAGTCAGGATAAGATCGATTTTTCGAATGCGGATGTTGTGGGTATCACGAGCACCACATCACAGTTTAAAAAAGCGATGAGAATCGCCCACGTCGCAAAAGAAGCTGGCAAGATGGTGATTATGGGCGGTCCTCATCCCACAAGTTCCCCGGATGAAGCACTGCGCTCCGGAAATGTGGACTACATCGTTCGAAGCGAAGGCGAAGCCACAGCCGTAGAGTTGTTGAAAGGCATCGAGGAATCAAATGGCAATTTTGATCCCTCAAAAGTGCTGGGCGTCTCATGGTATGATAGGGAGACGGATACCGTCGTAAATAATCCACCGCGGCCTTTCATCTGGGAGTTGGATTCGTTACCGTATCCTGCTCGCGATCTCGGTGGAGAGATCTTTGATTACCGGAACAAGGGTATCGATGGTCACGTTTCACCCACAATGATTACAACCCGAGGATGTCCTTATGGTTGTCGGTTCTGTGACGTGCATGTTTTAGCTGGCCGGAAATGGCGGGCGCGCTCCCCAAAGTCTGTGGCCGATGAAGTCGAATATCTGGTTACAAAGTATGGTGCCGAAGACATCCGGATTATGGATGACATCATTAATCATGATAATGAAGAACTTCACAGGTTGCTGGATGCGATCATTGAACGGAATTTTAATATCACGTTCTGGGTTATGGGAAGAGCGGATATGCTTTTGAGGGACCCATCGACCGCGGACAAGATGGCCAAGGCCGGTGTGCGCGCCATGTTCATCGGTATAGAAACACCCAGTAAACGGATTCTGAAAACGTATCACAAAGGCGGCAAAGCATCCGCAGACACCAGTGCGGGAGCAGTAGACCTGTTGCGCCAACACGGCATCGAGACCTACGGTGGTTTTATCATTGGCGAACCAACTGAAAGCGAGGAAGAAATCAAGACGACCATTGAGTATGCCAAGTTTGTGAACCCAGCCACAGCGCAGTTCTCAATTTTGACGCCCTATCCCGGAACCGAGATTTGGAACCAGTTAAGAGACAAATTGATTGTGAGGGATTGGGACAAGTTTGATGGTCTGCACGCGGTCTTCCATGGAAAATATCTGACCGCCCCACAATTGGAATCCTGGTGCCGAAAAGCTTACATTCGGTTCTATTTGCGACCGAAACGTATTGCTGGCCAAATTGCCTCGGCCATGAACGGAAAGAAATCAACGGGTCCCAGGTTAAAAACAGTTTCCAAAATTTTCGCCTTGCTGAAAACAATTTATCCTAAAGAAGAAGAGGTCATTTGTTAGCACCTCACATCAAAGACAATCATTTTATGTATTAACAAACGGAAGGAGAACTAAAATGCCTGTTAGTAGACGAGCTGAAAAAGCATTCGTTCACGCAGCGAACCTTGGGTGGAAGAGCTTTCAAACGGTCAACACACGGCTGCCGGAAGGAAAACCATTTCAGCCAAGCTGGGCACCCAGACCGTTGCTAAAAAGTTATGAACGATCCAAACCGCCGTTGGGCGTTCCACGCGAAACCGATTCCTTATGTCCTAAGTGCGTTATCGAAGTGAAAGAGGCCATTATTCGAGGCGAAGAAGATATACAGCGATTGGTTACCAACCATCCTGGCGAGATAAAAGCCCATCTTGTGGAGGAAGACGGCAAAGTCTGGATGAAAAAGAGATGCGAAAAGCACGGCGAGATTGTGGATATGATTTCTGCTGATATCGAGTTCACCAAACGTCTTGAAAGTCTTTTCCCGGGGCGTGATTTCAAAACAGTTGGGGACGAACTGGTGCACAGACACGGCTCTTCCTCAATTAAGTACGGCCGCGGCGCTGTGATGACCATCGATCTGACTAACCGCTGCAACATGATGTGTAACCCGTGCTTCATGGATGCCAATCAGGTAGGTTACGTTCACGAACCAACTCTGGACGACCTGAAGGAGATCCTGGATCGCTCCATCTCGTTTAAGCCGAAACGTCAGTTGGCACTGCTATTCTCAGGCGGCGAACCAACAGTCGCTCCAACATTCTTGCCGATCATGCGTTATGCCACCGATATCGGATATTACGCTAACATGGCCGCAACAAACGGAATTCGGTTTGCCCAAGATCCGGATTTTGCGTTTGAGGCCTATGATGCGACTCTAAACACGGCGTATCTGCAGTTTGATGGTGTCGGAAATTTGGCAAACTCCCACAGACATATTAGTAACCTGTTTGATGTCAAATTACAAGCCATCGAAAATATGGCAAAGGCCGGCATCAGCATTACGTTAGTGGTTACCATTGTCAATGGACTCAACAACGATCAGGTCGGACCGATTATCAAGTTCGCCATTGAGAACTCGGACAAGATTAGTGCAATCAGTTTTCAGCCGGTATCGTTCACGGGTCGTGATGAAGGCATCAGTGATGAACGCAGGCATCGGCAACGTTACACCCTGGCCCATCTGGCTCACGACGTCAAGAGTCAGACCGGCATGACCGAACCGTTGAGAGACTGGTTTCCACTTTCAAGCCTGAGTTCATTTACGGCTGTAGCCGATCATTTACGGGGCCCGGAGCAGAGTTGGGGCGGTTTGAATTGTTCCTGCCACCCCAACTGTGGAATCGCCACAATCCTGATGGCGAACAAGAGAACGGGTGCATGGGCGCCTATCTCGGAATTCTTTAACATGGAACAGTTCTTCAAGGACATCTTCACAATCACGGATTCTTCCAGAGGCAAGAAATTGACGGCGGCGCAAACGGCGTTAGCCTTTGCACGCAACTACATTCCTGAAAAAGCGCCTCCGGGATTCAGCATTAAGGAAATGATCCGTCAGTTTGATATGCACTCCGGTGGTGCTGTCGCTGGCGATTACGAAGAAGATCCGAGAGAACGCAAGAAAAATGAGTGGTTTCCGTTGTGGATTGGCGGCATGTGGTTCCAGGACCTCTGGGTCTACGATTTCCGCCGAACGGAGATGTGTGTGATTCCGTATGGAACCCAGGAAGGCGAGATCTCCTTCTGCGCCTACAACACCGGTGTGGGATGGAGACAGATCATTGAGAACATGCACATGACCTCCACAACGGCGGAATGGTTCAAGACCCGGGGCCGTCACAAAATCTACGCCGGTGAGCGTCCAGTGGATCTGCCGACGGTCAACCACTCGTTGAAAGTCATACAGGACGAGCCCAGCAACGGGAATGGCAATGGCAGCAATGGCAACGGCAAAGCAAACGGCAATGGTCACTACGGAAGCAAAAAAGACGCCAAAAAGGAAGAGTTGGCCGTGGCTGAATAAGAAGCCATTTCGGTGTCGCTTCATATATATAACTTCAAAAGACGGTCATTAAGGGTTTGCGCTTAATGGCCGTTTTTTTTGGGTGCACAGCCATCCTCATTGACAATCTTAGACCCGTACCCAGCGGGACGATGTCTGCCTAGTACTTCGTTGTTGCATCAATAGCGGTAGTTTCCAAGAACAGAGATCCAACACAGTCTCTGACCGTGTTTTTTTGGGTATCAAACATCCTGGCTAATTAGTGGCTCATGAAAACCCATTAATTTGATTTGACAACTTAGTCACGTCTTGCGGATCAAGATCCCCTGTCGATTGGCTAAGGGAATGAATTGTCGTTTTTTGGCATTTCTGAGACGCGCGAGTGCAGCACGCAACTTTTCCTCTGACGTGAGGTCGAATACCTCTCCGTTGCTAAATTTGCCATTGTCATCGAGTGTAAAAAACAGTCCAGATTTCTGGTAGGGCGGCAACCAAATTTTTAGTCGATCCAGCACCTGAACCGTCTGTTGCCATTCATCGGCCATGTTGATACCGGAGAACTTTACTTCGCGCGGCATAACGAAAATACATTTGTCAAAATAGTCTTTATCCCGAATCACCTCTATTTCCCATTTGGTCCCCGCATGAAAAGAGGGAATCACCAGGATGCCATAAGCGTCTTCAATGAGACGCTTTACAACCTGCTGCCATTCGTTTTCGTTCAGAGACAAGCGACCGGAACCAAATTGCTCTCCCGGTCTGCCCAGCGCGACCAACGGTGTCTCGGAGGCGAGCGCGTCAGAAAACACCGTCTCCAACTCCAATTTACCCGGCTCAAAAAAGCCAGGCAAAAAAGGAACGTAGGACTTGCGAGGATTCCACTGTCGAACTTTTCCGGTGTGGGTAAACGGCCGCAGATAGAGAAAAAACCGTCCGGAATACTCCCCGGCAAGCACATGGTCAGCGAGCTCCTTTGCGCTTCGATCGCGTTGGCGTTGAATTGTTTCTCGGTGGGTATAGGACACAATCAATCCCAAACCGGCAAATAGGAAAAATCCTAGAACCAGCAGGCCATCGATCCCCTCTGTCTGAAAAATTTTTCGAAATTCTGAATTTTTCATACCCAAGTAGAAAAAAACGCCGCACATGCCAGCCAAAGCATAACAAAGTCGAGCGGCCAGAGTTGAGCTCAATTTGGATTTGAAAGTGGGCTGCGCACTGCGCCGTTGGGTGGGTGGCGGTGCCCGTAGACCGCGTCTGCGCATCTCCGCGCGGATGATCTGTTCTGCTTCTTCGGTGTAATCACACAAGGAATGAGATGAGCGCACGATTTCCTCGTCGCTTCTCTGCCGCCAAAATTCTTTAAGACTCATCGGCCTAAAAATAGCAAAGCATCTTCTTTCTTTACTTCAAAGAAAAATCTTTTGCGATCTAAGGGCAAGAAAAAAATCTAAATTTGTTTGTGTTTTTTCTTAAAAATAAGTATTGCGCTTCGACTTTTTTCTCACAATTAAGTGAATCTGATGTTTTTCACTGTTGTCTTTTATTTCTAAGTTTGGAAATTACTTTCATTTTCAGTAGTTGGCGTGAAGCTTGTCACAGATAGCTCACATAAACAAAAAAGCCCATGAAAACATCTTTTCATGGGCTTCATCTTTGGAGGTGGAAAGGTTTGAGATTTCTTAACTGACTAACTGGAACTGAACCGGAATAGATACCCAAACACGAATCTTCTTGTCGCGTTGTTTTGCGGGATGCCATTTCACTTTCTTGACGGCGTTAATGGCAGCTTCTTCAAATCCCATACCCGCTGGCTTGGCTTTCAGAACTTCGGCTCTTTCTGTCACTCCGGAGGGGCTGATCAATATCTTAACGAACACAATTCCTTCAACACCTGCCGCCTGGGCGAGTCTTGGATAGCGCAGATGTTTTTGAAGCGCAGCCATGCCACCAATGATTTTTGGTGGTTCGTCATATGCCACAAAGATCTGATGTTCGCCATCCTCCTCCGGCGGTCCGGGAGGCGGTGGGATATCCGATAAATCAATCTCAGTTGAGGTGATGGTCACGTCTTCGGGTACAGACTCTGATTCTGTTGGAATGGGCACGCTCGGTCTGGCTGGCGGCGGGGGTTTCTTAAATTGCTGAGTTTTCGGAATATCTGCGACTTCAATCTGGACGTCCACTTGTTCGACTGTCGCCGCTTCCAAATAAAATTGCCTGCCCATTTGTACAGCAACAATCAGGAGCACGAGGGTGATTGCAAATGAGACTTCAAAAGTTTTTCTATATTTTGACTTTAGATTGGCTTCGGGTTGCTTCCTTCTTACCAAATGTTTTGTATTGATGGTTTTGCTGAAGTATTCTCGCGTAGCGCGATTCAGATCACTTTCGGACTGATTCTCTGCCGCCAAGAACGCACCGAATTTTCTTCGATTGTTGACAAACATAACATCACGCTCCCTTATTAAGCCGTGCTAACTTCTTCTGTTCTGTTAGGTATCAGGATACGGCAGAATCTAAATCGAGTTTCATGGCGTTTCGTAATTTATTAGTTTTAAACCGCTCCAGATCCGAGATGTGAACCAGCCCTTCCACCAACAAGTCGGTGATTTCGACAATATCCCGAATGAGTCCACACCGGAAACGACGCCCTCAAAAACGTCGCCGAGATGGCGTTCCATGTATTCCACCTGTAAGCTAATCGCCTGCTGTCGTCTTTAAACGAGTTGCTAACTCTGAGCTCCTGTATAAACAAAATAAACAAATAAAGCCTATGAAAACTTTTTCATGGGCTTCATCTTTGGAGGAGAGAAAGGGTTTGAGATTACTGATTTAACTGGCCAACCTAAAGTAGACGGGAATGGAGACCCAAATGCGAATATGCTTGTCGCGTTGTTTTGCGGGGCGCCATTTCACGGTCTTGATGGCGTTAATGGCAGCTTCTTCAAATCCCATACCTTTTGGCTGGGCTTTCAAAATTTTTACTTTTTCCGTGACTCCTTTAGAACTCACCAAAACATTAGCGAAGACCGTTCCTTCAACGCCCGCTTGTTTGGCGAGCCTTGGATAGCGCAGATGTTTTTGAACCGCGGACAGACCGCCGATGATTTCCGGCGGTTCATCGTAAGCCATAAAGATCTGGTTGTCGCCATCTTCCTCCGGCGGCCCGGGAGGCGCCGGTACATCGGATAAATCAATTTCAGTTGAAGCGATGGTGTAGTCCTCTGGTACACTCTCGGATTCAGTTGGGACGGGCACACTTGGTCTGGGCGGCGGCTTTGGTTTCTTGAATTGCTCAGTTTGCGGAATATCTGCGACTTCAATCTGCACATCCACTTCTTCCACTGGTGTTGCTTCCAAAGAAACCTGCCTGCTGATTTGTACCGCAACAATCAGGAGCATGAGGGTGATTGTAAATGAGACCTCAAAAGCTTTTCTATATTTTGATTTGAGATTGGCTTCGGGGCGCTTGGTTCTTACTAAATGATTTGGATTGACCCTTTTGCCGAAGTATTCTCGTGTGGCACGATTAAGATCGCTTTCGGACTGATTTTCTGTCTCCAAGAACGTACCGAATTTTCCATGATTATTTACAAACATAACGTTTCTCCCTTATTAACCTGACTTTCTCTGTTGTATCAAAATACAGCAGAGTCCAAATTGAGTCTTATCATGCTTTCTCATTCAACAGACTTAACATAGATTCTCGTTTCTACATTTCAGGAAAATTGACAATTAGTGCTGAAGGAGAACTCGTTCTGTGCTAGTCACTCCGGTATTGTTTTATGCCGGAATCTTCAGGAATTAGGCAGGAGATTCCCGAACAAAAGATCTCGGAGAATGACAGCAACAGCCTGTTTTGGTTCAGTCACTAAATAGCTGGGTTCGGTGAGGATCGAAAATAGTTGGCAGCAGAACAGGGAATGTGAAAGCTGCAGGGGTCAGGTTTCGTCAACGAGTATGAAATCCACGACTCGTTCGTCTGTATCCACACGGACGACTCTCACTTTGACGGGATCCCCCAGGCGGTAGGTCTTTTGGGTGCGTTCTCCAATCAGTTGATAATTTTTCTCATCGTGAAAATAGAAGTCGTCCTCCAGATCCGAGATATGAACCAACCCTTCCACCAACAGGTCGGTGATTTCGACAAATATACCGAACGAAACCACGCCTGAAATAATCCCGTCAAATACGTCACCGAGATGGCGTTCCATGTATTCCACCTGTTTCATTTTGATGGATTCTCTTTCTGCTTCTGTGGCAACGACTTCCCGTTCGGACGAATTTCTGGCTATGCGTTCCAATTTGGCTTTTTTCTTTTTGGCCTGTGCGAAATCGACCTCGTACTGGTACTCCTTCAACAGGCGATGGACAGCCATATCCGGATAACGGCGAATGGGCGAGGTGAAATGGGTGTAGTGCTTGAACGCCAGCCCGAAGTGTCCGGCATTGTGAGTAGAGTATTTCGCTTTCATCATCGAACGCAACATGAGATCTTCAATCATCACTTCCTCGGGCTTGCCACGGATGGTATCCAGGAATTCTCCTAAGAGTTTAGCGGTGATCTTTTTATTCACATCGATGGGGTAACCCAGAGCACGAACAAATTTTTTGAAATCATTCATTTTCTCCGTTTGGGGCTCTTCGTGAATTCGGTAAATAAAGGGAGGAACCCGGCCATTTTCAGCCATCGTGATGTTGATATGTTCGGTAACCGTCTTGTTAGCCAGCAACATAAACTCTTCGATCAAGCGATGGCTGTCGAGGCGTTCGACTCGCTTAATCGCACTCGGAGAACCGTCTTCCTCCAGATGCACTTTGACCTCCGGTAAGTCGAAGTCAAGGCTGCCTAATTGTTGACGTCGTTTTATAAGCGTTTGACTTAGCTTATGCATCTGGCCGATTTCCCCGGCAAAAGGCCCATTTCGATTCTTACCCGTAATGATGTCTTGCACATCTTCATAGCTGAATCGCTGTTTGCTACGGATGACCGTTTCAGAGATTTTGTAGTTAACAACCTGGCCTTTCGACGTAACCTCCATGATGCAACTTAGAGTCAATCTGTCCTCATCGGGACGCAAACTACAAATCTCGTTGCTGAGTTTCTCCGGCAGCATGGGCACCACCCGGTCGACAAGGTACACGGAGGTGCCGCGTTTCAGTGCTTCCTTATCGATGGTACTATTTTCCTGAACGTAAAAACTGACATCAGCAATGTGCACGCCAAGCTCGAAGTTGCCGTTATTGAGCTTTCTCATGGAAACAGCATCGTCAAAATCCTTGGCGTCCACGGGGTCAATGGTGAAACAAATCTCTTCCCGCAAGTCCAAACGCCGTTTGATTTCCTCTGCCGTGATGGTGCTTGAAATTGCCTCGGCTTCTTTCTCGACTTTTGGTGGGAATTTCGTCGGCAAGTCGAACGATTTCACAACGGAAATCACGTCCACCCCCGGTTCATCCGGAAAACCCAATATCTCCACGATGTGTCCTTCGGGATTCAGACGCTCGTCTTCCCAATGGTCGATTTGAGCAACCACCTTTTGTCCGGATTTAGCCTTCTGATCGTCGCCCTCGTTGATGTAAATATCACGTGTGATTTTTATGTTATCCGGCACGACAAATCCGAAACGTCTGCTCTTTCGATATGTGCCAACCATGTTTTCTCGTGCACGCTTGAGCACTTTCAACACTCGGCCTTCAGTGCTTTTGCCCTTTGTGTGCGCAAAGAGCTGAACGCGAACCAGATCTTTGTCCAGCGCTACACCCATATTCTTCTGGCTGATGAAGATATCCTCTTGGCCTTCCTCTGTGATTAGAAATCCGTAGCCCTGGGTTTTGACGTGCAGCTCCCCTTCAATGGTCGTGGGTTTTTTCAAGGTTCCGTATTGATTGCGTTTGTATTTGGCAATCTTGCCCTGCGCTGCCATTTTTTTTAGAGCATCCCGAAACTCCGTGTAATTGGTTTTTTTGATACCCAACTGACGTGCCAATTCTTTCGCCTTGAACGTACGGTGGGGATGTTTGGAAAGAAAATGATTGACTTGCTTGTCGTATTTAATGCTCATTTATTGAACTAAGGTCTCCCAGCCTTTCTTGTTAAAATGCCGGTGAATGAAGTAACCGGCGAGAATTCCAATTATAAAATAGAACAGGCCCGTGTAAAAAGAGCCCAAAATGATTTTGCCAGTGCCAAACAGGAAAGAGTACACCACTAAGATTCCAGACAGCCAGGCCAGAATATCCCCCCAGCCGAATTTGTCAATCTTGACGTCTTTAGCTTTGTTAGCGATGGGCTTCCAAAATGGCGAACCGGGCCGCACTTTTTGATAGAATGCAATGAGCTTTTCTTCCGAGACAGGTCTGGTCAAAAATGTCGCCATGAGCCAGCAAGCCGTTGAAAAACCAGTTACAATGATCAGACGCCAACCAAATACGCTGTAGAATTCAGTCGGATGAAATTTGTTGATGAAATAGAGAACGGAATAGGCAATGGCAGAAGATAGCCACGCCGTAATCTCGGACCAAGCATTGACTCGCCACCAAAACCAGCGCGCTATGTAGACGCCGCCAATTCCGGCGGACATCCCATAAAAGAGTTCCCAGGCGCCCTTGATGGTTTGCATGAGAGCTGCGGTGATGGTTCCCAAAATCAAGAGTGTTAAAGTGACAATTCTGGAAATCAAAACATAGTGTGTATCCGTGTGGTTCGGCCTGACAAAAGCTTTGTAGAAGTCATTGACCAAAATCGAAGTGCCCCAGTTCACTTGCGTATCGATGGTGGACATGAAGGCTGCCAGGAACGAGACCAGCATTAAACCGAGAAGACCGGCGGGCAGATATTCGGCCACCATCTTTGGATAACCTAACTCCGGATCCTGCAAATCCGGGTACACCACCATCGCCGCAATACCCACCAAAATCCACGGCCACGGTCGCAGGCAGTAATGTGCGACTGTGAACCACAGTGTGGCCAGAAACGAATGTTTTTCATCCCTGGCGGCAAACATTCGTTGAGCAATGTAACTTCCGCCATCTGCAATTTTAACTGCCCACCAGTTGACCGCGATAAATGCGATGAACGTGGTCACGGGCAGGAACGCCGAACCCACTTCCGGAACAAAACTTAGAATTTGCTCCGCTTTGTCTGCGTATATCATTCGAAGGTCTGCCTGAATTGCCGTCATTCCGCCATTTTCGTAAACGACGATGACAGCCAGTATAACCGAAGAGGACATAGCAATGACGAACTGCACAATGTCCGTAATTACAACACCCCAAAAACCGGACAGGATGGTGTAAGTAATCGCAATCACAAGGAGAATTCCCAGGGACCACCATTTGGGCCAATCCACAAACACGCCCAAAATTTTAAACATGGCCAGCATCACCCAGCCCATGATGATGCAGTTGAGCAGGATTCCCTCCCAAAGTGAGCGGAACCCTCTGAGAAATTTTGCTGGTCTGCCGGAGTAACGGATTTTCAAGAGTTCTAAGTCGGTGAGGATGTCGGCACGGTGCCAAAGCCTTGCAAAGAAGATGGTTGCCATGACATGGCTTGCCGCCAAATTCCACCAGAGCCAATTTCCGGCAATGCCTTCTTTCGCGATGACCCCGGAAACAAAGAGAGGCGTGTCAGCGGCAAACGTTGTGGCCACCATGGACGTGCCCGCAATCCACCAGGGAAGATTTCGACCTGATATGAAATACTCTGTTATGTTCTTGCCTGCCCGCTTGGAGAAGAAAACGCCAACGCCGATGGCAAATACCATATATAACGAAATTATGATCCAGTCTAAGAGAGCCAGTTGCATAGTTTTAAATATGATGCAATGTTAGTCGAGCTCGTCGATGAGTTCCAACATTCGCAGGCAAAACTCGAAAAATTATTCAGGATCGGGATTCGGATATTGTTGGTTCTGGCTGGAGTTTGGCCGCAGGTTTAGAGATAAGTCTCTTGGCTAATTTCGTCTGCGTTTGAATTGCCTTTTCAAACAGCTTATCAAAATCATGCTCACACTTTGCTTCTATTTCTAGATGGTGCTTTCGCACTTCTTCAACAATTGGACCTTTCCACATTTTTTATCACACCTCCATTAATTCTTCGGGACTGCATAGCACAGGCGTTCTTGTCCTTAATTTAGCATTAATTTTTTTAAAAGTCATTTTTACACGACCACTGACGATGTGCTTACAGTTTCCAACTAAGCAAATAGTCTATTTCATGCCAGACTGCAACAGCGAAATGAGCAGCATCAAGTCTTAGCCTTATCAGGAATGTCCAGTTCCCTAAAGTATTTCTAGGCGAGTTCTTGGATATCTCGATTGATCTTAAGTATGGACAGATCTTGGACAATCTGAAACCTTCTATCAGCAGCAGTTTGATCTCCAGCCGATATTTCTTGAATTACAAATGGTGAAACAAAAACATTCGACATTGGGACGTACTGTATCCCACCACTCCGTCGTAATTTGTTGATGAGCTGCTACTATTAAGTCTCTGCTTGGTTTGGCGGCCAGATAACTTACAATCGTTGTTTCGATGTATACTGTTGGCAAAGATACTAATCTCTACCAGTAAATCCAAACGATTTTACTAGAACCGGATGAATCTGTTCTATTCTTAGATTCATAGCAGAGACAACCTCCATGGGGCAATGAATGTGTAAGAAACTTATCCTTTTACAGATAGCCATAAAAAAAGCGCAACCAAAAACTGGTTACGCTTTTTAAATTCTCAAATCTATTAATATTATTCTTCTTCTTGGCGTTTCTTTTTTAGAGTTTTGATTTCGTCTCTCAGTCTTGCGGCGTCTTCATATCTTTCGTCGTTGATCGCCTTCTGCATATCTAATTCCAACTTAGCGACTTCATCCATGTCCTGGGTTGCAACCTCTTCTCCGCCGGCTGTTTCTTTTTCATTTACTGAGGCTTTGGTCATCACTTCTTCTTCGACAAAAATAGGGGCGTGCATTCTCAAGGCCAGGGCTATGGCATCGCTGGGTCGGGCATCGATTTCAGAGTTATTGCCATTGAGTTTCAGACTTATCAGTGCATAGTAAGTGTTTTCGCGAAGATCGCTTACGATGACTCTGGAAACTCTTGCTTCCACTGACTCCAACAAGTTCTTTATTAAATCATGAGTCAGCGGCCTTGGCGGAGTAATCTGCTCAAGTTGCAAGGCAATAGCTTGAGCTTCGGTGTTGCCAACCACAATCGGCAGCCAGCGGCTATTCACGTCATCTTTTAAAATGACCACAAACCGATTTGTGTGAGTATCTAACGTAACCCGATCAACTCTGACAGCGATTAACATAATTACCTCTCTACACTAAGATTTGTTGATAATAAGGCCCTGGTTACATTCTTGAGTTGATTTAAACATAAAGAATTAATCGACTACAGTCAAGTGAAATTTTGATCAAAATAATCCGACGAGAAATTAATTTTCAAAACAGAACAGTCGCGGGATGGGTTGTTTACAAAAAGTACGTTCAAAGCATCGGTATTGCTGACATGCCTGAGACGGTTCCGTAATTGCATGGCGTTTTGACCTCAAGGATCAATTATAAAGCACCTCGAGGATAACCCCACGATAATAGTGAGTTAATATGTCATCGAACTTTCTGCCTGAGTGGGCCATCACTGCCGCGCCAATTTGGCACATGCCCACCCCGTGCCCCCAACCGGCTCCCTTGAGAACGAAATTGCTCGCCAACTCTCTGGAAACGTTGCTTTTTTCAACGTAAAAACAGGAACTAAACAAGGTTTTCCGGGCTAGTGCTTGTCTTATGGGCAGCTCCCTACTTATGGTGAAACGTTTCTTTGTACCCACAACTTCCAGCTCTTTCACCCGACCGGAAACGCCTCTTGAAATGGGAATCAGATCGACCAATTGCCCAAAGTCTTCTCCGGTTTTTTCCCGGATAATCTCCTGCAACTCGATGCGCTTATATGCCACTTTCCAGCGAAAATATTTCTTGCTGTAGTTTAGAGCTTTAGGCGCGTCTCTTCTCACCGTGTTGCAAAAAACGTCCGGGCCGCTATCGATCCATTTGCGCACGGTTCTCGAGTTTTGCAGGGATGAACTCAACCGTTTTGCATTTCGGCCGCCGCTGTCTAAGATTCCGCGCAGATACGGTTTGGCATCCATGAGCCAGACATTTTCATTGTTTTCCGTATGACCTCCGCACAGGCCTGCGTAAAACGCTTCAACAATCTTATTGTGGTAAACCATAAAGATGCCCCGAGTGCTTTCCACAGCTCTCTCTGAGGATTTGGCCTGATTGGAATTGCCACTGAACACCTGGCAATGAACATCATCGCACAAATCAAAAGTCTCAAGCGGATGCCGCAATCCTGTTTTCGAAATGGCTTCGACCCGTGCCGCGATGGCCTGCGCCTTCAGGGCTTCCAGAGGGAAACTTACCGGCATTTCCGAGGGCACCACGCCTTTCAAATATTCCTCCAATGGAAGTTCATTGACTACCGTAATAAGTCCGTGGGTGTCGACCAGAAATTCGAGGGTGCGACCATATTTTCGGTGTTCGCTTTTTTCCCAATGAAATCCGCTACCCACATCCACATCCAAAATTTCAACCTGATTCGCAGTTAATTTAACCGGTTCTTTGGAATCGAAACTGTATTTGCTATCGAGATTTGTGAACCGTAACGTGCCTTCGGCTTTGCCCACAGGCACCTCAATAATTTCGGAGCCTGTCTTTTCTTGAATGGCAATCTGATAGACTTTTGCATCTTTTTCGGTTTCAAATTCCTTGTTTAGCACCACTTGGTAAACGGCGTCTTCAGTGTAGCGAATGGAGAGACTTGAGGGTCGGTCGTATTTGACAATGCGGACGCGCAATCCTTTGTTGTCCAGAAACCGGACAATATCCTCGGCTTTGATTCTGTCTTTGGTATTGCCAACCGCCAGCCGATATTTGATCCTCGCGGGTTTTGAGTCGACGGCTTCCACTCGCCACCGCTTTCCCTGTGCTCCGCGAATGGCAAAATCGCCATTTTTGCCTCGGAAACTGACGGGCCCATCAATTTTGAATTCAATGTCCTGTCTTTGCTCCAGAATGCCAATCCTTAAATTGGGGGGCTTGACCTCGTTCGGTCTGCGCGCGGGCGCTTTGCATGTCAGCAGTAAAAACGAAGTGAAGAATACAGAGAGCAGGGTCATTGAACCTATTTTACCAAGCGAAGTTCGAAACGAAATGTTTGGATTGTGCATGTTTCTCCATCGGAATCAGGGTACATTCGATGTTCTCTATTTCAGAAAAGAACAAACTATTTATTTATATTGCATAAATCTGAGGTTCAGGATATCCAAAGCTCGACACCTGGCTCGTCACTTCATGTGAGCGAAGCCGAAACATCGGGTATTCGAACCATTCTTCGACTTCGCTCAGAATGAAAAGGAATAGACCTTTTGATAGCTCTGAAAACGGTATTGTTGTTTTCGTCCACAGTTCCTGTGAAACCTTACAATTTTGCAGCTTGTACATGCATCCAGTCGAAGTTTCTCAACCGTCCTAAACTCACCCATCCCTCTTCTTCCCAAAGCTTCCACCAGGTAGTGTACTCTGGTTTTGCAAACTTTGCGCGGTCACGTCCCCATTTCAAACGATTTCGCTCCGGATCGTAATCCAGGGCAATTCCCCAGCTATGCATGGAGTAGCGTGTCCCGCCTCGCATCTTCCTGACATTGAGGCATCCGCCCCATAAATCCAGGCGCAGTCTCCGAATCCCATCAAGTCCATAACTATCTAAAACCCGGGAAAGGACTCTGTGCAAACTGTCGTGGACTTTCTCGTGGCACGAAAAGCTGTTAATCACCTTTCTTTTGTTCCACGAAAGTTTATGCGGATACGGCAGATCAATTCGAGTCTGGTTTTCACCGACGTCACCATAGAAACGCACAATGTCGTCCTCCGGGGTCTGTGTCGGCCATTCGTTGGGATTGACGTCCGGCAACTCCTCAGGGCGCCAAATTTCCGGCTCTCTGTCTTCGACGAGTATCTGTTGCAGACTGTCGAACGCAAATTCAGTTTGCGGCCCCCAGTAACCATCGGTCTCACCGGATTCTATGTTCTTCTCTTTTGCGAGGAGCTGAATGAATGCAACCGCTTTTCTTTTTTTGGACCAATCCTGTGGAATGCCTTTTACTTCATTCAAAGCAGAGAGCGTCCTCGGACCCAAAATCCCGTCCTCGGGACCCGCATCCAACCCCCTGGCGTTCAGTTGAGACTGAACAAACCGAATAGCTTTCTTCGTCATAATATGGTTTCCTTTTGCTTTGATTGTTTTTGGGGTGCCGTGAATTCAATCAAAAAACGGATTGTACAACCTTTCGACGCCTACCATCGAAGGCGCACCATGCCCGGGATAGATGATGGTATCATCCGGCAGGGCGAGAATCTTGTTCCAAACGTGCTGCGCCTCTTCTTGGAATTGCTTGCGTCCAGCCGTGCCGCCCACGGCGCCTGCAAAAATGGCATCCCCAACAAACACAAAAGGCTTGAGATAAAACGAGACGCCGTCCGGGGTGTGTCCCGGTGTTGCCAGCACGGATATCTCAGAGTCTGCAAAAGCAATCGTGTCGCCTTCTGAAATCCGATGGTCGTACTTTTTGGTTGAGGCATAAATGGGAACGTTAATCCACCTCTTGAAATCCTTGACGCCATCTATGTGGTCGTAATGCGAATGCGTCAGTAAGAGCATTTTCAAGTTGAAGTCATTCTTTTGAACAAAGTCCTCGATCTGAGCTTCAAACGCACCGCAGTCCACCAGAAACGCGTCTCGTGCGTCTTCATCGTAGCACAAGAAGCTATTGACATAGTTGACTTCTAAAGGGAAATGGATGACTTTCATGGTCAAAACCACCAGGTTTGTTCTTGAAAACCTCTGTAACTATCAATGCATGCCAAAGACGACAGGATGATTTTGGATCACTCGATTGTTAAATGGTTAAATTGTTCAATTGTTAAAGATAGATTCTAGCAACATAACAATGTAACCATTTAACCATTTAGCAATTTGTGTCCTTTGCATCTCTACGACTTTGCGTGCGTTTCTTTTTCTTGTTTCACCCGCCAGGTTAGGCGCAACTCAAAACTCAGCGCCATTCGTATTGTTTTCCGAAAAGTCCAGGTTCCCAGGAGTGATATCCATCAATTTGGCTCGTTCAAACACCGCTCCCGAAATATTGGCCTCGGTCAAATTGGCTCCGGTTAAATCGGCTTCTCGACAAATGGCTCGGTTTAAATTGGCCCCTTCAAAATTTGCGCTGGAAAAGTTAGCACGGCCGGGTCGAATAAAGTAAAGGTTGGCCTTTTTGAAATTGGCTTTTCGAGCGTCGGTTCCCACCAAATTCGCACGATTTAAGTCGGCCTCTTCGAAGTTGGCCTCGAACAATAAGGCGCCCCCGAAGATGACAAACGCGCCGCGACTGGCTTTTGCATTCGCTCCCTTCAGATTTGCAAAGGCGAAATTAGCGCTCTCAATAATTGCACCTTCAAAATTGGTACCAATCAGATTCGCGTGGCGTGCAGAAACCTTACTTAAATTGGAATTCGAAAGTTCGGCAAAACTGAGGTTTGCATAATTCAAAACCGCATCGGTTAAATTGGCCTTGGTCAGGGAAGCACCGTCGAGCAGAGCGCCCTCCATGTTCGTCGCAGTGAGGTCAGCTTCGGTGAGGTCCGCGGCTTCAAGATTTGCCCGACGAAAATGGCTGCCGGAAAATTTGGCATTCAGCGTTGCATTCTTAAAATACGTGCCGACAAAGTTGCAATTCTCAAACTGTCCCCCCGCGAGGTTCAGACTCCGGAAGTTGACTTTTGCAAAATAGCCGTTCGACAAATCATGTCCTTCTTTCACCAGCGACACAATTTTCTCCCGGTATTCCGATTTGTCCTCGGTGTGCTGCCAACAAAAATCAGATTCGGTGACCGCATCAAAGTAGCAGCCGGATTGTTTACACGGTTTCTGAGCCATCTTATCTCAACTGTAATATCCAAACTCTTTCAATGTTCTCTCATTTTGCCGCCATTTTTCTCTGACCTTTACCCACAGTTCCAGAAAGACAGGCCGGCCTAAGATGAACTCGATTTCCTCACGGGCGAGTTTTCCGATTTGCTTCAGTGCAGCGCCTTTCTTGCCAATGAGAATGCCCTTTTGGCTGGCCTTTTCCACGTAAATATTTGCCTGGATGTAATCTTTTTGGTTTTTACGCTCAACAAACTCTTCGACCTTCACTGTCGTGGAGTAGGGGATTTCTTCCCCATATCTTTG
This sequence comes from Candidatus Zhuqueibacterota bacterium, assembly GCA_011775825.1. GTDB lineage: Bacteria > Zhuqueibacterota > Zhuqueibacteria > Oceanimicrobiales > Oceanimicrobiaceae > JAABYK01. The sequence continues at coordinate 1,868 of JAABYK010000470.1, read as the reverse complement.
AAACACTTTCTCACGGATGATCTCCGAAACCACAAATCTTTCCGGATGGTCCGTGATTTGATCCGGCGGATAGAATGGCGGTCCGACGGGTAAAGCTTTCACAATTTCATCCTTCAAAATATCCAAGCCATCGAGTTTTAAAGCCGAGATGGGAACCATGGATTGAATGTGTTCAAATCGTCGGAAAAAATCCATCAAGGGCAATACATCCTTTTTGAGGATACGATCCATTTTGTTGATGATTAACAAGCAGGCTTGTTTAGTCCCCTCCAGAAAAGCAACGTCTCGATCGTCGGGCATCGAAGCCGCCTCCACCATAAAGAGTACCAGGTCTGCATCAGTTAAGGCTCGCTGAACGGCTCGCAGCATGGCATTCTCCAGCTTGTATTTGGGTTCCAAAAGTCCGGGCGTATCCAAAAATACAATCTGGTAGTTTTCGCCGTTGAGAATGCCTCGGATTTGGTGTCTGGTTGTTTGCGGCTTTCGTGTGACGGATGAGACTTTGAAATTGAGAAGATTGTTGAGTAGTGTAGACTTGCCGACATTGGGCCGACCGACAATTGCCACATATCCTGCTTTGAAGCTTTTTTCAGCGTTTTGAGCCAAGGTTTCTCCCTGGTTTCAAGCGAAGAAGCAAAGAGATTTCGTCCTTTTCGTTAACTTACGTTTGAGCGAAAAGTCGCCCAACGGAGCTGAGGCAGCAGTTTCTCGTTCAGATAGTGTTGAGCCTCATGAAGGTGCGACCATTAATAAGCCTTCGCAACCACGACCCGTTCCTGCGAACTCTTTCCGCACAAGAGGCACGAACCCGTTTCTTTTTCGTTGTTCATTGGGATGCAACGGATGGTGGCCTTGGTTTCGTCTTGCAGTCGATCTTCGCATGCTCGTTCACCACACCAGTGAACGCGAAAGAACCCGCCGGGATCGTCGATGTCTTTCTTGAATTGCTCATAATCGTCGCAAACAAATATGTTGCGCTCTCGAAGGTCCTTCGCCTTCTTAAATAGATCGTCCTGAATCGTCGTCAAGAGCGTTGAAATGTGTTCCTTGAGATTATCGATACTTCGGAATTTCTTGTCGCCGGTGTCCCGGCGGACGATGACCACCTGATCTTGTTCGACGTCCTTGGGTCCGATTTCGATTCTAATGGGGACACCCTGCTTTTCCCATTCGTTGAATTTCCAGCCAGGGCGATAGTTTTCGCGGTCGTCTATTTTATATGAGAATGCGCCATCCCAATCTTTGGTCATAGAATCTAACTTTGCGCGGATGGCCTTTTGGTGCTCTTCGGTACTCCAAATGGGAACGACGACCACCTGAAGTGGCGCCAGTTTTGGCGGAAGCACCAAACCGTTGTCGTCGCTGTGGGTCATGATCAGCGCCCCGACCAATCTTGTGGACACGCCCCAACTGGTTGCCCAAACGTAGCGCAGGTCGCCGTTTTCGTCTTGAAATTTAACATCAAAGGCTTTGGCAAAATTCTGTCCCAAATTGTGTGATGTGCCGGCTTGTAGTGCGCGTTTGTCCTGCATCATGCCTTCGATACAGTATGTCCGCAGGGCGCCGGCAAATCGTTCTTTTTCGGTTTTCAACCCGGCAATGACCGGCAATGCCAGATAGTCCTCAGCAAATCGGGTGTAAACATCCAGGATACGCAACGTTTCTTCTTCGGCTTCTTTTTCGGTGGCGTGGGCGGTGTGCCCTTCCTGCCAGAGAAACTCCATGGTTCGCAAAAACAGGCGCGTTCTCATTTCCCAACGCACGACGTTCGCCCATTGATTGATTAACAGAGGCAGATCTCGATAAGACTGAATCCAGTTTTTGTACATGGACCAGATTACTGTCTCCGAGGTGGGCCGAATCACCAG
>JAABYK010000057.1:945-1290 GCA_011775825.1 Candidatus Zhuqueibacterota bacterium | reverse complement strand
TCTTTTTCGCTTTCGTCTACAATAGTTTGGGAGTTCCAATAGCTGCGGGTATTCTTTACCCTGTTTTTGGGCTTTTGCTCAGTCCCATGATTGCGGCCGCCGCAATGAGTCTGAGTTCCGTTTCAGTCGTCGGCAATGCATTACGCTTAAGGCAAAGTGAACTTTAGTTACGAATTGAATACAATGGGCTACTGGTTTGAGCCAGTAGTCCTTTTTCTAAATATCATCTCAAATGTTTTGAGTTTTTTGATTGACTGAAATGAATTTTTCTTTGATGCCCTGACAAACAAGAAATGGCCACCCGTGTCCAGGTAGCCATTTTTGTGTGGATTAAAAACACTTTCA
>JAABYK010000057.1:0-886 GCA_011775825.1 Candidatus Zhuqueibacterota bacterium | reverse complement strand
TGAGGATTTTCCTCATCGTATTCGTGTATCTTCAAGAACCACTTCTCCGCGACAAAAACAAGACCCAGTCCGATCAGGGAAATCCAAACCACGAAGATGTCGGATTGTGCTTTTACCCATAAAAATGCGCTAAGGACCACGACATCGAGAACTATTGCCGTAATCAACACCCAAATCTTTGCCTCTACCTCCTCGCGCAAGTGCTTGAAGACGCCCCAGTGGATGCAAATGTCCATAACGATATAAAAAACCGCCCCGATTGAAGCAATACGGCTGAGGTCGAAAAAGATCGTAAGCAACATCGCGATGACGACAGTGTAGATGAGCGTGTGCCGCTGCAAATCACCGGGAAGGTTAAAATGCCTGTGAGGTACAAGCTGCATGGATGTGAGCATCGCCAACATACGGGAAACCGCAAAAACACTTGCAATGACTCCTGAGACCGTCGCAATGATTGCAAAGCCAACCGTAAACCAGACCCCGTATTGACCAAAAGCCGGGCGCGAAGCCTCAGCCAGCGAATAGTCCTTTGCTATTACAATTTCCTCAATCGATAAATTCGATCCCACGGCAAGAGCAACAAAGACATACAACAAGACGCAAATGGAAATTGAGAGGATAATGGCTCGGCCGACGTTCTTTTTCGCGTCCTTCAATTCGCCACCACTATTCGTTATTGTTGTAAAGCCTTTATATCCCAAGATCCCCAAAGCCACCGCGCCAAGGAACCCCGCTGCGCCAGTATTTGCTGGCTCTACCGAAACACTCTCAAACGACCAACCGGTCACCCAAAGACCACCAATAGCCAATATGGCCAGACCTGCGATCTTGACGAAGGCCATCACGAATGAAAACGTTTGAATGAATTGGTTGCTTAAAATATTGA
>JAABYK010000442.1:20546-25098 GCA_011775825.1 Candidatus Zhuqueibacterota bacterium | reverse complement strand
AACAAGGAAACCGTTGGGTTTCCTTGTTTGATCATGTTGCAAAAATCTTGAAGTGGATTTAGGCTCTAACCACCGGAATTGCAGTGCTTCTCAAATGCTTCGGCCAACTTTGAGGCCACCTGTTCAGCAGGGTTGTTTTCAATCTGATAGCGTTCTAACATGAACACAAGTTCCCCGTCTTTGAAAAGCGCCATGGATGGAGATGAGGGCGGGTATCCCTTGATGTAGCTGCGAGCGTGTGCCGTGGCTTCCACATCCTGACCGGCAAACACGGTGAACAGGTTGTCGGGTCGAAGGTTATTCGTCAGCGCCAGGGCAACTCCCGGTCGTGCTTGACCTGCAGCGCACCCGCACACCGAATTCACCACCACCAGTGACGTACCCTTGCTGTTTTGTATCGCCTCATCGACTTCCTGCGGAGTTCGCAGTTCTTTGAACCCGATACCCGTGAGCTCCTTGCGCATCGGTTCTACCATAGTCGGATCGTACATATCTTAGCACTCCTTTGATTTATATTTTAGTTCTAAAAATACCAATTGTCTTGATTAAACGAGATTTCCTTTATTATCGCTATACCAATTTCAAATCACCACTCCACTCCATAAATAATAGGAATAACCATAAAAAATATCAAGTGAAATTTAATTTTGGCAACAAGCTGCTTTTTCTCTAAAAGCGCTTGACAAATTTCGCTGAATATGCTATCTTTAAATCTGTTTACGTTACTTGGGGAGATTTTAACCAGATTTGCATCTTATGGACCTCACTTCATCTTCCCGCAAAACCTGCTCTTCTTCATCTAAACATTCTAATCCGGCGGAGCCGGCACTAAAACGAGAAAAAGGCGCACGCAAAGCCGCAGAGAATACGCAAAGTTTTAAGCCCTTGGGTCAATAGCTTTATTTCAGTTTTTGCTCTACTCCGCTTGAAAAGATTCTCTAATGCCAGAACTTTAAATAATTAATTAATTAGTGAATGTCCAGGACGAGTCAATGACTGGGAACCAATCGTCCTATCAAATTATTGGTGCAGCCATGGAAGTTCATCGAAATCTGAGGTCGGGACAGTTGGAATCTGCTTATCAAGCGTGCCTTTGCTATGAATTACAACGGCAAAGTTTTCACGTCGAACGGCAATGTTGGCTCCCTATGCGATACAAAAACGTGATTGCAAAGAAAAGATGTATCGCTTGGATCTTTGGGTCGAAATAAAGTAATCATCGACATTAAATCGGTTGAACAGGTGCTCCCTGTGCATGAGAAACAAGTTTTGACTGATTTGCAGCAAACCGGGAACAGGCTCGGCCTTGTTCTAATGTACCTGTTCGAAAGAAGGGCAGCTCCAGAATTGTTCTTGGGTTGGAAGAATGATTTTTTCTCTGCGTAAGCTTTACGCCTTCGCACCTTTGCGTGAAATCTTTGTTTATTACGTCCAGATTTAACTCTTTAGAAAACTAAAAAGATGTTTGTTTTCCGTGTTATCGCAAAGTTCGTTCTCATTGTGATCTTGGGGACCACTCTATTCGTTGACGCTGTTTCCGCGCAAGACGAACGTTCCGAAGCTTATGATTACTACGAAAAAGGCCTGAATGCTGAAAGCTTCTCCGATAAAATCAAGTTTTTTGAAAAGGCGCTGGAAATCGAACCCTATTTTGTGGAAGCGCTTTATCAATTGGGGGTCACGCATTATCATACCGGAAACTATGAAGAGGCGATAAAATATCTCGGCCAGGCCAAAGATGCCAACCCGGAGTTGGACAAACAGATTAAGTTGTACTTGCGAAATGCTTATACATTTGTCGCATCGAAGCATGTGAAAAATGAGGACTACGAATTAGCGCTCTCGAACGCCCGCGAAGCCCTCAGTCTTGATGACCGATACGCACAAGCCCACACCGTTTTGGGAGACGCTTACTTTAGGTTGGGTGAGCTGGAATCTGCGATCAAGAGCTACAAGCAGTCTGTCGAGCTTAACGAGAACCAGGCAGGGGTTTGGAACGAATTGGGGGATACTTACTTGAGCAGTGAAGCATACCACAAAGCAGTTGATGCTTATGAAACGGCCTTGAGTCTCGATCCTGATTTGGAGGACGCGAAGACTCAACTCAGAATTGCGGAGACCCGAAATCTTCCCGAAAATTGGCTGAGTCGATTTGAAGCTTATCGGGCAATGGGAGAATTCGACAAAGCCCACCAAATTCTTAAAACGGCCCATTCAATCTATCCCGGCCATGATAAGATTGCCGAATTCTGGAAAGAGATGGAACAGGAACAGAACTACCGCGCCGCNNATTGATCCGGAGTATAAAGACACGGCTTTGAAATTGGCAGAAGTGCAGGATCTGGTGGCAGCTCATGCCGATTCAATTGCGTCGGACCAGGAGATCGCAGATATCGAAATCGATTCTGCCATGACCTCCGGTGCAGAGATTGTCTCCTCAGGCGATTCGGTTACCATCGACCTCCCCGTTCAGTCGAAACCCGACACACAATCCATTGAAGTGTCGGAAGCGGTTGAACAGGAGCCGGAGACTGTTCAAGCGCAAGGCGATTTTCCCCTCGTTTCGATGGATTCCCTTGAGGCTGCACCTATCACGCAAGCCGAGGACTCAACCACATGGCAAGAGGCGAGCAAACCCATTGCGAGTCCCAATGATGGCGATTCAAACCTATCTACTTCCCGAATCTCTTCCGACGGGTTTTCCAGCTTCTATTGGATAGCTGCCATCCTGGCTGGCATCTTGATTGTTGTCTTGGTTATTTTAAAACGTAATCATACAAACAAATCACAACCTCGAGACGATTCAACTCACGACAAAACCGTCGTGGTAGACGCCGATCAAAACGACGACATGTTTAAGGATGAGGTCGCATCTGTCACTCCAGTAAGGTTCGATTCATTGGAGACCTCCGAAATCTTGGACGAAGAAGACGAAAACAAGGAAGAAGATGCGTTTCTGGCCTTTAAAGACACCCAAACGATACTCGGTGGCATCAAAAAGGTTCAGCGCATAGGGCGATATATTTTGGAAAAAGAAATCGGCCGCGGCTCGATGGGATTGATCTACAAAGCCTGGGACCCGAAACTGGACCGCACGGTTGTCATTAAGCAGGTTTCTTTTGACTTTACCAGGAATCAACACGAAATCGCCAAGTTGAAGGACCGGCTGTTTCGTGAAGCCAGGGCAGCGGGCAGGCTGAATCACGAGAACATCGTCATTATTTATGATGTGGATGAAGAGAAGAACTTTTCATACATCGTGATGGAGTATTTGGAAGGTTCGGATTTGAAAATGCGACTGGAAAAGGCCGAGACGTTTGACCTGCCACGCACCATTAAGATTATCAAACAGGTGTGCAGCGCCCTGGAGTTTGCCCACGATAGCGGCATCGTTCATCGTGATATCAAGCCTTCCAATATTATCCTGACCCGGAACGACAAAGTAAAAGTGGCCGATTTTGGCATTGCGAAGTTGGCGCACTTGGGGACGCTGACCCAAACCGGCAGCATCGTCGGAACGCCGTTTTACATGTCGCCGGAACAAGTCGAGGGGCGGAAATTGGATGGTCGCTCTGACATTTTCTCGGTCGGCGTCATTTTATATGAGATGTTGACATCCAAACACCCCTTTGAAGGGGATAATATCACCACGGTGGTGTACAAAATCGTCCATAAATCTCCGAAACGGCCATCAATGATTAACCGAGACCTGCCATCTTCGGTTGATGCCATGGTGCAACGAGCCTGCGCAAAAAATCCCAAACACAGATACACAAACGCAGGCCAACTTTTTGCAGATTTAAATAAACTCGAGGGGGAACTTTCCTAAAATGCGATGCGAAGAATGTCAGTTTGACAACCCGCCCGACAGTCTTACCTGTCAAAAATGTCAAGGCAAGCTGTATCACGCCAAACTCAGAGTGACTATTGAGGATGGCGAGATTCAGACCCATTATTTGTATCCGCAAAAATATTCCATCGGACGGGGAACGGAAAACGAAATTGTCATCCGGGATGACTCGGTTTCCCGACTTCATGCCCAAATCGCCTATGAGGATGGAAGTTTTGTGATTTGCGACAACGAGAGCAAGAACGGATCGTTGTTAAACGATCATCATTTTAAAAGACGCAAGTTGCACGACCTGGATTGTATCCAATTGGGCAACGTGGTCATTCACTTTTATGACGAAAAACACCGAGCCAGCCATCTTCGACAGGGCATGGATACGGCAGAATGGGTGCAACGGGAATTCTTTAGATATGCCAGAAACGGTCAGGCAAATATCACAACCGACGATTTATTGTTAACCATGCTTGACCTGGCTGTCTCTTTGATTCATGCGGATCAGGCGGTGATTTTGCAATTCGACGTTTCGAGAAAATTGCGATTCAAGATTGGCAAAAAGCAAAAAGGCCAGACAATCCTCGAAAACAACCTGACTGATTTCGACTGGAATATGATCAGAAATGCCATGAGCCGCAAGGCACCTGAGATTGTTTGCAGTCATGACGGTTCGGAGGGATCCGACGACGACCTGTTTGATACATCCGC
>JAABYK010000442.1:4065-20523 GCA_011775825.1 Candidatus Zhuqueibacterota bacterium | reverse complement strand
TTTTGCTTTTGACGCGGGAAAGGGAAAAGAGCGAGATTACACAAAGGAAGAAAGAGCTGTTGGGAACCATCGTTCAGCAGATTACTTTTGCCATTGAAAATGAAATGCTGTTCGAGCAAGCGCTCGAAAAAAGAAGAATAGACAAAGAGCTGTCTTTAGCCAAAGAAATTCAAAACAAACTCCTGCCGATTTCAAACCCAAGTAAGGAACATTTTGAGATTGCCAGTTTTATTCATCCGTGTGAGACGGTCAGTGGCGATTATTTTGATTTTTTCGCCATCTCTCCGACCGTCATTGGCATCGCCATTGGAGACATTTGCGGCAAGGGTGTACCGGCTGCGTTGTTAACCTCCACGGTTCAGGCAGCCATTCACAGTCAGCTCGAGTACACGGAATCGCCGGAGCAAATCATCAGAAATTTGAATCGGTTGCTGATAAGAAACACGGCCGAATCAATTTTTCTGACCTTATTTTTCGGGTTAATCGATCTGGAGTCAAATCAATTCAAATACGTGAACGCCGGGCATCCGCCGCCCATTTTTATCCAAAAAAAATCCAGGATAAAAGAACTTGGGGGCACGGCACCGGCTCTCGGCGTTTTTGAGGGAAACTTTGACTCTGAGCGGAGTATAAAATTTGAACCGGGCGATATCCTGGTGATGTACACCGATGGCCTCATAGAAGGCCAAAACCCGGAGCGCAAAATTTACGGCCGAAGGCGATTACTCAAACAGGTGGACGTTCTGTTTTCAGAAAGAAACACGCAACTTGATACGCTCAATGCCGTTGTCGACTCCATTACGGACGATATTATTCATTTTATTGGCGGTGCCAAGCAACAGGATGACTTGACGCTGCTGGCGGTTAGGAGACGTTAAGCAACCTATGGGGTGTATGTCGATTTGTGTGGGTCATAAATTCCAAATTACAAATAAATCACAAATGTCCATTGTAGTCCATTGTACAAAATTCCAAACAAGAATATGATCTTGAAAAGCGTACCTTTGCGTTTGCGAAATCCGTGCGACTTTTTGTCAAAGCATTGCCAAGAACAATTTCGAATATTGAGGATGGAAAACAGTTGATTAAGTCTTCTGGTTCCATAGGCGCTAATTATCGAGAGGCGAATGACGCGTTAAGTCGAAGGGACTTTTTGATGAGAATCAAGATCAGTCGAAAAGAAGCAAAGGATAGTCTTTATTGGCTAAGATTGATCCAATGAAACCAACCGGCTGCAAAACGCTGATGCTGACGAGGCGGAAAGATTGATGCAAGAAGCGACTGAATTGAAAAAGTTTCTTTCTTCAATCGCGCAGAAATCAAAATAATAACAGGCAGTTTGGAAGTTTGTATTTTGTGATTTGTCCCGCCCTTGCGGGATGAAATTTGGTACTTGTCATTTGGAATTTTGAACATGTCGTTAAAAGACAAATTGACTTACCTACAGAAATCAATATAGAGCCACCCTATGGTTGTATCATTGCAAGACCTTACCCGGCTTTTTAAGCGCACGAACAAGTTTGCTGTGCTCTGTATTTCCATTCTCATCTTGAATGGAAGTTCAAATCCTGCTGTCCAGGAAAATCTTCTTAATAAAGGGAAATATTGGGTCTTTTTTACCGATAAAGGTATTAATGGCCTTGCCAAAACAAATCAAATGCTGAGCCGTGTCAAAGAGACCCTGTCTTCGCGGGCGTTAAAGCGACGAGCCAAAGTCAGACCTTCACACAACCTGGTAGATGAACACGATTTGCCCGTCCATTCCCGGTATGTGAAGAGGTTGGAATCCATGGGACTGAAGCCAATAGTCAAATCGAGATGGTTGAACGCCGTGAGCGTTCGGCTCGACTCGGCTCAGGTAGCAGATGTGAAAAAGCTGAGTTTTGTCGAGAAAATCAGGCCGGTTGCGCTTCGAGTTCGTCGGCCGTCTCCGGACACGGAGGAGACACCGGATTTCAAGTCACAAAAAAGCTCGGAGGCCCACACGTTCGACTATGGTCCGTCGCTGTTGCAGAATGACATGATCGCCGTTCCACAGGTCCACGATCTCGGGATCGTTGGCAAGGACGTCTGGGTTGGCATGCTTGATACCGGCTTTAGACGAGGCGGTCATGAAGCTTTTGGAAATCTTGATGTTGTCGATGAATTCGATTTCATCAACGGCGACGGCAACACCGAAAATGACCCCGATCAAGACAGTCCGAGCCAGGACTCGCATGGAACACAAACGCTGTCAGTTGTGGGTGCGTTCAAAGAAGGCCAGTTGATCGGACCGGCGTTCGGGGCGCGGTTTTTGTTGGCCAAGACCGAACTGACAAATCCGCCTGATATGCGTGCGGAAGAAGACTATTGGGTGGCCGGAATCGAATGGATGGAAAGTCAGGGAGTCGACATCGTATCCAGTTCTGTGGGGTATTTGGATTTTTATGTGCCGTCCGATATGGATGGGAACACGGCCGTGACAACCATCGCGGCAGACCTGGCGGTCAGTCGCGGTGTTATAGTGGTAAATAGCGCAGGCAACGAGCAGAATACGTCCTGGCGCACCATCATCTCACCTGCCGACGGCGACAGCGTCATGGCGGTGGGAGCGGTGACGAGCCAGGAAGAGTTGGCTGCGTTTAGTTCGGTAGGTCCCTCCGCGGATGGACGTATCAAGCCGGATTTAGTGGCGTTGGGTGTGTCGGTCCGCACCGCATTGCCGTCCACTCCCCGATTCCCTTCTCCTTTCAACTTTAACAGCGGAACGTCTTTCTCATGCCCGTTGGTTTCGGGCGTGGCGGCGTTGGTGCTCTCCGCCCATCCAAATCTGACCCCCTTGCAAGTGCACGAGGCATTGAAACTGACGGCAGACCGCGCCAATGCGCCAAACAACCGGTTTGGATGGGGATTGGTGAATGCATACGAGGCGGTTTTGTTCCACGGACCGGCTTTCAGCAACCGGCCTGAAGTGATTGTAAATAATAGTGATCTGGAAATAAGAATTAAAGTTGCTTCCAGGCCCGGCATTGACCCGAACGACGTTTTCTTATTTTATGAGTTGCCTGGCAGCAGTTCTCCTAATTCCGTTCCGATGACTGAAGGCGAGGGAAAGAATCAATTCTCAGCGACGATTCCTGACTTCGTGGGGGAAGGAGTTATCCGGTTTTATTTTACCGCTACGGATTCAAATGGAATTAACGCCATTCATCCCGTGGATGCGCCGGATTCCACATTTTCGTTTCCGAACACTCCCGTGTCCGTCGATCCGGGTGCAGAAGCAGTCCCGAGCGATTTCCGGCTTGTCCAGAATTATCCGAATCCATTTAATCCGACCACAAAAATTGTGTACGAATTGCCTGAGCCCGGCAAAGTAAGTTNNGTTGACGAGGTGAAGTCCGCAGGTCGCCACAGCGTCTCATGGAATGCTCGTGATGATGCCGGGCGACTTGTTTCTGCCGGCGTCTACCTGTATTCCATCGAGGCCAACAGCTTTGCAGATGTCAAGAAAATGGTTTTTGTTAGGTAACAAGTCGAGGAGTTTTATTCAAACGTGAAACGCAGAAAGGTTGCTTTAGCATTGGGTGGCGGAGGCGCACGAGGCTGTGCGCATATTGGGGTTCTAAAAGTTCTGGAAAGAGCAAATATTCCCATCGATATGATCGTGGGATCCAGCATTGGCGCTGTGATTGGCGCGATTTACGCCAAACACAAAAATGCCAAATCTGTCGAACAGCGATTTAAGGAATTCCTGAAGAGCGAGGAGTATCTAAAAAGCGGTCTGGATTTGTTCAAGCGCAAGGAGCCGGTTGAAAACTTTTTCGGGCAGGTGGCAACTCACATCCGACAACGCATCGTGGTGAATTTGGCCCAAAGCAAGCTCTCCCTGGTTGGCGGCCAACGCCTGCGCCGGGCCATGGAGTTTCTCATTCCGGAAGGCCGGATTGAAGAGACACGCCTGCCATTCTATCCCGTGGCTTCAGACATTCTGGGGGGTCACCAGGTTGTTTTCAAGGAAGGCGACATGAGAGAGATTGTGGGGGCCAGCGCTTCCATTCCCGGATTTCTGCCGCCGTACGAGGTAAATGGCCATCTGCTGGTGGATGGTTCGGTGGTTTGCCCAATCCCGGTTGAGCCGGCACGAGAATTAGGTGCGGATATCGTGATCGCCGTTGACGTCGGACAAGATCTCAACCAGAACCCGGATTTGGACAACGTCATCAGCATCATTTTTCAAACCAACCACATGACGGCCCGCCATTACAACCTTCACCTCCTGAAGCAAGCCACTGTGGTGATTCGCCCAAACGTAGGTCTGGTGCACTGGTCCGAATTCAAGCTGCTAAACTACATGATTGAAGAAGGCGAACGGGTTACCGAGGAGGCGCTCTCGAAGGTTCGCAAGGCAGTTGGGCGTCAAAAAAGCCTGTGGGAGAAAATTCTACCTTCGTTTTGACGAGTTGTATTAGGCACGATTACGGGGAATGCGAGATTTGCAACGATCAGATGGAAGAGAAGCGCGTCAAACAAGATTTTTGGATTCGAGGGAACCTGATTGTAGTGGAGAATATACCCGCGGGTGTGGTGTCCACAGTGTGGTGAAAAGGTCGTCAAGATGGAGGGCATAGATTGCAGACTAATAGAAGATCACGGCCGGATTGCGGACGCACCAAGAATCTTAGTGCCTACTATCGAATTTGACGTTGAACAAGCGGCGTGATAACCTTGCATGAGGTCTGTCTGGTCGTTTCTCTGATCAAAGGTCAATACAGCGATGTTCTTCCACTTAGCGTCAGATCTTAATCCGCCTTTCTTATTTGCTTGATTTGATAATTAATTAGTTTTCGCTATTTTGTGTTTGTTTTCCAATAGCTTAGAGAGTTATGTAGGAAATCGTAATGTCCCACTTGGAGACAATTAACGGACAACCCACCATGGATATTCAACAAATTAAAGATAAAGTTCGCAAAATTGTAGAAAAATGTAGTCCGGATAAAATCATTCTGTTGGGGTCTTATGCAAAAGGCTATCTCACCTCGGGAAGGGACATAGATTTACTGGTAATTATGAATGCAAAACAGTCGACATTAGATCTGGGTGCAGAGATTTCACTTCTCTTGAGATACTCGTTCCCCATGGACATAATCGTTCGGACCCCACTAAGAGACTTAAAGACGGAGATTTTTTGATTAAAGACATCGGGGAAAACGGAATTGTTCTATATGAACGAATTGTTTCAATGAATTCCAGTTAGAAAATTCAGGATGGCATTAATTAGGACTGAAAAACAATAAGACTATCTTGCAAAGTTTCCTATGACATAACAAAAATAATTTTGGCTATTATGGTAATTGGTCCGCTGGCCAAACCTGAAAGTTTCAATATATATGATTCTTCTCCAAAGTCTGGGAATACCTACTACATGTTGATGTTTAGCAATTTCGAATCATCTATGTGCAGGTTGATAAAAAACATTTGCGAGACAAAGGGACTAAATAAACATTTTTAAAAGTACTGATAAAGACAGGAAGGCGTCGTTGAAATTGGAAGTTAGAGTTTTATCGGTTTGAAATAGAGAAATTTCCCTTCCGAAGGTTCGAGACTTCCGCAAAGTCTCCCTAAAACCCCGCGACTAACTAATAAACCCGTCCCTTCGGACGCTGTTTTGCCTTGCCCCAATAAACATCCAATCCAAAGCGGAACAAGTTTTCGATGTTACCGACACGGTAGGCGGCATTCATGCCAACGGTGTAATTCTCCATCACCTGTTGCAATAAACTGATGCCGAAGCTCCAGCGCCGATTCAAATCGGTGGTGCCCAAATTGTTGGAGAAGCCGGCTCTTAGTTTTACGATGTCGTGGAAGGCTTTTTCGACGCCGATATAGGTGCGGTTGGATGTGTCATCATGCAGCGCTTTCCTCAGGTCAAATGCGATGAGGAGGCCATCCAAATTGTAAGCTCCGCCGAACCGCAAGGTGGCGGGAACATCCTCGTTGTAGGTGCCGCTGACGGATGAATCCCATCGAAACGAGTTGATGAGATCGCGGACCATGACTCCCAAACTCAAATTTTCGTTTGTGTAAAGAATGTAGCCGAGGTCGATGGAAAAGCCGCTGCCTGAACCGGTCACCTGATTCGCTCCCCCATCGGGGTTATTCCCAAAGGAAGCCCAGCGGCCTTTTATGGTGATGCCAAAGGACATCTGGTCGAAATAAATCTCCTTATCGCCGATGGCTAAGTTTGGCGGCGTGTAGGCAAAGGAAACGCCGACCGTGTACTCGCCCAAGGCATCATCACCGGTATACAAAAAGCCGCCCCCGATGGCATAATTCGTCCCCAGTGGATACAGCAGACCGACGTAGCTTGACGGAATCAATCCGAACAATTTCGCATAATTTGCTGTGAAGTTTGCACGCCTGCCCAGAAGCAGTCCCGCCGGGTTGGTGAGAAACGCGTTGGCATCATCGGAAATGGCGGTGTAAGCCTGCCCCATTCCCGAAGGTCGTACGCCAACGCCTGCCTCGGCAAACGCTCCGGGGATATTAGAGAGCCCCTGACTGAAAGAATTCTGGGAAACTCCCAGAAACATGGCGATGCAAATTGCAGTCACCGATTTGATTAAGCTCACTGACGAGTCCTTTATTTAAAAAACCGCACAAAAGTGACCGGTAATTATTAGGTTGTGTCTGACCGAAAACGGTCTGAAGCTGTCATTCCCGAACGCTTTAATCGGGAATCTCCGTGCCTAAAACCAGGAGATTCCGGCTGGACACCATGCCGGAATGACGGGCACGGGCGAGTTTTCGGTCAGACATTCACTAAGTATATTTGTACTACAAGTGTATAAGATGTTGCTTTTTAAAGTTTTTGACAAGTCGCGGATTCACACCGATTGGTTGAATGAACTCCAAGTAAAGTTTTAGCCACGGATTTTCACGGATTCAAACTGATTTATTATGTCCACGGCTTTGGATGTTATTCTTCCATTTCAATTAAATGACCCCTTCAAATGTTTTCACACATTTATCCGTGAGCATCCGTGTTTAAATCTAATTGCTGGTTGCGCCTGTTAATTAAGTTGTGTAACTTATCCCATTTACTTAATCAAGACCACGGATTTCATCTCTTCTTTCCTGTCTTCCGGGTCTTCCAAAATCATGCGTACGAGATAGCGGCCGTTTCTCGCCAGGGTGCCATTATCGGTTTTGCCGTCCCAATAAATCTTTGAATGACCGCGAAGAAACGGCGTTTGGTCGTGCAGCAGCCTGACCAGGTTCCCTTCTAAATTATAAATCTTAATCGTCAACAATGGATTTGGGGCAGCACTCGAAGCAATATCAAACTCGATCTTCAAACCGGCTTGCCCTTCAATGTTTTGAAACGGCGAGAATGGATTTGGCCTCAAACTAAAGTTCTCGATTGTCAGCGCTTTGGAAATGGCCAACGCCACATACTCGCCGGTTTCCAGAATCCGGGTTTCAAGTATATTCGCGCCTCGTTCATCGGTGGCAAAGAATATCCATTCATTTGCGACTTCGTCCCACTTGGCGATGAACCGCTGCTGACCTTCTGTATTCGGAGGCGCAGGCAGTTGCAACCTGATGGACGAATTGACAGCCACCACCTCACGACCATTTTGACTCAACCGAATTGAGGAACGTCCCTTGAACGTCAATCCCGCAGGTTTGAGTATGAAGGTTGAATCCGCCGTGAGGATTTCCGCCCGACCTCGTTTTGCGGGAGCGATTGGTTCTTTCACAATGAGGAGATTTTTCCTGGATTGAACCGCATTCTCGCTTACCCCCAACTGCAGACCGCGATCATCAAACAAGTCTGTGTTCGTTGTAGAATCAATGGTCGCAAACACCTGGACGGACAGATTGCCCGCCACACCGCTTTGAACGTCCGTTGCCGTAATGGTAAGATCGCCAAAATAGTTCGGACTCAACCGGACACAGCCGGTGGAATCGATAACGGCTGCATGACGGGACACATTGAGTGTCCATTTCGGCGTACCAATGTTGACCGGCCGATTGTCCACATCACGGGCATTGGCTGTGTAGCAGTGCATTTCTTGATTTGAAATGGTTGGTTGTTGACTCAAATCAGTCCGTACTAACGAAATGGATTGAACCATTTGCGGCTCTAACTTGAAATCAATGCCTTCTACCGTATCGACCTCAGAAACATTTAGCTGGACAAATGCTGGTTCACTTCGATTATGGGAGATGATCGGCTGGACTTTATAATTGTCGGCAATGAGGCGCAGCATGTATTGACCGTTGGTATCCGTCAGGGTTTCGACCTGGCGTCCTTCGGAACCATTGGGCGTTGCTTGCACCGGCACACCTTGAAGCGGAAAGTTATCCATGAAGTCGGTGAGGCTACCCATGACAAAACCATATCTCCGCAACAGCTTGACGACGACATTGGTGTCACCCGGAGTCACGTTTTGTATCCGGTTGGCAAAATATCCGCTTTTTGCCGCTGTGACATCATACATCTCGTTTGGCACCAACTCCGTGAGAATAAACGTACCCAAACTATCTGAAAAGCCGATGCTTCTTCCCCCACTTCGGTTAGTAGCTTCAACTCGAGCATTTTCGAGCGGTTCGTTCGTGTCCACATCCTGGACGACCCCGGACATGGTTCCGCTTTTGTTTACCAGAAGGAAGTCGACCCCTTCTGTGTTAGGGGGCACATCCGTAATCGGACCAGGGGAGAAGAATCCTTCTTTAAATGCAAAAACCTGATATGTTTTGTCTAGGATCACAGGCAGTTCGGTGATGCTGTATTGACCGGATGCATCTGTCCTCGAGCTGAATAACTGTTCGGAATTCTCCGACAATTGTGCCGAAACGAGCACATCCGCAATGCCTGAGTTGTCATCTTGGTCACGGACGGTACCCCTAATAAAACCATTCGCCGGATAGAGGGTCAAATTCAAGTCCACACTTTGCTGAGCCAGGAAAAAGAAAGAAATCTTTTCACCAAACAATCCGGATTTCGAAGGTTGGATGGTGGCCTCCCCGGGAATGATTTTTTCGATCTGGAATGAGCCTTCCGAATCGGTGGTGTCGCGGAGCGTTTGTTCCGCGTTGGTGACGGTGACCACTGCCGAGATCACCGGATTATTTTCATCATCCTGAACGGTTCCTGTAAGGGTGGCGAAATTGTCTTTCAACACGAAGTTGATACCGCTCAATGAGTCGCCATCGCTAATGACGAGCGTGGTGTCCGCCGGCAAATATCCCACCCGACTGGCCGAGACGCGAAAAATGCCGCCGTTGAGGCAAAGCTCGTAGTCCCCCGATGCGGTCGATTGTGTGGCAAATGTTGTGTCGGAGACGGCTGAAATGTCTGCACCAACGATGGGGTTACCTGACTCGTCCGACACCTTGCCCGTAATCACACTTTCTAACGCCTGCAGGGGTATGTCCAGATTTACCGTTTCCCCCGCTTCGAGGTTGACTGTCTGAGTATTCGAAAAGTGGCATTCTTTGCTTATTTCGATGTTGTATAAACCGGGAGCGATTTCGACTTCGAATTGTCCGTTGGACTCCGTCAAAATCTGCAAATCAAGCTCCTCGAAGTGAACCACGGCACCCTCGATAGGAGCGAAGCCATCGGTCACTCGCCCGCGAATGATACCCGAAAGTGGTTTAAGGAGGAAATCTT
This sequence comes from Candidatus Zhuqueibacterota bacterium, assembly GCA_011775825.1. Lineage (GTDB taxonomy): Bacteria > Zhuqueibacterota > Zhuqueibacteria > Oceanimicrobiales > Oceanimicrobiaceae > JAABYK01. The sequence goes on along the minus strand of JAABYK010000442.1, from coordinate 10,865 downwards.
GAGACACCGTTTCGCCGGAAGCCGTGCTCACGCTAAAGGGACCGTTGCTGCCGAATCCCGGAAAGGAAGCATCGATCTGAAAAGCTGTATCCGGGGGCAAACTTAGGAAATATTTTCCGTTCACATCAGAGAGCGTCTGAATAGTCGTATCTTCCACCACGAAAACTCTTGCTTCTTCAACGGGAAGAGCGGTTTCGAGATTAATCACCGTACCCTCAACAAACCCGGCTTCGGTGAGTGCGAAATTCTCAACCAAAGTCTCACCCTCCAAAATGGAAACATCTCGTCGCAGCTCGAGGAAGTTTTGACTCACGACCCTTAGTTCGAAGTCTCCGGCTGGCAAGCCAAGCGAATAATTTCCGTGTATGTTTGAGACGGCCTTTTGCAGCAGTTCTCCCGTCTGCTTATCAAATGCCTGTACCACGGCATTTTCCAGGCCAACCCCCTGAAAACTGATCTTGCCATAGACCAAACCTCCCTGAGACAGCACGAATCCCGCCACCTGCTGTTGGCCCTGACTTAATTCAAAAGTGTAGTCAGGAGGGGAAGCAAAAAATCCCTTTGCGTCCAGGGTGATCTTCCATGGACCTGGCCCTAATTGAAAGCGATAGCCACCCTGATTTCCCGTGGTGGTTTCAAACACGATATCCTCTTTTTGGGCCCGAACGAATGCCCCGGACAAAGGTTGACCGTCTACAAAGGTTGCCTGCCCTGAGATCGAGTTTGTCGCGGGCTGCAACGTAACTTGACCAATGTCCAGGGCCACCTCCTCCTCCGCGTCAATAGTTTGAAAATCCGACGCAGCAAATCCGGCTTTGTAGGTTCGCATGGTCCATCTACCAGGCGCGACTGCGAGGGAAAAGTAACCGGATGCCTCCGACCTAGTGGACTCAACACGATCGCCGGAAGTCAATTCGATTTTGGCGTCAAATACAGGTTCTCCGCCGGGGTCGACAATCTGGCCGGAGACTGTGGTCGCGCCTCTGGATAACTGTATATTCACGACACCGGTATCGTTATTCGGAACGGTGAAACGAGTCGGCGGTGGAGTCACAAATCCCGGACGAGATACAATGTATGTGTAATTTCCGGTGGGCAGCGGCATTTTTGAGATGCCTAATGTGTCGGTCACCGCGGGCAATAAGAGTGAGCCATCCAACTCATTTCGTATTTCAACCGCAACCCTTGATAACGGCCCTTCCTCTGAGTTGACAATAAATTTTATCCAACCTGCTGATCCATCGTACTGAAACGGCAGGCGTTCGCTGGCCGAAATCCCGTCGGCATTTTCGGCTATTACGCGCCAGAAATACTGTGTCTTGACCAGGAGCTTGTTCGCCTTCAAGGTAAGTTTTGTGTCACTTGTGACCTGACTCCAAAAAGTGAATTCAACCTCGTTGTCTGCAAACTCACCGGCCTCATACAAGAATACTCGATAACGAGATACGTCTGGAACCGGACTCCATTCAAATAGAATTTCGTCTTCCGCAATGGTTTCTCCTGACGCGGGAGAGACCAAAGAAGGGGCTTGTGAAAGTTCCGATCGACTGACTTCAAAAAAAGATGGGCCCACCGGGGCAACCTCGCCCGACACCAAATCCGTAGTTGGACCGTAACTGTTCAGGACGATCCAATTGTATTCGATGCCCGGAATGAGCGGCGGGACGTCTGCGTTGACAAAGTTGTCCGTCGGATCGGGATCCCCGAATTTCATAAATGTGGAAGGGGTTAAGATCTGCCAGGTGAGATTCAGCCCCGTCAGGCCCGTCACTTCGCCCTCGTCATTTCTGTCGATGGAAAGCGGTCCTTCGGAAAGGAATAGAAAATAGTAAGGCACCCCTTCGACCGGGTCCCATCGGAACAGCGGCGCTCCCTGCGAAACATCGATGGAGCCGATGGGCTCGATGGCGCGAGCCACCTTGTTGGCCTGTACAATGATCTGGAATTCCACCGAAGTCACTGACGGGTCTTCCTCTGACACCAGGATGCAATAGTAAACCGCGGTGCCCATACCCTCTTTGGCCGGATTTAGAGTCAATTGGCCAGTACCTTTAGCGCTAATCGTTGTGGGGTAATCAGCCAGATTTCGACTCGAAGGCCGTGGGCTGTATCGGAACGTACATGGGATTTCAGGTTCCCACTTTATAATGAATTTGTCCGTTTCGTCGCCGTTGAGGAACATCCCGCGTGGGAGTCTTGTCAACACGATGGATGCGTCCTGATTCTGTTGGCTGTTCAGAATGTCATAATTCAATTCCACAGACGGAAGTTTGAATTGAGACTTGCGGCTTTGTGGAAAAGAGAGTCGGACATCGAACAGAAGCAGAAAAGCCATGCTTGCAAGCAATAGAATTGTTGATATACGCAAGGCTTGATTAGGTCTAGGCACCGCCATCATCTCAAACACATACCATTTCGAAACTTCAATTCAAAATATAGGAAGTGGAAAAACGTAAAAATGAGGAATTGTAGAGGTTAACAACATAATCAAGTCGGAAACGAGAGCTGATATTAACGCCTCCTCCCAATGAAAAATACGGTAGCAGCAGCTTGTCACGGTCGGATATATCCGGTTCCTCACCCGCTGTATTCAGGTTCTCTTCCCGGAAGGTTTCGGCCAATACTACGCCCAGTCCCACCATCAATTGCTCAACACCAATGCCTAAACGCACGGTGGTTCCCAGATTAATCCCTTGATGAATGTCACCTCTTTCCGCTTTTTGCTGCGTTTGTCCCAGTGAGTCAACTTCTTCAAATTCCTGCTCGTAGGAAAGACTGTATGCAAGATCATCAAAATACCTGGCAAAGACCAGCGAGGCAACATAGTTGCTCCATCGTGTTGAAAATCCCAGCGCCAGTTGGCCGGGCACTTCAATGTCGAGGCCAGAAACACTTGTTTCTCGTCTCTGGGTTTTGGTCAAATCGTCTTCGAGTAAAATGTCCGGGTCCAAAGACTCCTCATTGCAGGCGGCGCCCAAATTAAGCGCTCGAATTCTGTTATGAATCATCGAAAATGGCCCTCGGAGATCAATGGTGAAGGGCGTGGAGACTACAGCATCCAAACTGACATTGGGTGCAGGTTGGTAGCCGATGCCCAACCTGAAGCGAAAGGCATTCCCCTCCCAGTCCCCTCGCGCTCTTGCAAACAGGCTGTCATACTGCACTCTGGCCGGATCATTGAACGCTCGGGTGTCACCTCCGGTACTTGATACAATCCCCTCAGGCAGGAAGGTGCTTTCAAAATTCATCTCACCGTTAAAGTTGTCGTAAACAAGCCCAACACCGAGATTATGCCGCAATCGCGTTCCGACAGCAATGCTAGAAGATTCGATGGTGGAATTCAGATTCAGATTGCCGTTGACTGTGCCGAAAATACGGTTTGTCTCTTCGCCATCATCATTCAAAGCGGCCGCCAAAAATTCCATTCCTCGATATGCTGATTTGAGATTCAAGTCGAAAAGGCTGATGAAAAGAGGCTGCTATCGTAAAATAAGGTGTGCCGTACATCAAAGCTCCGCCCTTCAGCCCGCCCCGCATGTCTAATTCACTATTGACTGTCGCTTCTTCAACGACGTCTTCCGGATGAGCGAAATTCAATGAATCGACGGGTGGATTGTTGTTCAGGGATGTCTCAATCAGATTCTGGTTAATCTCGTCTTCGATGCCTAAAAAGCCATCGGGATCAATGGTAATAGGTGGAGCCCAATCTAAGGTCACCTGGAAGCCACGGGCAAAACCAAGCCCGGCAGGATTTGAGGAAATCGATTCCGCTCCTGGGTATAGCGTGCTGATGCTTCCCCCCATAGCATCAGCACGGGAACCCAAGCTGGAGAAGGCCTCTCCGGACCACTTGAAGTTCATTCCCAATACCCCACCTCGAAGTCGTTCAATCCGACTTTTCGGCAGGGTGTTCGGATCGCAATGCTGTGCACCTAAAAAGGTTGGAAGCAATATCAGACTTATACATAGTGTCGCTGGAGCAATTTTGAAGAATTGCTTTTTCGTCGAAATTGGATTTGAGTGATGGAGCTGGCGGGATCCAAAACACCGCTTGAAATTCAATCGGAATCGAGTATCCACCGAGAATGATCCCCTTTCGCCCTTAAGATTCGCAAGTTTTTAAGTTTTTTCGGGACAAAATTTGGAGGAAGTTATAATCGCGACCAATATACGTATTCAAGCTCAGATTGTCAAGCAAAAATTAGGCAGAAGTAAAACTTCGGTTCTGATGAGGAGAATATTCATTTCCGAGACCGCCAAAAATTAAAATTTCGGGCTTTGTAAACGAACATATTGGGATACCCTCATCGTAAGTGAGGTTAACAACGCTAGTTTGGGCTTTCCCACAAGAGTTTCCTAATAGGCGGCTGAAGTTTACGCTGAGTGATTTTCATTGGGTTTTCGCTTGCTTTATTTCTCACAATTCAGCATATTGAAAACCAAAATAGCAATGTTCACAGCAATCAAAGGAGAAACCCTCATGGAATTAAGAGATAAAAATGATGTCCTGAAAGTAGCCAAAGAAAACAACATCCGATTCATTCGTTTATGGTTCACGGATATCCTGGGTTTCCTGAAAAGTTTTGCGATTACCATAAAAGAGTTGGAGCCGGCATTAGAGGAAGGGGCGGGATTTGACGGCTCATCCATCGAGGGTTTTGTTCGAATCGATGAAAGCGACATGGTAGCCATGCCTGATCCAAGTACATTCCAAATATTGCCGTGGAAGCACAGCGAAGAGAGCACGGTTGCTTGCGTGTTCTGCGACATCTACACGCCGGAAGGTGAGCATTTTGAGGGCGACCCTCGCTGGGTCCTGAAGAAAAATCTGAAACGGGCAGCGGATCTGGGTTACACCTTCTACGTCGGACCCGAATTGGAATACTTTTATTTCAAGAGTTCCGACGGCATGCCGGAAACGTTGGATAGTGGCGGTTACTTCGATTTGACGCCTCTCGACGTGGCGAGTGACTTCCGCAAACAAACCGTCGTGGCGTTAGAGGCCCTGGGAATTGAGGTGGAGACCAGCCATCATGAGGTGGGCCCGAGTCAACATGAAATTGACTTGCGCTACACCGATGCTCTAAAGATGGCAGATAACGCGATGACGTACCGGCTGGTGGTGAAAGAAGTGGCCCTGCGAAACAACATTTATGCGACGTTCATGCCGAAACCGCTGTTCGGCCAAAACGGCAGCGGCATGCACACCCACATGTCTCTCTTCAAGGGTGAGCGTAATGCTTTCTTCGATGCCAACGACAAACACCATCTCTCTGATGCCGGCAAGCAGTACATTGCCGGGCTGATCAAACATGCTCCGGAATTTACGCTGGTGACCAATCAATGGGTGAATTCGTACAAGCGATTGGTGCCGGGTTACGAAGCGCCCGTTTACACAACCTGGGCGGTGCGCAACCGCTCCGACATGATTCGAGTGCCGGCTTACAAATTAGGGCAAGAAAATGCTACCCGCATCGAACTGCGTTCCCCGGATCCGGCGTGCAATCCTTACCTGGCATTCAGTGCCATGTTGGCGGCCGGCTTGGAAGGCATTGAAAAGAATTATAAACCCATTCCACCTGTGGAACGTAATGTTTATGCACTGAACGAGAAGGAGAGAGACGAGCTCAAAATCGACACGCTGCCTGAGGATCTTTTTGAAGCCATCAAAGCCATGGAATCGAGCGAGCTCATGAAGAAAGCCCTCGGAGAATACGTCTTCAACACATTATTGGAGAACAAGAGGCTCGAATGGGAAGACTACCGGGCACAACTAAGCCAATGGGAAATGGTCAATTATTTTCCGGTTTTGTAATTGAGGTTGGTTTGGTCACATGAAACTTGGCACAACGCACTATATTGACTGCGCCCACTTCTTACCCGGACATCCGAGATGTGGCCAATTGCACGGCCATACCTACAAAGTGGAAGTCATCATCGAGGGTGAAAATAAGCAAGGGATGGTCCTCGATTTTGCCGATATGAAAAAAGCCGTCAATGAAGTCCTGCAAGACTATGACCACAAATCCCTTAACGATTTTCTGGACTACCCCTCCGTGGAAAACATTTGTGAAATGCTGCAGGGACGACTGCAGGACCGACTTGACCTCCCGTTTACCATTCGTGTCTGGGAAGGGGAGGGCAAGTGGGCGGAGTTGTGAGATTTTGACACTTAACGGATGCAATCATGAAATATAAAGTCAACTTAGAGAAGAACGAAGAAGGATATGCCGTCTGGTGCCCGGGTTTGCCAGGATGTTGGTCACAAGGTCAAACAGAAAAGGAAGCTTTAGCAAATATTAAGGATGCCATCCGGGACTACTTGGAGACAGCCGAGGAATTGAGCAAGAAGTAGGAATCTCGTATTGTAGAAATCTAATTCTAATCTAATTTATGCCTAAAATTCTTGGCATTAACCACAAAGGGCGGTAACGGCATTTCAGAAATCTGGGTTTTGGATATTCACCCCAAAGACAGTAACGAAAGTAAAGTTCCAGAAGCATAGAAAGGACAGCATGAGCAAACAACAATTCGAAGCCGTGATTGAAGAGGCTTCCGTTGCGGGCGGCGCCTTTATCACGATTCCCTTTGGTGTGCAAGAAGTGTACGCAACCAAAGGCCGGGTCAAAGTGAAGGCCACCTTTGATGGCCATCCTTATCGGGGCTCGCTGGCGCCCATGGGTGGAAAACACGTCCTGGGAGTGAGAAAGGCCGTCCGGCAGGCCATTGGCAAAAACTACGGTGACACGGTAAACGTCGTCATCGAGCTGGATACTGAACCTCCCACGATCACCGTGCCG
>JAABYK010000442.1:3489-4057 GCA_011775825.1 Candidatus Zhuqueibacterota bacterium | reverse complement strand
TCCTACACCCACCGGAAAGAATATGTGCAATGGATCGAAGGCGCCAAAAAGACGGAAACCCGAACCAGGAGACTTAACAAAGCCATCGAAAATCTAATGCAAGGCATCAAGGCACCGTAACTTTTTGAAAAATCCGAATATCGAATCTCGAAATCCAAAACAATTTTCCAGCCGATAAACAGATTCGAAAATCGCAATTGGTAAATCGTCATTCGATTTATGCTTTAAGGTTCGTTTCCTGTTTTCGATTTTTTATTCTGGTCATTCGGATTTGGCTCGAATTTCGGACTTCGAATTTCCAGTTTATCATGTCAACTTCACGTACAAGGCAATACGTCCACAAATGTATGAAATTGGTACTGAGAAACCTCGAAAGAATCCCCAAATAGCTTGCCGATGACGCATGAACAAACTTGGCATTGACTTAGGCGGCACCAAAATCGAANNACGGTGACACGGTAAACGTCGTCATCGAGCTGGATACTGAACCTCCCACGATCACCGTGCCGAAGGACTTCAAACAAGCCCTGACAGGCGACAAACAGGCACAAGATTTCTTCGATAGCTT
>JAABYK010000442.1:0-3289 GCA_011775825.1 Candidatus Zhuqueibacterota bacterium | reverse complement strand
TGGCTCGAATTTCGGACTTCGAATTTCCAGTTTATCATGTCAACTTCACGTACAAGGCAATACGTCCACAAATTCATGAAATTGGTACTGAGCAATCTCGAACGGATCCCCAAAATAGCTTGCCGATGACGCATGAACAAACTTGGCATTGACTTAGGCGGCACCAAAATCGAAGGCGTCATTCTCGATGACGAGAACCGGGAACGCTTCCGTCAGCGCCTTCCTACGGAACAGGAACATGGCTACAAACATATCCTGAACAATATCAAAAAGTTGTATGAGTTGATGCTTGACCAAATCGAGCAGGAGGCTCACACGTTTGGCATTGGCACACCCGGCGCCATCTCGCCTCGCACCGGACTCATGAAGAATTCGAACACGCTCTGCCTGAACGATCAGCCGCTCAAACAAGACCTCGAGGCTTTGTTGGGTCGAAAAATCATCATTCAGAACGACGCCAACTGTTTCGCTTTGGCCGAAGCCATAAGCGGCGCGGCAATGGGCAGAGACCTGGTCTTTGGCGTGATCATGGGAACCGGCTGCGGCGGCGGCATTGTCCGCGGTGGCGACGTCATCACCGGCATGCAGGCCATCACCGGCGAGTGGGGACACATGTCCATCGATCCGAACGGACCCCAATGCTGGTGCGGTTCCCGGGGCTGCGTCGAATCCTTGATCAGCGGCGGCGGGCTCGAGCGCCTCTACGAGCAGCAATACGGTGTTCATCTATCCGCCACGGACATCGTCAACAACTACCGCAAAAGCAAATCTCCGGACCTCGCGTTTGTGAACACCTTCTTTCGCAACTTTGGCCGGGCGATGGCCAACCTGATCAACATTCTGGATCCAGACATGGTGGTGCTCGGAGGCGGACTCTCCAATATCAACGAGCTCTACGCCGAAGGCGTCAAAGAAGTCGCCCGATTCATTTTCAGCGATAGTCTGGAAACGCCCATCGTCAAAAACAAATTGGGGGATTCCGCGGGTGTCATCGGGGCTGCGCTGATCGGTTGCTGATTCTGCCCGGTCTGAACATTCGAAAGTGATTTCGCTTGACACACGCAGATCAAATTGTTACGACTAACCTGCTCACATAAACGGCTTTGTGGAAAACAGCTCTTGTAATGCCTCAAATCATGAATTTTCTAAAAAGTCTGGGTTAACAAATCTTATTGCCAGCGGTCCTGTGGAGGCAGCTTGCAATCTATAGTCAAAGCAAGGCTGTACCGCGGTGGCGTGCGTTTGTCGAGAAAAGGCGGCCAAAAATCCTTAACTTCCGAACCTATATCGAGTCCGGAAGATGGGAATCCTTCTGGAATCACTACAAAGCCGACTGCTACCAAAACAAAATAGCAGCGGAAAATGGAGACTGCATCCATAAATATATCCAGTCATATTCAATCTATACGAAATGGAAATTTGCTTGATTTTGTCACAGCCATGCCAAATCCGGGATTATTTGAAAGACTATTATGTATATTCTTCTAATTAAAGCCTTCCTTTACAATTAGAGTCCAAAAATGAAAAAGCCATTGCGTTTAATAATTTTAATTCTTGGTACGTTTATTTATTTACAATGTGGCTCTCAGAATTGGTCGGGAAAGAAATTGGAGGAGCTTGAGACCTCATTTCACTCTAAAAATTATTTTTTGCTTAAAGATAGATTGAAGAGAGGACCAAGCTCAGATATGCCCGTCGTACTTTACTATAAAGCTGCTGTTGAAAGTGCATTTAATAATCCAGGGGAGTCTATTCAATATTTGAATCAGATCGCTAGTATCGATTTAATTCCAGACACCTTGTTAACAGACATTTGGGCAATGAAAATAAATAATTATTTGAGGTTGCACGCCTATTCAGATGCACTCCACGCAGCCGATAGCGTATTGCAAATCGCTGACCTGCCCAAAGAAAAAGAGAATGATATTCGAAATGCTCGCCGCATTGCTGCAGCGCTGCGCGACATTCCCCCTCAAAGCATTACAAAAAGTGGCGATTCAGAGCTAAAGCTGAAAGGCACACACATTGATGTAACAATCAATAGCCATCAACGGGATTATGCTTATGATACCGGTGCCAATTATTCGATCTTGATGAAATCAGAGGCCGAAGCGTTAGACCTACAAATTATTGAAGCAGGCATTGACGTTGGCACGGCAACCGGTAAACGAGTTAAAGGAGATGTAGGGGTTGCCGAATCGCTCAGCATAGGAAATATGACATTCGAACACGTGGTTTTCCTGGTATTTCCGGATGAAGCGTTGACCTTTCCGGGCGGTTTTCAGCTTCACGGGGTCATAGGGTTCCCGGTTCTGGAGGCTATGGGAGAGCTTCAATTCCAAAACGGAATTTTGTCCATTCCCAAAGATCCTCCCATTCGCGAGATTCAAAATCTTGCTCTTGAAAACCTGACGCCACTAATTGAATTTACGTACGAGGGAAACCCTTTGATAGGCCGGTTGGATAGCGGAGCTGGCAGAAGCGTGTTCTATGAACCCTTCTTCCGACGCTTTTATTCAGACAAAGTCAGTCCATCACAAGTTGATACGATCAAAGCCGGGGGAGTAGGAGGGATTGTTGAACATCCCATCTACTGGTTGGACACGATAACGATTGGGATGGCCGATACGACTGTTATGATTGACAGCATATATGTTCACACCAAAGTTATGGGCAATCCTTCGCAGAACCATCTTTACGGGAATATCGGTTTAGATGTCCTGAATAAATTTGATACTTACATCCTTAACTTTGAAGACATGGCTTTCATCGTAGAATAGAATTTCTATTTGAATACCTTTTCAGGCCACACGAAGTGAGAAGGATTTCCGGGCTTCTTATATAGTCAATGGGACGGCATGTTGGCGCCGCAACGGGCGCATCCTCGTAAATGAGAAGAATACAGTTAACGTGCAAGGTTTGCACACAAGTTCCGCGCTAACGATTCGGCTGAATGGATGCTAATGCAAGTGCGAATTTTTGGCTTCAGAGTTTCGGTGAGACGCTTAATACTACAGCGAAAGTTTTCATGATAGCAGTTTGAGCTCGACCTTTGCAGGTTTTTAACACCTGCAACGTCACGTTTGTCCTTAATAGGGCTTCACAAAATCAAATCCTTATGAACGAACAGGTTGGCGGCACAGCTCATGCAGTGCGGGCAGCATTATGGAACTCATCCCCCAACCCCCTTCTCTTGAGAAGAGAAGGGGGCTATTTTAAACAGCATCTCCAGGCGCAGGAGAAAGTCCCCCTCTCTTGGCCAAGAGAGGGGGATTTAGGGGGTGAGTTC
>JAABYK010000627.1:40265-49868 GCA_011775825.1 Candidatus Zhuqueibacterota bacterium | reverse complement strand
TAAAACGTCCACATCGCTCTCACGCTGAAAATCGTTCCTCAGTATCGAACCGAAAAGAGCAAGCTTGCGAATGTGATTTCTTCTGCAAAAATCTCTCAGGCTACTCTTGGGAAGGTTTAATTTTTCTTGTGTAGTCATACCCAGTTTAGTTGCAAAGAATCATAATCCCAAATCGGTCGGCACGGGTTTTTCACCGGAATAGTCGTAAAATCCTTTACCCGATTTGCGTCCATGGTAGCCGGCCAACACCATCTTTTTCAACAGCGGCGGTGCTGCATATTGCGGCTGACGGTATTCCTCAAACATGATGTTGGCAATGTAATATGTCGTGTCGATGCCAACAAAGTCCAACAACGTTAGCGGTCCCATCGGATGGCCGCACCCGAGTGTCATCCCTTTATCGATGTCCTCAATGGAGGCCACGCCGCTTTCCACCGCTCGGATGGCCGCCAGCAGATACGGCACCAACAACAGGTTCACCACAAAGCCCGAATTGTCTTTACAAGCAATGGGCTCCTTCCCGAGCGACCTGGCAAATTCAAACGCTGCATCAAAGGTTTCCTGACTCGTTTCAATGGTTCGAACCACCTCCACCAGTTTCATGACGGGCACGGGATTGAAGAAGTGCAGTCCCACAAATCTATCGGGACGCTCTGTCGCAGCCGCCATCTCGGTGATGGTTAAAGAGGAGGTATTGCTTGCAAAAATTGTGGCGTCGGAACAGTTCTTGTCTAAAGTTTGAAACAGCTCTTTCTTGTTCTTGATATCCTCAGTGACCGCCTCAATGATGAAATCGCAGTCACTCAAGTCATCCAACTTGGTGGTGCCTTTCAGCTTGTCCAGAGCCGATTGCTTTTGCTCAGCGGACATCTTGCCTTTGTCGACCGCCTTTGAAAGAAAGCCGTCGATCTTGCCCAAACCCTTGTCCAACAATTCTTGTGAAATCTCTCGAACTAGGGTATCAAAGCCTGCTACAGCAGAAACTTGGGCAATTCCGGACCCCATTAATCCGGCGCCCACCACACCTACTTTTTTAATCGCCATGAATCCTCCTTCTTTCCTATCTTAAGAAATCATTAAATCTCATATATGGATTATGTTCTGGGTTTTAATCCATCGTCCACAACCGTCTGCCATTCAGCCTTGTTATTTTGGATTCACTCAACTCCCTGTGATTGCGGGAGCTTGACATGCTGCTTCAACCTCTCGACTTCGAGCTGAAGCGCGGAAATTCTATCGGCATAGTCCAACCGATTGAGGACCACCTGCAGGCCTTTTTCGAACCGTGAAATGGCATCGAATATTCTCTCAAACCGCTCATCGTGCTTTTCAAGCGTCATGAATATTTTTGTAAATTTTTCATCGCTCTTTCGAAAGCCTTCGTGCATCTCTGAAACTACGCTCGCAATTCGTTCTTCAGTCTTTCGAAAGCCTTCGTGCATCTCTGAAACTACGCCCGCAATTCGTTCTTCGGTCTTTTCAAAGCCTGCGTGCATCTCGGCGATGATCTTATCAAATTTTTCGTCGTGCTTATCAAGCCGAGACTCTACTTTGTCCATGCGCTTCCCTAACGCTCGAACTTCCGCCTGCAATGCTTTGAATTCAGGTACCAAAAGATCCTGAATGGAAGCTCGGAAGCCGCCGACGATTTTATCGACGTCGCTCATTCTAAATATCCCAAATCAATAAGCTTCCACAATTACCGTCATGCCCTGACCGCCACCAATGCATGCCGAGGCTAAACCGTATTTGCCGCTCCTGCGGTGCAGTTCATGCAGAATGGTCAAAGTCAAGCGCGCCCCGGTTGCGCCTAATGGATGCCCGATGGCAATGGCGCCACCATTCACATTGGTCTTGTCACGATCCAGCCCCAGCTCTTTTTCGACGGCCAAGTACTGCGGTGAAAATGCCTCGTTGACTTCCACCAAATCAATTTGATCCAACGTCATGTCTGCTCGTTTCAAAGCGGCTTTGCTTGCGTCCACGGGTCCGATTCCCATGATGGAAGGCTCCACGCCGGCATTGCCCCACTCCACCAACCTGCCCAAAGGCTTCAGCCCCCGGTCCTCAGCAACTGCCCGGGTTGTCAGCACCAAAGCTGCGGCGCCATCGACGATGCCGCTTGCGTTACCGGCCGTCACCGTCCCGTCTTTCTTGAAATAAGGCGGTAGCTTGGCCAGACCTTCCTTTGTGGTTTCGGGGCGCATGTGTTCATCGACTTTGAACTCTTTCGTGCCTTTCTTACTCTTAAGCTCAACCGGAACCACCTCTTCGGCCAGCCGGCCCGAATCCCATGCCTCTTTAGCAAGCATCTGACTTCTGTGAGCGTATTCATCGGTTTCTTCGCGGGTGATGCCATATTGGTCCGCCAAATTCTCCGCAGTCATGGCCATCTGGCAGTCACAATATGGATCGAGCAGGGCCTCCCACAAAGTGTCCTCCAGTTTACCGGCATTCAAACGCAAGCCCCATCGGGCCCCGCGAATCACGTGTGGCGCTTGGCTCATGCTTTCTGTACCGCCAACCAAAGCGAACTTGGCCTCGCCAAGTTTCAGCATGCGGGCGCCTTGCACAATGGCTTCGAAACCGGAGCCGCAAAGCCGATTGACGGTGAGAGCAGGGACCGGAACCGGAACTCCGCTTTTTAATCCAATATGGCGAGCCATGTAGATGGCATCAGCAGAGGTTTGCATCACGTTTCCGAACACGACGTGATCGATATCATCCAGACTCACGCCTGATTTTTCCAACGCGGCCTTCGCAGCGATGGTGCCTAATTCGATGGCACTCACGTCTCGCAAGGACCCGCCAAACGCTCCAAAAGCGGTTCGTACACCTGAGAGAAAAACAACGTCCGTTGCACTCATGTTCACACTCCTTTGATCAAATTCATTTTATTTCCCAATTCGTTTTCTTACGTAGTTTACCATCCCCCCCACATTTATAATCTCTTGCATGGTTTCAGGGAACGGTGCAGCTTTGAAAGTCTTATCCTTGGTTTGATTACAAATCGTTCCCGTTTTCAAATCAATCTCCAAAGTATCACCGGCATCTGTGCCATCTACGGCTTCCGGACACTCGAATATGGGCAGCCCGATGTTGATGGCATTACGATAAAATATTCTGGCAAAATATCGGGCCACGACACACCCCACTTTGGCGCCTTTTATGGCAATCGGCGCATTCTCTCTTGAGCTGCCACAACCGAAATTATTCCCGGCCATCAGAACGTCGCCGGGTTTGACTTTATTAACAAATTCTTTGTCCAAATCTTCCAGACAGTGTTCTGCCAGGTCTTCCTCTTTGATGCTCACACAATGACGGGCCGGTATAATCACGTCGGTATCGATGTTATCGCCATATTTGTGAACTCGCCCTTTGATTTTTGTGATCAAGGTATGACTCCCTATTTTAGTGAAAGGTCGACGGTATGTTCAGAAACTGCGATAGATTATTTTAAGGAATCTAATTCAGAAAATCAACTTGAAAATAGGGGTGAGGATTTCAAGGAACCAAAAAGTCTAAATGATTAAACTTCAAAATCATTTGAGTAATTTGTGTGCTGAACAATTCGTGGGAGACGATTCAGGTGGATATTTTGAAGGGCAAACCATTCAGGGCAAAATGAGTGCTCCCCAAACGCGGTGTGGAACAAATGCCTATCAAAGAAATATTCAGACGAACGATTCAAGGCCCATCATTTCTCACCCGGATTAATGTAAGTACCGCTTCGTCCGCCGCTTTTCTTAACCAGTCGAATGTCACCGATGACCATGGACTTATCGACGGCCTTGCACATGTCGTAAACGGTAAGCGCAGCCATTGACACCGCGGTGAGGGCTTCCATTTCGACGCCAGTCTTTCCAACGCAAACAACCCGGCTTTCGATTTCGACACCGTTTGAGCTTAGGGTCAATTCAACTTCCACATTGCTCAATTGCAAAGGATGGCACAGGGGGATGAGTTCGTGGGTTTTCTTGGCTGCCATGATGCCCGCAATGCGAGCCACTTGAAACGGATTGCCCTTTCTAATCTTATCTTCTCGAATCAAACTCAAAACCTCCGCCGACATCTTCACAAAACCCCGTGCAGCCGCTTTGCGCACGGTATCCGACTTCTCGGTGACCTCGACCATTTTCGCCTGACCTTGCTCGTCTATGTGCGACAACTTTCCGGTGTGCTTTTTTGACAATTCCTCTCCTTTAGAAATAAAAAAAACCGGCCACTGGAGCCGGAATCACAAATCTTCGAACTTCCAGTCTATGCCGAAGTTGTCACATTATTCCGCAATTCGTTTACCAGGTTTTCGACCACTTTCTTGAAATCGCCTGTCTCTTCGTAGACCTTTCGCTGCCGTTTGTAACTGGGCCCATTTTTAACGATATCTCGAACGCGCATTAACTCGTCATGGCTCCCCAGACGTTTTGCGATTGGAGAAAGCGTTTCCAAAAGCTCTTCGATGCCTTCGGCAAGCGGTTGTAAGTTACCATCTTCATCAATGATAATATCGGCATCTGTTGACCAACGAGCTGCACGCCATTTGTTTTCCCGCACAATCCAATGTCGATGCACCGGCAAATACATGCCTTCATCGTACTCCTCACCCAGCCAAACCACCAAAGCCTGTATGAAAGCGGTGAGCGCCACAATTTCGTCCAGGGTCGGCAGGCCATCACAAATTCTGAGTTCCACTGTGCCAAAGCCAGGATGCGGACGAAGATCCCACCACACCTCTCGGATACTCTCGATAGCTTTGGCATTGACGAGCGTGATCATAAACCGTTGAAATTCGGCCCAGTTAAGCAGGCGATATGGAAGACCGGCCGTTGGCAATGTTTCGAAAATCTTCACACGCGTTGAGGCCAACCCCGTGTCCGCGTCATCAAAGAATGGCGAACTGGCCGACAAGGCCAAGAGATGCGGCAGAAAGGTGGTAAGGGAGTTGAAAATCGCGATAGCCTTTTCCCCGCTCGGGACCCCCACATGCACGTGCAGGCCAAAAATCATCAGTCTTCTGGCCGGCCATTGGCAGCGATCCACCAACATATGATATCGCTCTTGCGGAGTAATGTCTTGTTCTTCCCATTTCGAAAACGGATGAGTGCCCACACAAGCCAACTCATAACCCAATTCATCACAGATTTCAATGAGATGATTGAGTCGTTCGGTTAAATCGGTGCGTACGGCCATGATGTTTGAACAGACGTCCGTATTCAGCTCGATGGTGGATTGAATGAGTTCGGGCTTCACATGGTGATCGCCATCTGTCTTAGCCAAGATTTCCTGCGCTCCGGACACTAAATTTTTTGTTTCTGGATCGAGAACTTGCAATTCGACTTCAACACCGAGAGTTGGGTTCGGGGAGCCGTTGAACGTAATCTTCATATTTCTTCCCCATAATGGTGAACGTAGTGTCAAAATCTTATTCTAATTATTTTTCGAACCTTAAGATTTATAGGCTTTTTCATGAATTATCCTTCGCCTGGTGAAAAGATTATCTCGACGCGGCCTGCATGTAAGCGTCTCTCTTTGCCTTAAATTCCGTCCCTTCATTCCAATTTGGGAATGTGCTTTCCATGCTCAACCGGTAGCCAACTTTGAAAAACAGCCGCAGATCCTGAACAGCACCCGAAAGTTCCCAGCCTGGATCGTACTCATCCGAAGGTTTATGGTATCGTTCCGCCGTATATTCGTTCAATTGCTCGCGGGTCCATTCTTCGCCATGTTCCACATGGTCAATGCCCATGTCGGCATAAAGGGCCGGGACTCCTTGCTTGGCAAAACTGAAATGGTCGGAACGATAATAGTAGCCTTTCTCCGGTTCCGGATCGGGTCTTACCGAGCGCCCTTGTTCTAAAGCGGCTTTTTCAATATAATCATCAAGCTCGGAATTTCCGTATCCGATCACCGTGATGTCTTTCATCTTGCCGTAAATATTAAGACCATCCATATTGATGGCAGCGACCGTCTTGTTGAGCGGATAGATGGAGTTGTTTGCATAATACTTCGAACCGAGCAGCCCTTGTTCCTCTGCCGTCACGGCAAGAAATGCGATGGAACGGCGGGGAGGCGTTGGCAGTTTCGTAAACGCCTCTGCCAGTTCAAGCAAACCAGCGGTGCCGGTTGCATTATCAAACGCGCCGTTGTAAATCTTATCTCCTTCCAAATTCGGATCGATGCCAAAATGGTCCCAGTGCGCCATGTAAAAAATGTACTCATCGGAGCGATCCGTACCCGGGAGTACGGCAATCACATTGTTCGATTCGGAGTGTTCGATATTATTCTGTAACGAGAGAGACGCGTCCAGCCCAAACGGCACGGGGGTGAAATCGCGCTTTGTTGCGGCAGACTTCAACGCTTCGAAGTCCCGCCCGGCCTGTTCAAAAAGACGTTTGGCGCTTTCCAGCGTGAGCCAGCCTTCGATGGCACAGCGCGACATATTGTTGTCTTCGGTCAATAGGTCAAATTGTTTCCCCGACCAGCTGTTTCGAACGACTTCCCACGGATACCCCGCAGGTTCCTTTTCGTGAATGATCAACGCTCCGGCTGCACCCTGGCGCGCCGCTTCCTCGAATTTGTAGGTCCAGCGCCCGTAATATGTCATGGCATTGCCATTAAAAAGCGCGGGGTCTTGGGTGGCATAGCCAGGATCATTAACGAGCATAACCACCGTCTTTCCCGCAACATCTAACCCTTCGTAATCATTCCATTCGAATTCAGGTGCCACTGAACCGTAACCCACAAACACCATGTCAGAGTTGTCGATGGAAGTGCTGCCAACCACCCGTTTTGTCCAGGCCATGTACTCATCCGCATACCTGAACACGTTGGTTATGCCCTTGCCCTCGATTTTCAACTTCGAATCTGTATTTGAGGTAAGGGCTACCAGGGGAACCTTCTGAAAGAAGCTGCCCCCATTGCCAGGCTCAAGGCCGAGTTTTTGAAATTCTTCCGTTAGAAAATTGATGGTTTTTTCTTCACCTCTCGAAGATGGCGCACGACCCTCAAACTCATCGGAAGAAAGGATTTTGACGTCTTTCGTAAGATGCTCGGCTGAGATACTTTCTAATGCCGGCTTAATCTCTTTATCCGCACATCCAAAAAGAATCAACACCGCAAAACTAAGGACGAAGGACAATGAAAACTGAAGCTTACTGAACATGTACTTTCCTCCCGAAATTGTTGGTCTTTATTGATGACAGTGCATAAAGGAGTTAAAATCAGTGCTCAAAATGATTTAACTAAAATGTAAAATTGTTTCGTTCAAAAGTCAAGTTTTTGGTGCTGTGGGAGACAATTTTTATTTGTGTGGGTTCTGGTTGGATTCGTATGAATTGAGTTCTGCTAAATCTGCTGAAGCATGTGGCTAATTCCGGATTTGGAGCGCGCTCCTTCAACACCGTCAACAATCGAAACTTCGCCGATTCGTCTTGGCAGTATGAATTTAATCCGGCCAGAAGCAGTTTTCTTGTCGCGATACAGAGCGTCGTACAGCCTGGCTTCATTCAGACCTTTGAGATGAACCCGCAATTCCAGACGCGCGATCAGACCTCGAATACGATTAAAGTCATCTTTATCGAGTACATTTGTATCCAGAGCAATTCTACTTTCTGCGATCATGCCCAAAAGGACGGCTTCACCGTGAGAGATTTTTTTATACCCCATTGCCGCCTCCAGGGCGTGTCCAACCGTGTGTCCGAAATTTAAGATCATTCGTTGTCCGCGATCGTGCTCGTCCGCGGAAACCACTTCGGCTTTGATTTCACAACAGCGTTTCACAATGTTCTGCAACAAATCCAAATCGAGGGCAAAAATCTTGTCCAAATTCTGTTCTATCTGTGTAAACAATTCCGCATCTCGAATAATGCCGTACTTGATGATTTCCGCCAGACCGCACAGAATTTCTCTTCGCGGCAGAGTTGTTAAAACCGACACATCTGTCCAGACCATTTTGGGCTGATAAACTGTACCGATCATATTTTTGCCCAAGCGGTGATTGACCCCGGTTTTGCCGCCGATGCTTGCATCTACCTGCGCGAGCAACGTTGTCGGTACTTGAATCAGCGGTGCACCACGTTTGTAAATTGACGCCACAAATCCTGAGATATCCCCGATCACACCGCCACCAAATGCCAAAATGGCGGCATTGCGTTCCAGGTTCAGTTCCAGCATCTGTGCGATAACTTTATCTACGGTATCCAAAGTTTTTGACTCTTCTCCGGGGGACAATGTTATGATTTCAAAGGTGTTGACCTGGTCCGTAAAACCCTTGGTTAATTTTTCTCCGTGAATATCCTGGACTCGCACATCGGAGATGACGCCCACCTGACTGCCCAAATCATAAATGTTGTGCATTTCACCCAATTGATCGAGAATGCTTTCTCCAATGAAAACCGGATAGCTACGATCGGCTAATTCAACTACGACTTTAAACATTAAAATCAAGAAGAATTTTTAGCGAGTTTGATTGTTTGGCGTGTTCAATAGCTTTGAGGGACTGGTCAAATGGATATACCGTATCGATGAGACTCTCCACATCCACAAGCTTTTGATCCAGAACTCGGATTGCGGCTGTGAAAGGTCCGCATCGGGAACCAACGATGTTCACTTCATTGATAACAATGGGGGCAGCATTTAACCCTAACTTGCCGTGATAGGTGCTCTTCAAAATAATCGTGCCACGAGGTTTAATCAATTCCATAGCCGTGTCAAAGCCGGAAGACGAACCGGAAACTTCCACAACCGCATCGAATTTCTCTTCCGGGCGTTCGTCTAATAATACAGCGTTTACACTCCATGACTTTGCCAGGGACAACTTTCTCGAATGTTTTCCGATCAACGTGATCTCACATCCCGTCAGTTTGAGCACCTGGCAAATCAATAAGCCCAATTTGCCATCTCCAATGACCGCCACCTTGTGATTCGGCTCAATTTTTATCTGTTCAAGAATTTCTAATGCGGCAGCCAGCGGCTCAACGAAAACAGCGAACCCGTCAGGCAGAGAATCGGGCACCGCATGCAGATTTTCGATGGGCAGGACCGTATATTCAGCAAACACCCCATTTTGATCGAGAATTCCCAACACGGTTCGATTCGGGCAATGTCTACTTAAACCTCCCTCGCAATAGTTACACTCACCGCATCCGAAATTGATTTCGCCACATATTCGTTTGCCCATCCATCCCGAATCGTCTGCTTTCTCCACCACACCGACGAATTCGTGACCCAATACGCCTTCAAAACTCATGTAGCCTTTGACCAACTCCAAATCGGTATTGCAGATCCCGGCCATGCACAGCTTGACCAAAGCCTGACCTTCATGAAACTGCGGAGCTTCAAGCTCTTTGAGTTCGAGGTTGTCAGATAAGTAGAGTGCTTTCATATTTTTGATCGCCAAATACTTTCATGTATGAAGCCGGTTAGATTGAAACAATTCACGGCTTGGCTTAGTGCTCTAAGTGTCGGTTTTTAGCGTGGAGCGAGAAGCGTAGAGCTGTTGTCGCTTCTCCCTCAATAAGGGCACATAACCAAGTTACATGTCGAAAGTCAAAACCCTCTCGTTAAATCTGAAAGACAAGGAATCCGGTGAGAAAAGAAAAAGAC
>JAABYK010000627.1:24167-40231 GCA_011775825.1 Candidatus Zhuqueibacterota bacterium | reverse complement strand
TCTTGCGCAAACTGCTTACCACGATACCGAGACCGATTGCAATCAATATCACCGGCCAGAAATCCGCAAAATCTCTCCAGTAAAAGAGCCTCATGTTCCTCAACAAAAACACGACGCCGAAAAATAACAAGATACCGCCCGGAATCAGAACGCCCCAATCTTCCGGTTTCACCGAAAATAACACAAGAAACCCCAAGCCAAAAGCAATTAAGAAAATGGGCCAGTAATCCTCAATATAATAAAGGTAGAATTCATAGGGAAGCAAGCCGTAATTTCTGAGGAAGAAGAAGAGTCCTAAAATGAGCAGTATTGTCGCAGGAAATGCTGCCCCCTTATCTTTTTTGGTAAAGATCGCAACCAGAAACAGCACACCCAACCCTAACAATATCAACGGGTAGAGGTATTCCCATCGAAAATAAAAAACATTGAGTCGGTCTAACAAAAAATAGAGACCCAGCAAAATCAGGATAACTCCCGGAATTAATGACCTCTCTCTGTTAGCCATACAAATCTCTCCTTTTGAAAGAAACTTATTTCTGAGTTTTGGCCTTTTGGGTAGTGGGTTTGGAACCAGAAGCTGATGGATCGACTGCAGACTCTTCCGGAACGACAATGAGCATGACAATATAAGCAACAATGCCGGGGATGAAGTTTGTGATCAAGGTAACGATTGCCCAACCAATTCTGACGATGGTTGGATCAATGTTGAAATAATTGGCAATCCCCCCGCAAACTCCTCCAATCATTCGTTCTTTCACGGATCTCGTTAGTCTTTTGTCCATGTTTTTACCTCCTGCCGTTTCTTGTGTTTTGGTTGCCTCGTCTTGCCTCTCTTTCTTCGTGACTTGATAAATGTAAATCACGCCAATGGCAATCAAAAGGATGGCCAAAAGTAGTTCAAACTGACCGCCAAACCACCATGGGTTCCAGCGCCAACGAAAATGAAATGGATGGTAGTTAAACCAATTCAACTGTTCGAAAAGAAAGAATCCGCCGATAGCAATTAGAATCACCCCCCAAATTAAAGCTGTGTTTCTGGACCCGCCCCTATCCTTCGGCGGAGGTGGCTCCTGACTCGGATTTTCGGGAATGATGACCCAGCCGATAATATAAGGGAGAATGCCAAACCCCGCGAAGAACACCGAGATTACCCAAACAACACGAATGATGACCGGGTCGATATTCAAGTACTCTCCCACGCCCCCGCAAACGCCAGCTACAATTCTGTCTGTTCTGGAACGATACAGCCTCCTAATTTCATCTTGATCGTTGTTCTTATCGCTTTTTGCTTTTTGGGGCTTCTGTGGACGTTTTTCTTCTTTAGGTTCTTCTGCCATAGCAATTTCCCAAGTAAGAATTTGTTTTGATTTTAATTACATGGTAGGTTTCTAGACAATGAACGGAAAAAAGAGTGGAAGGTTTCGTTACGATTACTTGGCATATTGTCGCTCAATTTCCACTATTTTGCCCACGCGCTTTTCATGGCGTCCGCTGCCGAACGACGTCTCTAACCAAGCTTTCAAGATTTGTTTGGCCACGTCCAAGCCCAGCACTCTGCTTCCCATGGTTAACACATTGGCATGATTGTGCTCGCGACTGTTTTTCGCGGTGTAGACATCGTGACAGGTCGCCGCCCTTACGCCCGGCACTTTGTTCGCTGTTATCGCGGAGCCAACTCCTGCGCCATCAATGATTACGCCACGCGAGCCATGTCCTTGTGCGACTTTCCTGGCCACCGCATGCGCAAAATCGGGGTAATCCACAGAGTCCGTTGAGTGAGTGCCCACATCCTCTACATCAAGTCCTAACTCCATCAGATACTGCTTCAACTCCTCTTTAAGGTCAAAGCCGCCGTGATCCGAACCGATCACGATTTTACTGTCCACATCTCTTTTGGAAGCCGAAGCTGATGAAACGATCGTGGAAGACGGAGATGCTTTGATGATCTCAATATAGTGGGCTTTGGCTAAATCGGCAGCGGCTGGTGTAACTACCGTGTGGGGACCTATCGGAATCTGAAATCTACGAGACCGCCAGGCGTCGATTACATCACGTTCCGTGAGTAGCTTTTTCATTGACGGTCAGTCTCGATTCTCTGTTTCATCGATCATGGGTACAAACCGCACGGCAATGCGCGCCTCCTTCCGAATAGACCCATCAGACTGTTTTGAAACTACGAGCAACTCCTGGCTGGCTTGTCCAACCGGTATTATCATCTTTTTTCCGGGTTTCAGTTGCTCTAACAACGGCTCAGGAATATGGTCTGGCGCTGCCGTCACGATAATGCCATCAAAGGGAGCGTATTCCGGCCAGCCCTGGTAACCATTGTCGCACTTGAGGGAAACGTTATAATAACCCAATTTCTTTAACCGACCCGCGACTTCAATAGCCAGATTTTCGTTTACTTCAATTGTATAAACTTGGTCGGCAAGTTCGGCCAAAACCGCAGCTTGATACCCGGAACCGGTGCCTACCTCGAGAACTTTTTCGCCTCCTTTCAACTCCAATGCTGCTGTCATGTACGCCACAATAAATGGCTGGGAGATAGTTTGATTGTCGCCAATCGGTAGTGGCGAATCGTCGTAGGCCAACTTCTCCAACCGTTCATCGACAAACCTGTGGCGCGGCACGTTTTCAATCGCTTTTATGACTAATGGATCGACGACGCCACGCGCCACAATTTGCCTTTGAATCATCTTCCGCCGCAATTCACGATAAGCGTCTGAGTCGCCATGTTTTAAGGAATTCTTTGTCTTGATATCAAGCAATTGTTAACAACCTGTTTCTTAAGATTCCCAAATTTGAATATAATAATTAATCTTTTAAGAATCAAAAATTAGTTTAGCCATATGGTAGGGTATGTATATTTTATTCATAAAAGTCCATTTTGTTCAAATTTTGTTGCGTTTTCTCGCTAATTACTCTTGCATTTTGAGTAAATGTTTCTCAACGCTCTTGGCCATAGCATTCAGGTTGTATCCACCCTCTAATAATGACACAAAGCGCCCTTCGGAGCACTCCTTGGCGAGGGATTTTACCGCCTCCGTTAGATGCGCAAACCCATCTTCGGTCACCTGCATGCTCGCAAGAGGATCGTCACGATGGGCATCAAACCCCGCCGAAATTAAAATAAAATCCGGATTAAAATCCCGTACACTCGGCATAATCTGTTTTTCAAACATTTTCAAATATTCTTGGTCTCCCAGGCCCGCTGTAGACGGCAAATTTAGGGTTGTCCCTTCTCCTTCACCCATCCCGCGGTCTTCAGATTTTCCGGTGCCAGGAAACCAGGGATACTGATGAATGCTGACATAGAAAACAGTGGCATCGTCATAAAAAGCATTTTGGGTGCCATTGCCGTGATGAACGTCCCAATCAATGATGCAGACCTTTTCGATCCCGCAATGTTTTTGCAAATATCGAGCAGCAATGGCCACATTATTAAATAAACAAAAGCCCATGGCTCGACTTCGCTCGGCGTGATGTCCGGGCGGCCGAACAGCGCAAAACGCATTCTCTACTTCGCTATTCATAACAGCGTTGCACGCCTCTACGGTTGATCCAACTGCTAAGAGGGTTGCGCGGTAGGAGTCCTCGCTCACAACCGTGTCCGCATCCAGAAACTGCAAGCCGGACTTACAAGCACCTTGTATCGTTTCGATATACGACCGCAAATGAATTTCTTCAATCCAATCCAACTCTGCTTCTTTTGGTTGCAGCCGAGTCAGACTGGCAAACACCTCGGAGCCATTCAAATAATCCATTAACCTTTGCAGACGTTCGGGGCGTTCGGGATGTCCCGGTCCGGTTTTATGATAGAGAAAGGAATCGTCATAAATAAAGCCGGTTTTGCTCAAGATTACTCCTTACAAAAAATTATGAACGAATTTCCAATGAATTTGAATTGCTGTTTAGTCGCTGAACGAAAGTCCCATTAAACAAAAAGACCCCTCCCTAACCGGCAAGTTATTGTTTTCATGCCGGGCGCGTTCATCCGATTGGAGCAGAAAAGGCTATGTTTATTCACACGCTATTTCGACACTTTTAGGCTTTTTTGTACCTCCACCTCTTCCTGCGGACCCATTATCTGAATCTGATAATTACCGGGTTCAAGCTTGCCGACTCTGCAGACCTCTTCGAACGGCACCAACACCTGCGCCACCATCTTACTCGAATCATGCTTGACGATGGGAGTTATCTCGATAAGTTCATTTTTTACATTGACATCGAAGCCCTCTAACGAATAGGCTGGCGATGGCAAATTGCCTTTTACTGTTACCTCAACGGTTTCCTGTTCGGAGACGGTTTTCTCCGATTCTATCGATTCGAAATATATTTTGTGCTGCACGGCTTTCCTCTCTTTCGGCGCCCCGTTCTTATGTGACGTACAACCGGTCTGCAACATTGCCCCTAACACAATGATGAGTAACATAACATTTAGCTTCTCGATCATGAGTTTAACCCTCAAAAATGGTTATCATTCAACGGTCTTCTTTGGCTTGATCCAAGAAATCCTCGATCCCCTTTATAATAGCTTCGGCCGCCTCCTCTTTATACTCGTCAGACTTGATTAAGATCTCTTCTTCCGGGTGCATAATGAACGCCGATTCGATGAGCACGGCCGGCATCTGCGGCGGTCGGCACAAGGCCAGATTGTCATAAAATAAACCAAAATTCCGGAGCTCCAATTCATCCAAAAGACGCTTTTGAATGGCTACAGCCAACGGATGGCTTTGAACATGATAGTAGTACGTACTCGTGCCCCGATTGGTAAATGGATCGACGCCGTCAGGCAGAGCATTGTGATGAATACTCAAAAGCAGATCCGCTTCCAAAAATGCGGCCATTTTCGTTCTCACGTCCAAACTGGCTCCGTGCTGACCTTCCCTCGTGAGAAAAACCTCCGCACCTTTATCTTCCAATTCTTCTTTAAGAACCATGGCCAATTGCAAATTGGCGTTCTTTTCTTTTAACCTTGTGGGTCCTATAGCTCCGTCCACAGGGCCATGTCCCGGATCAATGCAAATAAACAAACACTTGATTTCATACTTTTCCGGTGGCTTCTTAATTTCAATGACCAGATTTTTATCTTCATAGTAAGGATTAAATCCCCACTGCTGCTTATGATGCAATTCGACAGTCAGTTCATAGACTCCGCTTTGAGGTTGCGACCATTTTATCAGCTTTATGGTCGGATCATCAAAATCGTATCGAATCCAATCTGTGTTAGACGTAGCTCCGTAAACGCTTATTTTCAAAGCAGAGGGACTGCGAACTTGTTCAATCTTAAATGGCAACCGCTCCTGCAGATAAACTCTTACCTTCACCTTGTTCTCCAGTTCCTGGGTTCGAACCAACGACACCCGGCTTGATGGAATTGGAGTTCCTTTGGGAAGCAATTCCAAATTGCTTGCAGGCACCCACAGATTTTCAGAATCGGTCAAACGTGCTCTGTAGTAGTTTCCGTGCTTTCCCGTAATCAGCAATTTGACACCCTCCGGTAGAAACTGCTGGTAGCCCAACGCGGGACCGGTTCTGGCAACCGTAAGCTCTTCTTTTAGAACCGCAATTTGAGGTATCTGTTCATTGCGAACCGTAAGCTTGCCTGGTGCGGTCGCCTGCAGATGAATGCCATCCATGCCCTTAAGATTGAATATAATCTCGGCGCTATCAAGCCTGGTGTCATGCGGAATCTTAAACACGCCGGTGTACACCCCTTCAATGGGGGAAGACGCGGACGCCCGGCCATTACCAAAAACTGCTTCGCCCCAATCAAATACATTCCAGGGTTCGGTCTCGTTCATGGGGCCGTGTGCAATCAACCCCGGAATGGTACAGGTTGCCATCAGACCTGGGGTGGCTTTGAACGCAACGTGGATGTAGTCTCCTGAAAGCAGCTCAACATCTTCTTGGGGAAAAATATAGGTCGAATCGATCGCAAACGAATCCCGCGGAATCGTTGATAAAAACGGCCTTACGAAAACCTTGCGCACAACCTCCACGCTCTGAGTGTCGTGAACCGCCGTGCATCTGAAGCTGAAGTCACCAGAAGTCACAGGCACGACGCCAAGAAACGCTCCGTTTGGATAGACTCTGGTTGGTATTTCATTGACAAACACTTTGGCTTTTGGTATGTTGGTCGATCCGAAAACAAAGGTCGAATCGAACGCATTTACCGTTTGCTCTTCACGCGGATAAACCACATCAAGCTCAAGCTGAGAAAAAACCGCCTCTGTTTGAAAAATGAGGAAAATGGTTAATGTGCAAATCAAGCCTCGCATGGGGTCTTTCGAAAGCAGCCACAGAACGACTTGAGTTATAAATTTCGAATTAATTGTATTAATTAAAAGAAAGTGAATTTGATCCTAAAAGTCAAGAGACCAAAGCTAAGTGGAAACAAAAAATTAGAAACACCTGCTTATCAGCATCAGATCGTATATTGTTTCGAACACAGATGAACTCAGATGTGCGCAGATTTATTAGCTTGAACTATTCATGAATTTAATAACACTTGTAGAATATGGGTGAGCAAGAATATTATATTATATTAATTAATGAACATGGGGTTATGGAGTGCTGGATCAATGGATTTATGGAACCACCCGCTGTCAGACCAGTACTCCAACAATCCATTAATGCTTCAACATCAAATCAAATGATTCCACATTTTTTTATTTTGTTTCAGATTCATGAATTATTCAGGTTAGATACGAGTTATGAAGAGTTGTGAAGAGTCTATCCGTGAAACTGACTGAGAGTGAATTTTACTAAGAAGGAGACGTTGTCGGCGGGTTTTCTGGTTGGTTATTCTCAAACGGAAGCATATGACGCATGTGAAGTTCAAGTCACTGACATACTAAAATCAGCGGAGGTCTTGTGCGAATCTGTATCCCAAAACAAGAATTTGTATCGCAAAACAAATGCCGTGCCATCGGTTCGCCTGCGTTACATTTAGCTTTTGCGTTTCTCGTCTTCAATTTGGTGGACATGTTCCATGAGGACATTCTTGGGACAATTATTGAGGAAATGCTTGCAAGTCATGAGCAGGATGAAAAGATCATCCAATTGTCCGATAAACGGAATCATATCAGGCAGAAAATCGAAGGGGGAAACAACATAAATGAGTGCCAACAACAACAGAAGCTTGGGAGAAATTGGCATTCGTGGATCTTTGAGTAAACGCCAAAATAATTTGAAATAGTGCGGCAAATATCTGATGACGTGGATGAAAGCGATGGGATGGCGCAACCCTTCGGCGAACAATCTTCTGAAGCGAATCATGATTTTGTCAAATCATACTTTGCTGGCAAGTTCGCCAAAATTCATCCCGAAGCAGAACATCTACTTCCTGACCTTTCTTGATTTTCATCTGGTGGCCAGGAATCACCATGTAAGCATTGCTTTTTGCGAACGCCAAAACGTCTGCCGATCCTTTTGAGGCGATGGGTGTGGCAATCAAACTATTTTGCTGATAGTGTACCCAAGCAGGCGCATAATTCGCTCGCTTCGTCTTACTTCTGAAATCTTCGCTTAAAATGGCGGTGAGTTTGGGACTGTGCACTTGCTCAAAGCCCATCATCTTCCGCAATACCGGTTTCGCGATCACTTCAAACACCGTGCTTGCAGAAACCGGATTGCCAGGCAGGCCGAACACGAGAGTGTCTTTCCCGGTGCCGAAGACGGATGGTTTGCCCGGCTTGATATCAACTTTGTCATAGAGAACCTTCACGCCAAGGTTAGCAAAAACATCTTCCACCAAATCCAAATCGCCCATGGATACACCACCCGAAATAAGCAAGATGTCTTTTGTGAGGCCGTGCGCAATTTTCTCGCTGAGCTGATCCAGATTATCCGGGGCGATTCCCAACCATTCGGGGGTTGCTCTGCATTCTCGCACCTGGTTGAACAGAACATATCCGTTGCTGTTTCTGATTTGCCCGGCACGCGGCGTTTGCGGAACCTCCACCAACTCATCACCCGTCACCAAAATTCCAACAGTCGGCCTTCGAAAGATTTCGACCTCCCTCTTTCCCACTGTGGCCAACACGCCAATCACTGCCGGACTGATAAGCATTCCCTTCGTGAGCACTTTTTCTCCGCTTCTCAGCACCTCAGCTTTCTTTGCGACATGATTGCCGAGAATGACGCCTTCCAGTATCTTAACCTTTTCCTTGTTAATGGATTGAGTTTTTTCAACCATCTGAATGGTATCAGCGCCCTCAGGCACCGGCGCACCGGTCATAATCTTGGCCGCCTCGCCCTTGCCAACCCTGACTTCGGGATAAACACCAGCCGGAATAAACCCAACCACTCGAAGTTCAACAGGAGCATCGGTCACGTCGGAATGTTTAAACGCGTAACCATCCATAGCAGATTTGTCCCACGGCGGAATATCGATGTCGGAGTAAACATCTTGAGCCAGGACAAAACCGTTTACATCGAAAATGGAGACGGTTTCCGTTCCGATTGGCGATGTCTCGGCAAGCGCAATCTCAATGGCTTTTTGTACCGGAATCATATTGGATAACCGGGTAGAAATTTCAGATTAATATCGTTCAACTACGCGGAAGGGTTTGCCATGCTGGCGCTTGAATCGCTCACCGAAGGTTTCAGCGGCTTCCTCGGTTTCAAAGGCTCCCAACCAAACCAAATACAAGGTCCCGTTTCGAAGATTCTTTTCTCGAACCTCGACAGGCAAGCCCAAGTCCTTGCAGTAGTCCTTTAAATTGAGGGCATTGTTGACCTGGCTAAAAGCACCAATTTGCAGGGTATATTCTCCGCTGCCATTGGAAATATCCCCGTTTGAAAGCTCTTTGTCACCATAGATGTTTTCACGGAGTGCATTTAAGTCTTTTTTAGCCAGCTTTGTAAAAGGAGAACGCGAATTTTCTACCAAGTATTTTTTCAATTCCTCATAGCAAGCGTCATCCTTTTTTATTGCACACTGACTCGCCATCGCAAAATATCTTGCGTCGTGAATTGAGGGCGAGCGCGGAAATTTTTTTTCAAATTCCACAAACTTCTTTCGGGCCGAAATATATAATCCCCGGGAAAAGTAATACTGGGCTACCTTAAACAAGGCGTCTCCGGCGTACCTGGAGGTTGGAAACCGCTCCATGAGCTGCTCATATTTCTTGAGGGCCAACTCGGCATCGGCTTCAGTCAAGGCATCCAGGTAAAACTCGAATGCCGTTCCCCGATAGCGGTCCATCAAAGTTCGGATGTCCTGCCGAAGCCGTGACGGGTCGCTCTTGCGCAACAGTCTTTCTAAGTCGACCTCCGGTTCCTGGGAAAACAAAGCTGTTGCACTTAGCAACACGGCTGACCCCCATGTAAAAAGAAAAGTCAAATCACGTCTCCCTTTTTGAGAGAACAATGCAATTTGACTTTTTCGATCGACGTAACTAAAGTTACTAATTTCGAATAGAAGTCTCCCACTCAAGGCACTCCGGGCATCTCCAAAAAGGTTCTTCCGATTCATAACCACACAGTTTACATTTAAAAAACTCTTTTTGCTTCAGCGACTGCTCGATGATATCCAGAGCCTCTTGAACCGCCTTATCGTTGGCACCAGTCTTGTGGTACAATTTGACGAGATACTTCTTGGCCTGTTTGTTCGTTGGCTCTTGCTCCAAAACTTCCAAACTCGTATCGATAGCTTTTTCGATTTCGCCCTTTTTTTCATAAATCTCAATTAACGCGAGTCGAGCCATCAGATTGTTTGGTTGGGTCCGGATGATGTCCAAGTACAGGTTTTCAATTTCTCCAAAAACTCCCCCCTCGTATAGCAGTTGTTGGATACGCTCGAAGGCCAAATAGGATTGATTGGGCACTCTCTCCACAAACTCTTTAAGAACCTTGAGAGCATCTCTCTTGCGACTTTCCCTCCTGTAGGAGTCAGCAAGGTAAATATAGGCAGGAGGAGTTGTGGGATCAATTTTGATAGCATCTCGGAAGCAGTTTTGGGCTTCTTTCTCGTGGCCATTTTCGATGAACTGCATTCCTTGTTGAACTCGATATAAAGCGAGTCTACCGGATTTACGACCATTCTTTTTGTGCAATTGCTTGTAAGCCTGGAATGCATTCTCCCATTCTTCTTTTTGTTCATGAAGCTGGACCTTCATTTCCTTTGCCCAGCGCATATTCTTATCTTCTGCCAAAACTTTGTTGACAACACCCAACGCTTTATCGTATTCCTTGGCAGATTCGTAATCCTTCGTCAAGCTCCACAAAATATCGGAACGTTGTTTGAAAGTTAAACCACTTCGAACCGTCAGGTATTTGTGGACATTAATTGCGCGTTCAATCTGCCCCATCTCCCGAAGAATATCCCCGATTTTCAGATACGCGTCAACATTATTGCTGTCCTTTGACACGGCTTCTTTTAGCTTCTTCAAAGCAACTTCGCGATTCCCCTCGAGAAGCAGGTTCAAACCCTCCGCATAGTCAGCAGCGGCCTGGTCCACTGCTGTGGAGTCAGGACTCCGTTTGAATAAAAGAAATGCAACCATCGCAATGATTGCACTGACGATTACAAGGATCAGTATGGCTGTGAAATCCATGCTTGTTTTATTTTAAGTCTCTTCCTTAATATCAAATCCGGTTTCTTCCTCACTGATGGGTAGGTTTCGCAGGCTTTCAAGTTCATGCTGCATTTCCAGGTTCTTCTTTTTCAGTTTTCGGATTTCGCTCTTCAATTGAAGAACCTGAAACACAGACACGATGAGCCAAAACAGAACACCAAGGCCGAATGAGACATAGATTACCATCCACAATTGGACATTATGGTATTCCCACACATTGTGGAGAAAGACAACACGTGTGAGTTGATTGGTGTTCTGCAGGGCAAAACCAAAAACCAACAATATTACGACGACTGCCAAAAACCATCTAATGGCCCACATCGTTTCTCCCTCAGTTCAAATGATCATGAGCTAACTCTTTGAATCTTGCTCGGATGACTTTTCCTCGTCTTGTTGAGCAGCTTCGGCTTCCGTTTTAGCCTCAGCCATTTCAGACTCACTCTCGCTCTCGCCCTCAGCATCACCTTTCTTCTTAGCCTCAACCGCTTCAGACTCGCCTTCGCTCTCACCCTGAGCTTCTGCTTTCGTCTCAGCCTCAGCCGTTTGGGAATTGCTTTCACCCTTGACATCGCCTTTCGAATCCGTGGTCTCGGATTTTTTCTCCTTTTCGGTCCCCGAAACTTTAGCTTTTGCTGATTTCTTTTTGGCTCCAGAGCCTTCGACTTCTTTTTCGTATTCGGCGATGGCTTCTTCATCATCGACAGCAAATCCGGGTTGTTGGTCACTCGTCGCTTTGTCGGTTTCTTGTTTCTCCGAAAGAATAATCTTCTTATTCTCCTTGTTGAATTCAATCACGGAGAGCTCGAGTTCATCGCCAACTTTGTAAGCGTCCGCAGGTTTCCGGATGCCTTCCTTCTGTAATTGCGACATTGGCACAAAACCGTCCACACCATCAGGCAACTCGATGATCACACCCTTTTCAATCATGCGAACGATCTTGCCTTTGGTTGATGCTTTAGGTTGATAGGTCTGTTCAAATTCATCCCATGGATTATCAACGGTCTGTTTATATCCGAGCGAAATCCGGCGATTCTCTTTATCGATGTTTAACACCACCACTTCGACTTCTTCGCCTTTCTTAACCACTTCACCTGGATGCCGGATCTTCTTGGTCCAGGAAAGATCTGAGATATGAATAAGGCCGTCAATCCCTTCTTCCAACTCAACAAAAGCGCCAAAATTGGTTAAGTTTCGAACGATGCCTGTTTGTTTGGAATTTTCCGGATATTTGGCTTCGATATCCGCCCACGGGTCCGGCTCGAGTTGTTTCAGGCCAAGCGAAATCTTTCTTTCCTCATGATCGATATTTAAAATCTTGGCTTCAATAGTCTCGCCAAGCGAAACCATTTTCGAAGGATGCTTGATATGTTGGGTCCAGGACATTTCAGAAATGTGAATCAACCCTTCGACACCTTTTTCAAGCTCGATAAATGTCCCGTAATCCGAGATATTCACAACCTTGCCTGTAACCACATCCCCTTCTTTATACTTGTCCTTAACATTATCCCACGGATGGGGCTGCAGTTGCTTAAGACCCAATGAAATACGATCTTTTTCTTCGTTAAAATCAAGCACCTGCACTTTGATCTTCTCATCGAGGGAGACCACTTCAGAGGGATGGCTCACACGCCCCCAGGAAAGATCATTAATATGAAGAAGTCCGTCAACTCCACCTAAATCTATGAAGACGCCAAAATCGGTAATATTCTTGACGCTTCCTTCAAGGATTTGTCCTCTTTCAAGATTCTCGAGGATCTGCTCCCTTTGTTCTTTCATGCCCTCTTCGATGAGCACACGATGGGAAACGACAATATTTTTTCGCAATTCATTGACCTTGACAATTTTGAATTCCATCGTCTGGCCAATGAGGGCATCAAAGTCTCGTATTGGCTTGACATCTATTTGGGAACCCGGTAAAAATGCATCAACACCCATGAGGTCAACCACAATTCCGCCTTTGATTCTGCGCATACAGGTCCCCTCGATAGTCTCGTCATTTCTGTAGGTTTCCAGCACTTTCTCCCATTGCCGCATGAAATCGGCTTTTTTCTTGGACAGCACCAATTGTCCTTCGTTGTCTTCGACATCGTCCAAAAAGACCTCAATATCGTCTCCGACGCTGAGAGAGTCTGGATCCTTGAATTCGTCAATGGGAATGGTGCCTTCCGACTTAAAACCTATGTCAACGGAGACTTCTTTGTCATTGATTCCGAGCACTTTCCCCATAACCAATTCACCCTCAGCAAAATCGGTCAAAGTCTGCTCGTAGAGGTCCACCATCGCGTTGTACTCTTCCTCGGTGTACTCTTTTTCGTCTTCCAACTCCTCAAGGGTGTAAACCTCTTCTTCATTGGAGGAAACTTGGTTGCTTTGTTTCTTCACTTCCGTGGCATCACCTCCATTCATAAGTTTTGAGTCATGTTCATTATTTTGCGTAGCTTCCGGCATAAAAATGTACCTCCTTTATATTATTTTTTTGCGAACAGTCAATAAACTTTGGTTACGTTTTCTATTATAAAACCAACAACTTGTTCAAGGTTTAAGTTTGTCGTATCCAATTCGACCGCATCATTTGCTTTTCGCAAAGGAGCGATGCTTCTTTCTTTATCTTGTTTGTCCCGGCGCTGGATGTCTCCCTTTATTTCTTCCAAGTCGGTGTTTTTTTCGGATAGCTCTACTTCTTTGTACCTTCTCTTGGCACGTTCCTCTATGGAAGCATCCAAATAAAACTTGAAGTCGGCATCCGGAAATACAACGGTTCCAATATCTCTTCCCTCTAAAACGATTGACGTGTTTTCGGGAATCTCCCTCAACTTTCGATTGACGGCCTCGCGCACCTGTGGAATTTCGGAGACGGACGAAACCAGGGCGGTCACCTCAAAAGACCGTATTTCCTTGGTAACGTCCCGGCCATTCAAAAAAATCACAGAACTATCATCACTGTTTTCTAATTCTATTTTTGTTTGGTTCAAAACGTTAGACACCGATTGTTCATCATTCAAGTTAATGCCATTGTTTAAGAACTGCAGTGTGTAGGCACGATAAATCGCTCCGGAATCAACGTATGAAACACCCAACTTTTTCGCCGCCAATCTCGCAACGGTGCTTTTTCCGGACCCGGCTGGACCGTCAATCGCAATTACCATAGTGTATTTAACGCCAAACTCGAAATCCTAAACTTAAACCGGATAAACGGCACACGCGTTTCAATCTATTCTTATTTGACAAAGATCTCGCTCAGTCTTTCATTCTGAGGCCGTGTTCTTCATTCGAGAAAATCCACCCAACCAGTTTGCCAATATTGATGGTTTCTTCTTCCATCCAATATGTCCGATCCCTGTCGAATCGGGAACTGGTGTCATCAAGGGGTATGGACTCCATTTCTTCGAAAATCTTTCGAATACGTTTTTGCCAGATCCGCATATTGCTGACTCTTAAATCCACCCATCCGTCTTTGGCCCACTGATCGATAGCTTCGGCACTCACCTTAAAGCTCTCCTTGTCGCGATAAGCGGGGATCTTCATATGTGGCCCTCTCAGGAGTTTGACTCCGTCTTTCAACAGAATCGGGATGCCAATGGATAAGATTGCAGATCGGAGATTCTGATTACTGGCTAATAACTCTTGCATCTGTGCCGAGAATTTCTCAAGATCTCCGTCCAGTACGTTCTGCATGGTACCGCACGTCAGTTTGAGAAGATGCGCTTCGTACAAAAGTTTGCTCAACCTTGGCGGGCCAAGCAGCTCAAAGGCAATGCTGTCACATTTGTGCTCGTCCATTAACACCTGCATCTTGGAGAGGGCCGATTGGCGCATGACTCCGGCACGATACGTCGGACCCATTGTGGCGTTGTCCAGGGCGTTGATCACGTCGTGACCGGTGTTGCCGCCTCTTATTTCGTAAACCACGTTTCGAGCAATTTCCTCCGGAGTTACAAGCTCCATCTGTCCGGAAGAAGAGATGGCAGCAAACTCACCGTATGAAAAAATCCCATTCTCCCCCGTATCAACGTAGACATCCTTTAGCACTTTGTCTAATTTCTTGTAATTGCCGAACTCATTGAGATGCAGTTCATCTTTTATCGTCACGGCATCATCGGGCGGGCAATCGTACAAGACCACCGGTTCGCTTCCTCGTTTTATTTCACCAAACGCGATCTTTTTCCAGGCGATGGCCGCTGTGGGTTTAATTTCTTTGGTAATCGGTGCGTCAGGTGTGCGCGCCATGAGAAACAACAACAGACTGTGCGCCCCAGCGACCGCCGATTTGCTCAACAACGTCCGCGACGGCTTCTCCTCCGAATGAGTATAAGGTATGTTGAGTCCCATGCCGCCGGTGCCACTGGTTCCGATTTTTACGTAAAACCCCGTCTTTGATCGCCGCATCGCTTCGTACAAAATCTGAACATGTCGGATCAATTGCGGAATGTACAGCGTGCAGAGTATTTTTTCAACTTCAGCTTCAAACTTATCTGAATAAGATTTCTTTTCCTTAAACTGATTCAACTCGCCCTTTAAGTTGTAATATCCTCTAAACACATCCTGATAAGCGACGGCCGTCGCTGAGTTAACACAATCTACGATGATGTGAGGGCGAAAGTGATCGATTGCCTGAAATAAATAGGACTGCTTTAGCATGTCTTCCGACAGATCCTCCAAAATGTCCGAAATCAGCCAATTTCGATATTTTGGGTTTTCCAGAATATCCGCACGACTCAGTCCTTGCATTGAGTCGCGCACAAAGATATTCCCCCAATAAGGCGTAATCCCGGTATCGGCCGTAGAGGTTTTCTTCAGCGCCGCGCAGGCATCCTTGGCTTCCCGCTCACGGAGCGACAGAACAATCAACTCTTCAGGGTTTTCTTCAAGCATCTTGCGACAAATGGCCATTCCCACGAGACCCCAGCCGCCAAACACCATGACTTTTTTGTTAGTAATTTCCATGGTTCCGCCCAATCTCGGTTCTTAACTTATTTAATTCCTCTGAGGATAATTTCCGCCACTGCCCAACAGCCAATCCATTTAACCTCAAGGAAGCCATGGCAATTCTTTTTAGTTCCAAAACGTGATAGCCAAGGTGTGCAAACATCCTTCTTATTTGTCGTTTCCAGCCTTGATGAATTGTAAGATGCACACGCCGTCTATTCTTTGATTCCGGAAACACAATCCTGCATTTCGCGGTTTTCCCTTCCTCCAGATAAATGCCATTCTCTATGTTAATTTCGTCATCCTTGTTTAATTCGGAATCCAGGTAGACTTCGTAGGTTTTGTCCACGTTAAATTTTGGGTGCATCAATCGATAGGTTAACTCGCCGTCGTTGGTCAGAAGCAGCAGTCCCGTCGTATCGATGTCGAGACGACCCACCGGAAACAATCGCGTGTCCGAGCTTATCAAATCGACAACTGTTTTCCTGGATTTTTCATCCGAGACGGTGGTCACGACTCCCTTCGGTTTGTTTAGCAAAATATATTCGAGAGCAG
>JAABYK010000627.1:0-24112 GCA_011775825.1 Candidatus Zhuqueibacterota bacterium | reverse complement strand
GAAACCCGTCCTTCTGAAATGAGATCGTCGCATTTTCGCCGCGACCCGACTCCGGCCTCAGCC
Source organism: Candidatus Zhuqueibacterota bacterium (assembly GCA_011775825.1). Taxonomy (GTDB): domain Bacteria; phylum Zhuqueibacterota; class Zhuqueibacteria; order Oceanimicrobiales; family Oceanimicrobiaceae; genus JAABYK01. The sequence goes on along the minus strand of JAABYK010000627.1, from coordinate 24,049 downwards.
AAAAATTTATTAAGGCGTTTCATTTTCTTCGTTCTCCTCTTCGTTGTTCAGTTCCGTTAACGCCTCAATGATCTGTTCAGAGAATTCTTCGGACTTCTCAAGTTTACCCATGATCTCTTCGATTTCTCGAGGTCTCGGCAGCTCGGAAATATCGTTTATACCAAAATAGCGCAAAAACTCTTTTGATGTGGCATAAAGCAACGGCTTTCCGACTTCTTCAGATCGTCCGGCAATGGAAATCAGACTTCTTTCCAGTAAGTTCTTAATTACGCCACCGGAATGAACACCGCGAATCGCATCCACTTCGGTTCGGCTGATGGGTTGTCTGAAGGCAATGATCGCCAATGATTCAAGCGCGGCCTGGCTGAGCCTGGGCTTGGATCGGCCTTTAAACATTTTCTTAATCCATGGGGCAAACTCTTTTCGAGCGGTTATCTGATAGCCACCAGCAACTCGTGACACATAGAATGCTCTTTTGCCGCTTTGATATTCAGAATTTATTTCTTCAACAATTTCTTTGATTCTTGTTGGGGTCAATGCCTCAACATAATTAGAAATCTTCTTTTCTGAAATGGGTTCGTCACTAGCAAATATGATTGCTTCAACTATCTGTTTTTGAAAGTCGCTATCCATCAACCCTGCTGATCCAAATCTCCGAAAATGGGCTGTTTTGGCTTATTTGCAATCGATTGTTTTTTGCTAGTTCCAAGAGCGCAACAAATGTTACAATCAAGATTATACGTTCGTTAAACTGTGTCATGAGTTCGGTAAACAAGGCCCGTTCTTTTTTCTCTAAATAATCCAGGATGAATTCGGACTGCTGTTCGGTGGTGACGGGTATTCTTTCGACGGTGTGCTGGGTAACCGGTGGGACCTTTCTCAGTACTTCAATAAAAACAGACATCAAATCGTACAAACCGACCTCTTTTCCGATGACCTCTTCCTCCAACTGCTCATCTAATTCAAACGCGAAATTATTCAATGGATAGAAATCACGTCGTGAGTCTTCCAAACCGGCAAGCTCACCCGCGACTTCTTTATAGCTTTGATATTCTAACAATCTTTGTACCAATTCTTCCCGCGGATCCTCGGCTTCCTCGTCCTCCAACTCTGGCCTAGGCAGCAGCATTTGAGCCTTGATTCGGATCAACGTCGCGGCCATTAAGACAAACTCTCCGGCATTTTCTAAATCCAAAAACTCTATGATCTCCAAGTATTGCAGATATTGCGCAGTGATTTTGGCGATAGGGATATCGTGAACATCCACCTCGTTTTTCTTTATCAAGAAAAGCAGAAGATCTAACGGACCTTCAAAATTTTCAAGCTGAACACGATATGGCATTAAAAAAGCCCTTATTTTTGTCTAAAAATCGGGCTTCCATCAAGTTATGGCTTTGGTTTAGACCAGATTACGAACTTGAAATTTTCATCAAATGTCAAAGCCATCTCACATGGAAATACCCTAACCTCTCCACAAAAAACAATTAATTAGCTGAAGTTACAATAAAAAATGTAAATAGTCAAGATATTTTTGGTCGCAGCTTTTTCTCAGAACGATTCAGCCTCATCGATTAACATAATTGGGATATCATCCTTAATATCATATTTTAAACGACACTTGTGACAAATAAGCTTCTGATTTTCCTGGTCATACTCGAGATCGCCCTTGCATTTGGGGCAAGCAAGAATATCAAGCAATTCTTTGTCCAGCATTAATGTATTCTCCTTAACTTGTATAAAATGAACTCGAATTGTTTTTTATTCATTGTAGGAACCCATTTTCGCATATTTGTTGACTCTGGATTCAATCAATTTATTGGCCGGAATTTGCTGCAATTCACTCAGTTCAGCCAGTATGCTTTCCTTTAGAATCTTTGCGGCTTCGTCGTAATCATGGTGAGCCCCACCGACCGGCTCTTTTATCACTTTGTCGATCACACCCAATTCCAGCAAGTCTCCTGCGGTGAGCTTCATAGCTTCGGCTGCTTGTTCGGCCTTTGTGCTGTCACGCCACAAAATAGCAGCGCAGCCCTCGGGTGAGATAACAGAATACCAGGTGTTTTCCATCATCAACACACGATCTCCGACTGCAATTCCCAAAGCGCCTCCGGAGGCACCTTCGCCAATAACGGCTACGATAATAGGTACGGGCAAATGCGACATTTCAAATAAATTACGCGCAATGGCCTCCGCTTGACCACGCTCTTCCGCACCGATCCCTGGAAATGCGCCGGGTGTGTCAATCAAACAGATGATCGGACGATGGAATTTTGCGCTGAATTTCATAATTCTAAGCGCTTTTCGATATCCTTCAGGATGAGGCATCCCAAAATTTCGGTGAAGCTTGTCCTTGGTTGTTCGGCCTTTTTGCTGTCCGACTAACAGAACCTTGTGTCCATCCATCATACCGATACCACCGACAATGGCCGGATCATCCCCATATGCGCGATCGCCGTGCAGCTCAAAAAAATCGCTCGTCATCCTTTCGATGTAGTCCAGTGTGTACGGTCGCTTCGGATGTCGGGCCAGTTGCACACGCTGCCATCGGCTTAACTTTGAATAAATATCCATCCGCAGCTTCTGTGCTTTTTGTTCCAGGCGGGAAATTTCTTCGGAAATCTCAACATTCTCGTTTTCCGAATACTCTTTCATTTCACGAATGCGCCGTTCAAGCTCCACGATGGGTTTTTCAAAATCCAATACAAATTCATTCATGGTAAATTGAGTCGTTAAAATAAATGGTAACGTCAAAAGCTAAAGCTTGAACATCGCTTTCAACATGATTTCTAAATCCAGCAAAGGCGAATAGTTTTTGATATAGTAAATATCGTACTGCGTCCGCTCTTCGGCGCTGAGCTGTTTATGACGATTAACCTGAACCAGGCCTGTGATGCCAGGTTTTAATTTCGAGTTCTCGGATGGCAAGGAGTCTTCAAGCTTGACGATCTCACTTCCTACAAAACTCATATCGCCTTTCAAAATCGACCAGATGTATGGCAGTTTGTTAAGGAACTGTGAACGTCCGGTTGTAAATTCCGCTAAAATTTTTGGGCGCCCACCTTCCCCTAAGACACTGAATTTCCGTAACTTATTCTCTGCAATATATTTTTTGTAAAGATAAACAGGCGAAGAAAAAACAGCCAGCATCAAAGCCAGGCCGATGTCGAATGTCCTCTTGATGATCTGGTGATGAGCTCGATGAAGCCGGTAATCCAAATCAACCAAAGGTACATCCTCAAGTCTATCAATGGACGCTTTTCCGATCACGACCTCCAGATTACTCGGCACCAATTTGAAATTTACGCGCTGATTTTGAGAACGTGAAATCAGGTTAAGAATCTGATCAAAGGAAAGCTCGTGTGTGGAAAAAATCACTTCCTGAATTCTCTTTTCCCCTATGATCGTATTCAAATTCTCAAGGGAGCCCAACACGTCAATGCCGGCGTCAGTGTACCCCGTAGGCACGCCATCGATGTGCACCAGCCCTTTGACATTGTATCCGCTATCAAGCTGTGAATTTAGCTTTCGGATTAACTTTTTGCATGAGTCCGATTCACCCACAATAATGGTATTCCTTGCAAGCAAAGTTTTACCCAATGTGCCCTTGAAGGGTGTGATCCCCAACTGCGGCAAAAGTTTGACCCCAATTCGCCAGCCAGGCACCGTGACTGCGCTCAAAACTCCGCCCAGTAGAACCCACGCCCGTGAATAAGCAAATTGTTTAAAGAAAAACAACAGACTCGCGTTTATAAAAAATCCGATTAAGATTGCCAATCCGGCTCGAGCAGAGGAAAATTTATGCTTCGTATAACATCCAAAAGAATTTAACGTCAACAGCCAGACTAATGCATACATAACGATAATGGGGACAAAAGACGCCAGATGGCTAAAACTGCCGAACCAAAGATAAACTCCCAGAATCAGTGACAGAGATAGAACCGAAAAATCGATTAGCGGCATGGATACAGTTCGCAAAAATTTAATAAAAAATGAAAACCCGGCTCTGATCCAAATGGCTATCCATAGGAACCAATACGGCATGAGCAAATATTTCTGCTTGAAGTGCTTTCGGGCAAAGAAAATCATCGCCTGATAGAAGGCTTTCAAGCGATCAAACTCAGTCCGCTTTGAACTCTCACCCTTAAAATGGATAATCTGCGTGCCGGGGAAATAGCGAACTTTCCAACCATTCTCTCGAATTCGATAACACCAATCCAAATCCTCGCCATAGAGAAAAAAGGATTCATCCAGGTATCCGACGACGTTGAGGATGTTACGACGAATCATCATAAACGATCCTGAGATCGCTTCCACCTCGCAAACAACATCCGGATCGAGGTAAGTCAGGTTGTATTTTCCAAATAATTTCGACTTCGGGAAAAAGTAGCTCAAGCCGATCAATCTTGTAAATGCTACCCATGGGGTTGGGAAACTTCTGCGGCATGCCAGCTGCAACGAGCCATCCGGGTTCAAGATCTTGCAGCCCAACATTCCGGTATCCGGATGAGTGTTGAAGAATTCAATCATCCTGGAAAACGTGTCGGCCTGCACGATCGTGTCCGGATTCAACAACACCAGGAACTCGCCCTTTGCCATTCGCAATCCCTGATTTGAGGCCTTTGCAAACCCAAGATTTTTAGTGTTTTCGATGATTCTGACGTCCGGGAATTTTTGTCTCAATAGAGAAACACTGCCATCGCTTGAGGCGTTATCCACCACGATGATTTCGGAAGGAATGGCTTTCAAGGCCTTCTTTATGGAGATCAATGCCTGTTCCAGAAATTCTTTAACATTGTAATTCACAATGATAACCGACAGTTCAGTGGCTTGTGCCACTGCCTTCCCGTGTTTGCACTCTGCTGTAGCGGATGACTTCGGTGGGTGTTGTGTCGTTCGATTACTCATATTCTAAGCTAACGAATCTACGTCATTGTTTGAACTCTTTCTGAATAAAGTCGCCAATCTCAACCTCCAAACAACCCAGGTTGCTTCGAACATGACCTTTCGATTCATTTTCGAAGAACCCTTCGTCCTGTCTACAAAAATAATCGGTACCTCACAGATTTTAAAGTTATTTCGCCAGGCTTTATACGTCATTTCAATCTGGAACGAATACCCATCGCTCGAGATTTTATCTAAGTCAATGCTTTCTAATACTGCTCTGCGAAAACATTTGAATCCGCTGGTGCAATCCTTGACGGGCAGTCGTGTGACGACTCGAGCGTACCAATTAGCCGCCAGACTTAGTAAAAGCCGGGACAAAGGCCAGTTTATGACGTTGACGCCAGTCAGATATCTGGAACCGACTACCAGATCATATGTTTTGACCGCCTCCAACATCTTGGGAATTTCTGCCGGATCGTGCGACAGATCCGCGTCCATCTCAAAAATATAATCAAATCGTTCTTTAATCGCAAACTTAAATCCCTCAACATAAGCAGTGCCAAGCCCCCTCTTCCCCGATCTGAGTATCAAACGAACACGCAGGTCTTTTTTGGCTATCTTTTGAACGATTTCTGCTGTGCCATCAGGGGAGTTATCATCAACCACCAAAATGAACACGTTGGGAATATTTAATTGGATGACTTTTCTGATAATCAGCTTTATGTTATCAGCTTCATTGTAAGTCGGAATGATGATGAGGGTTTTGTTCATGCAGGTCGTTCTTCCTCGATGTCACCTCAGTGATCCAATCCGCTTAGCTGCTTTTTGAGGATTGTCAGCCCTTCTTCGACGCCACTCATTTCTATGCCTAACTCTTTCCTGGCCTTTTCCAGGCTAAACTTGGTTTTCAAAGGTCGGTTGGCTTTTTGGTTTAAGTCGGCGGTCTTGATACGTGTAATCAGTGAAGCATCAAAATCAAAAATGTCGGCAAGTTTTACCGCAAAGTCATGTCGGCTCAGGTAATCTGATCCACAAATGTGAAATAAATCGGTCTTGTTCAATTCCACAATTTTGCGAATGGCTTTTGCCAAATCATCCGCCAGCGTCGGGTGCCCGAACTGATCATCAACAATGGGAACGGGTTCACCTTTGGATAATTTATTCACTAACCAGGTGGCAAAGTTAGGTCCGATGTTGGCGCCCGTACCGTACAATATCATGGTGCGAACGATGGCATGAGCCGCCTCGCTGATAATCACGGCATTCTCTCCTGCCAGCTTGGCACGTCCGTAATAGCTTATTGGTTTTGGTGTAGATGCTTCGGTATATTCCTCCTCGGTACCGTCAAATACGTAATCTGTTGAGACGTGAATGAACGTCGCGCCGACGCTCCTTGCGGCTTGAGCAAGATTCTCAACCCCTTTTACATTCACTTTCCAGCAATTCTCCTTGTCGTCCTCACAGCCGTCGACGTTGGTGTAAGCCGCCGCGTTCAGAACAAAATTTGGGTTGAAGGATTGTACCAATTTGCGAATATCACGTCTGTGGGTGATGTCACAGGATGTGTAATCCAAGTGCGCCAAACTCGGACTGGTCTTTCGGCCTACACCGTAAATTTCGAAATCATCTGCAAATGTATTTACCAGTTTTTGCCCGAGGAGACCATTGGCGCCTGCGATGAGCACTTTGTTTTTGTGGATCTTTAAATTTATCATGAGCGCGTCAGTCGTTTCAGGTTTTTGAAATTAAATCCGAAGAAATCCGTATGTCAATGGAGATTCTTCCTGCGTTTCCTTAGTACTCTGCGAATCTCGTCGATCCCGGAACTGCCCATAAAGGTGCAATTTATGCCGGCAACCTCAATTCCAAACTCGGTGGCCGCCTCGACATCATGATGGAAGAAATAGTGCATCAAATAGCCAGCGGCGAATGCATCACCGCAACCAATTATGTCAACCACATCTGACACGGGCAAGGCCTCGAACTCTTTGACGCGAGCTTGGTCATCGTTGCAATAAAACAGATACGTCCCTTCCTGTCCCAAAGTTATGTGACAAACGTCGGGTCCCATTTCGAGTATTTGCTTTCCAAACTCGGTCAGCGTTTCGTTCGGCAAATCGGATGAAAATCCCGCCAAAGTTCTGGCTTCCATTTCATTGAGCTGTAAAACATCCACCAGTGCCACCCAGTCTCGCCAATCGTTTGGACGACGGTAATATCTGCGACCCTGTTCGTCAATTCCCAACGCATAAGAATGAAAATCCAGATAAATAAGTGCGTTTGAGTTCTTCCGAAATTCTTGCAAAGCCGAGAGCTCCACATCGGTTCCGGTGATGAGATTCACGAGGACGGCATCTGCATCTTCCAAAATGCTCATTTCATCTTTGCCCAACGGTGGCATGGGCGCCGAAGTCACTTCGTAACGATCCTGTGGACCCGTATAATATAAATTGACTTGTGTGTTACGATCGGCGACTCTTTTTATACCATTTAATCGGAGATTTTTATAAGATTTAATTTGATCGACGAGTTGCTCATAAAAGTCGGCGCCTACGCAAGCGACCGGACAAATTTCGGTTTCCGGCTCCGCCAAGTTTGCCAAATATGAAACATTAAAATAGCTGCCTCCGATGCTTTCTACCTGTTCGCCTTTCCATGGGAAAATTTTGTCTCTGATGAACGTACCGACTACGCCGATCTTCATGGATAGATAGAAAATTTTAAAAGTGAAACTTTCTGCTTATTTTTTGTTACTTCAACCCCCCGTTTTATTTTTAACTCTCAACCATGCACTTTTTCTTGGGACCCCGGATTGACGCTGATTAACATTGATTTGTTGAACCGTTTCGCACTTCAATCAAATTGACTAACTAATTCAAAAGCTAAAAAGACACAAAAACTGAAAAACGGGTACTTATGTTTAATTCGTATTGCAAGCAGCTTCCCCATTCTGACCACATTTGTCCGTACTACAAATCTGTAGCATTGTATTTTTTTAGCAAAGTTTTTTAGCCACTGATTGATACTGATGGAACACGGATTTGGTTTTTCAATTTTGAAAACAATTCTCTTACAACTGCTCTAAGGTGTTCTGCAAATTGCTTTCACAACAACCAATTCAAAAATCCGCGAAAATCCGTGTGCATCCGCGGCTCAGACTTCAAGGTCCTTTGGTTGCAGCTTTGGCGGCGCTGTGTAAATCTGTGTGAATCCGTGGGTGTACTTGCGTTGCAGCTCTGCTGCGTTGTAAAAGTCTGTGTCCAAATGTGTATTAACATTATCCACTTTTATCCACTAGTAAAATTTTCAAAAACTTATGTATATGGATAAAAAATATAAAACAACAACGACAGAGCGCACAGCACCCACAATCCGGGACTGACCTCCCCCACCCTTCCGGCCACCAATTTGAAAATGGGATAGAGCAAAAAACCAGCCGTAATGCCGACACCAATATTATAAGTAAAACTCATCAAAACAATTACTGCAAGCGCAGGAAAAAGTTCGGTATAGTCATTCAAGTCTATTCTAGTGATGGGCGTGACCATGAGATAGCCTACCACGATCAAAGCCGGGCCGTAAGCCTGAGGTGGCACGGCCGTCAAGAAAGGTGCCAAAAACAGAGACAGAAGAAATAAACAGGCAACCACAACCGCTGTAAAACCCGTCCGGCCTCCCTGTTCCACGCCTGACGCTGATTCAATGTACGCCCCGGCTGTCGTCGTACCCGCCAGGCCCGCAAAGGTGGTGGCCAACGCATCTGCCATCATCGGTTTTTCGATTTCCGGCAAATTGCCCTCCTCATCCAAGAACCCGGCTCTGGCGGACACGCCAATTAACGTCCCCATTGTATCGACAAATGCCATAACGAAGACCGTAAGTACCACCGCGAAAAAGCCCCAGTTTAACGCACCGAGAATATCCAACTCAAGAAAAATCGGAGACAGACTCGGAGACAGACTCGGCGGCAGACTAAACCACTTAGCGGGCGGTTCCGCAATTTTGAAAACGTAGGACAAAAACGTCGTTATCAGAATGCCTAACAAGATGGCACCGGGGATTTTTCGTAAATAAAACGCCGCGATGATCAGAAAGCCAAATATGGACAACATGATTTCGGGTCTGGTGACATCACCAATCTTGACCGGCGCGTCAGCCGTTCCCAGCGCGACCAGGCCGGTTGAGTTCAGACCAATGAACGTCAAAAACAGCCCAATTCCCACGGAAAAACTGTAACGCAAACCCGGCGGAATCGACTCAACCAGCCATTGCCTTAGCCGGAAAGCGGTCAACAGAATAAACAGCACACCGCCGATGAATACCGCGGCGATGGCCGTCTGCCAGGTGTAGCCCAGGACCACCACAACCGTAAACGCAATAAACGCATTCTCCCCCATGTACGGCGCAATGGCAAAGGGGCGCTTTGCATAAAAGCCCATAAGCAGCGTTCCGAAAGCAGCCGTGAGTATCGTGGCCACCATGGACGGTCCGGTGGGAATTCCTGCAGCTTCCAGCACCTTCGGATTGACCACAATGATGTAGGACATGGTCATAAACGTGGTCAATCCTGCAAACAGTTCTTTGCGAAATGTGGCTTGATGTCTTTCGAATTCGAAGTAGCGTTTTATGAAATTAGTCATGACCAATCCGATTTCATCATAAACGGAGTCGAAGAGTTCTGCCCTTTCATTGTCCTTCCAGAGACTGTCAAATTCGGCACCCCTGTTTCTTAAATTCATGCAATCTTTCTTGTAACGCTGAATCCTGCAGACTTAAGATTTTGGCAGCGAAAATGGCAGCGTTGGCTGCTCCAGCGGCACCGATCGCCATCGTCGCGACGGGCACGCCTGAGGGCATCTGAACGATGGAATAGAGCGAATCCAGTCCACTGAGGCTGGAGCCTCCCATGGGCACGCCGATGACAGGCAAAGTTGTATATGAAGCCAACACACCGGGCAAATGTGCGGCCATACCAGCAGCCGCAATGATCACGCGGTAACCATTCGCTTCCGCGTTTTCTGCAAAGTCGGCTGTTTCTCTCGGCGTGCGATGAGCCGACAAAATCGATTCGCTAAAACCAATTTTGAAGTGGTTAAGAATTTTCTTGCATTCCGCCATCACTGTTCTGTCTGACTTGCTGCCCAGCACAATGGCCACTGGCGTGTCTTTCTTCGAGGTCATCTTAACTCGCCTCCTGCGCTTCCTCGGTCCCTTTTTCGTGAATGGTCTTAAAGGTGTGCGCCATCACGTCCAACTGACGTAAAAACGGCTCTTTATCTCCGGCCGGGTAATAAACGGCAATGTCAATCATGTAGATTCTTCCTGAGGCATCATCGTAAAAGCTGTAGTTTTTGAACGGTCCCCCGGCAACTTTCTCATCGTTCGCCCACAGACCTTGCAACATGAGAGCATTTCTGCCCAGGAATTCCACCTCTTTGACAGTGGTATTCTTCTCGTCAATGTAATCGCCTTTGTAGAACTTCTCCGTCAGTCTGTTACGGGTATTTAGTGCCCACTCTTTGCCAATCTTACTCGAATCTGCATTCTCGATCCAATGCACGAACAACCATCTTTCTCGGCCTGGCAGACTCCTTCTCAACATCACAAACCGATCTTGAGGCCGATCCGTCTGGATGATGTAATCATGTTGGATGCGAACCATCCAGCCGTATTTCTGTAATAGCTCTTTCTCCAGTTCCGTCTGCTCCATCTTCGCAAACATTTGGGCTTTGGTATCCTGTATGAGCTTCTCATGAAACAGGTTGTAGAGATATTTATCGTTTTCGACGAGTTTATCTTCTAATTCCTTCAAGTGGTTGCTTGTCAAGACTACCAGCAACTGATCTTCAGCCCAGGGTTCTTTCTTGGGAAACGCAAAGGCATCGCGCTCCCTGACTTTCCGTTCGACGTCAGAGGACAACATGTTCTGAATTCGCTTATCAATTTCGCCTTCCGAGTCGAGCACGCCGGCTATCACAAGATTCCTCCTAGTAGCAAATTGAGAAAATTTACGCGCAGGAACCCAATGCAATTCAAACACTTTCTCCGGTTGAGGTGTTCTAATGGTTCTTTCAAAAACATCTCGTAGGGTCGATTCAAGCTGAATCCAATTCGTCGAATCGGCCACGACAAACAACTGTGTATCTTCTCCAAATCCGGCCGGTTTCCTGAAGCAGTTGAACATTAGAGCAATTATTAGTAGAAAGGACAATTTCGTGATAAGACCGAGATAGCTTACATTTTTCATGTTAATCTTTTTCCTTTCGAATGTAATATAGATTGGACGAACCGAAACGATGCCATTGCTGACGAATCCCGGATGAAACCGCCAAAGACGTCATGGCAATCAAAAGGCCTCGCAGTAAGTAAACGGGAAACACAAATTTTCGGTTCAATTTCCTCGACATGATCAATCGCTCACTCATCAAGCAATTGAAAAAAGCATCCAGGATCAATTGCTCAAACTTCACGAGTTCCAGTCCGGCCGAGTGGCTCAATGCTCTTAAACTTTCCGGCACAAAATGATGCAAGTGCCTGGGAGCATCAAGGGCCACCCAATGTTCTCGGTAAAAGCGTGCATCAAAACTCGCGATGTCTGGCAAGGCGACCAATATAAAGCCCTCATCGTCGAGGAGGCTCTTACAGATTTCCAATGTCTGTTTTGGGGCATACAGATGCTCCAGAACATGCCAGAACGAGATAACATCAAATTTTGTTTCCGAGCGCTCGAACTCGCTCAAGTCATGAGTGGACACTCTTAGTCCGTAAACCTTTTGAGCGTATTCACAAGCCTGCTCGTCTTTTTCAACGCCAACCGTTTCCCAATCATTCTTTTGCATTTCATTCAGGAATTCCCCGGTGCCGCACCCGACGTCTAAAATTCTGCCTTTTGACTTTAGCCTTTCGATTTTATGCCGTTTATATCTGACTGAAAATCCTCTTACCCACCTGTAGATCCAATCCCAGACATTTAAGCTCGATTGTGTTGAAAGGAAGGGTTGGTACCCCTCGCTCCGGTAGAATTGTGAAACGCACCCGGCCTTCGGTCTTGGATTCAAATACACGAATCCGCAGTTTAGACAACGTACAATCTGGTGTACATTTCCGTCTTCAACCTTGAATCTGTCCGGGACCTTTAGCTTCGGCTCATACTTGTCAGTCTCACAAAGAGGACATGAAACAGTTTCGAATTCGATTCTCAATGAGGAGTCTCAACGTGGCTTAACCAAAGTCAAACCTAGCAACTCTGTGCAGCTTCGCCTGCCCTTGACAAAATAATCAAACACGATGCTACCACGGTAGAACTTTGAAAAAATTTGTGCGTCCGAAAGCTTACGATTTTTCTGGACCCGCCTCCTTTTGGCCAGAATTTTGTTGAGATGGAATCCAACGTAGCCAAGTGCTACAAACACCGCTCGAATTCTGACAAAATCCAATTTGATCAGGGAATAAATCACAGCTACAAACTCAAACAAGAGCCGGAGGGGAAAGATCCACAGCAAGTTTTTCCATTCATAATTTTTTAGAAGCATCACCAAACCGTTTCGGTGGTTGAGGTAGACTTTTAAATACGATTCTGTTCTCAAGGTTGATCCCGCCTTGTGATAGACCACAGCATCGGGCACCGAGACCACATCCTGACCCGTCAAATGTATTCGCCAACTGAGGTCAATCTCCTCCATGTGTGCAAAAAAATCCTCGTCGAAGTTTCCAACCTGTTCCAATATGGATTTTTTGACGAACATGGCCGTGCCCGAAGCCCAAAAAATATTGGAAGCCTGATCATACTGGTGTTGGTCTTTCTCAATGGTAAAAAAAATCCTCCCCAACGCAAAGGGAAACCCAAAGACATCCATTAAGCCACCGGCCGCACCTGCATAATCAAACTCGTCACGGTTCACGAGCGATAACAGTTTCGGTTGACAAGCGGCTACTTTCGGATTATTTTCACATGTGTCAACGAGTTTGTCGAGCCAATTTGAATCGAGGGTAACGGTGTCATCATTTAGAAACAGAACATACTTGCCGCGACTCTCGGCCACACCAGCATTACATCCGCCGGCGTAACCAAGATTTTTGGAATTCTCAACAACTTTAATCCACGGGAAAATATCTTGAACGTACGCTATACTAGCATCCGTGCTGCCATTATCAACGACGATAACTTCCATTTCCGGATAGTTTGTCCGTTCCAACGATTGCAGGCACTCTTTGAGAATCTCCTCTCCCTTCAAATGCGGGATGACAATTGAAACCAGCGGCTTCCTTGACATGAAAGCGGGTTCGACCCTAACCTATTCGGGCATCGTGTCAGCACCATTATTTGAACCGCTCCCCCCTTCCTCTGGAGTTGACTTTGTGGAGTCCAGGCGATCCATTTGTGCTTGCAAATTGGTCAAATGTGTTTTTGCGCCCTGATCTTCGGGATGTTTTGCAAGCCATTCTTGTAGAATTTCAACCCCTTTTTCTGCTTGGCCGCTATCTGAATAGTGATTTAGCAACCAGCCTACAATGTAACGACTTCGAGGATCATCATCCAGGAACGATACCGCCAAAGACTCTGCTTTAGCCGGGTTTTTCAGGTAGTCTGCAAAAAGTTCCAAAATGTAGATTTTATCTTCCGTTGGCAACTGATACCTGTCAAGGATGCGGTCAATGCGTTTATCCAATTCCTCAGGCCTGCCGGCTTCGGCATACAGACGTCCGAAATTCAGTGACAGTCGATAGTCGCGCAGTGGCACGACGTCTTCGGGGATCACTTCGTTCATTTTATCAAGCACGGCCAAGGCCTTTTCCTCATAGGCAGCGTCCTGTTTGCTCTTGGTTAAATAGTAATTGGTGAGACGCAAAAAAGCCGAACGGTAATTCTGCAGTAAGCCTTTAATGTTATCATTATAATAGACATCCGGATTATTCAAGTTTCGATATTGAAATTTTTCAAAAAGGTTGGTTTGCAGCTTTTCATGAGAGATGAATTCATCCGGTCCGCCATACGGCATAATCTGGAAAACCAGACCATCCATTCTTAAATGGTTTGGCAGCTCCTTATTTCTCCGGTTGTTCAAGCCGAGCATATTTTGCGGTGAAACCGTTACCGCAAAGTAGATGGGCCTTCTAAATTGATTGGCTCCTATGATGTGAACAATCATTCTATCTTGAACCAAAATGACCGGGGTCTGACTTATTTCAGTCGTGTTTGCTAGATCAAATTCAATGGCAGGTTTATCCGCCACATCTTCTGGAGAAACGGTGGCATTGTCCTCCTTTTCCTTGAGATACTCTAAGACCCTTTTTCTCGGCACCGGAATCTTGATTCGCTGAGTCTTCTGCCATGGTATCGCAACAAGTTGATCGATTTGTGTATCCTTAAAATTGATTGGAACTTTTGGTTCGTCGTCTCGAAGCTGCTTAATGTACCAGGGGGTATTCAAAAGGCTCAAATTGACGACGCGCACATCCTTTCGAATACCGTACACATACTGTAAAAACCAGAGCGGAAAGGTGTCGTTGTCGCCATTGGTGAAAATGATGGCATTGGGCTCACAACTTTGCAGAATGTTGTAGGAATAATCGTAGGCCACGTAATTTCCTGTTCGATCGTGTGAGTGAAAATTAAATCCAAACATTTTAATGGGGACCGCGAAAAAAAGCAGCACAATCATCAAAGCGATTCCGATCTTTTTCAGCAAGGCGCTTTGTTGGATGGCTTCCGACACCACCTCCAACAGCGCGCTTGCTCCAATCCCGATCCAGATCGAAAATGCAAAGAACGACCCGACATACGCGTAATCTCGTTCCCGTGGCTGTGGATCCTCCTGATTCAGGTAAATAGAAATCGCCACACCGGTCATAATGAAAAGGACGAGTATGACGGACCATCGTTTCCAGTCCCGCGCGAGATGGTAGGTCATGCCGACCAACCCTAACAGGAAGGGAAGCCCCCACAACCCTCGCGTTGAAAATATTTCCGAGATGTAGCCGTCCGGACCACGAGCTGTGCCTTTTCCGACAAATTGCCAGTTGAAATAGCGAACATACATTTTCTTTATCTGGTATTCCCACATAGGCGCCCTGCGTTGGGTCAGCGGAATGTCGCCATATTGTTCGCGATTCAAGTAGCTCGCAAAACGATCGGGGTCGCTCGGATTGTTTTCGTTGATGGCCGGCTGCAAACCGGAGCGAATATAAATCGTTGTATAGGTTGAATAACCAACTGAAACCAGCACAAGCGCCATCAGTGCCAGGCTCAAAATTCGTTTTTGATTTGAAATCGAATAAAAAGTCGCTGCAACCAGTGCTAAAACAAGCAAGCCTAGTGCGAGAAATGAGAACTCCCGCAAGACCCAGGGCACCCCTTTGACTATTATGGGATAAATGGTTACGAATCCCACTGCGGCTGCCGCAGCAAACAGGAAAAACGATTGAAAATTTAGCTGACCTCGTTTGAAGTAGATGATTAGAAAAACAGAAGGCAAGGCAAGAATGTTGAGAAGATGAACACCTGTAGCCAATCCCACCAAATAGGCGATCAGCAACAGAATCCTGTCGGCGACATGTTCCTCTTGATCCACTTTCTCCAGCCAGACTAAAATCAGCCAGACAACAATCGCGGTAAAAAACATCGAAACGGCATATACTTCCGCCTCAACCGCGTTGAACCAAAACGAATCGGAAAATGCAAACGCCAGCGCGCCGATGACACCACCGGTGTACACAATGATTTTTTGCTCAATCGTTTCCGGAGTGCCTCGCCACTGTCTGACCAAGCGAACAATAACCAGATACGTGAACATGATCGTGAACGCACTCACAATAACGGAAATGATGTTCACTCTGAGACCAATATCGTCAAAGATCGGTAGCATGGTGAAGATTCGCCCGATCAAAATATACAGGGGCGCACCCGGCGGATGAGGCACTCCTAAGGTGTGCGAACACGCAATGAATTCGCCGCAATCCCAGAACGATGTGGTTGGGGCAACCGTTTTGCCGTAGACAATTAGGCCAACGAGAAATATAATGAAGGCGATGATTCGATCTAATCTTTTATGCTCCATTAAGTTCACATACCTCCTAATGATAAATTATGATGAGCCAAAGGGCAGATGGCGTCGTTCATTTAACGTTCCTAACCAACCCCTGATAAGATACACACGAATTAGCCAACCTGAGCCAATTCAAATTTGTCCCGATAGTTTTTAAAAAAATGGGCCCGTATGGACATATTTTCCCAATTCAGAATTTGCTTATCTTCTTGTGCAAGTTGAAACGCCTCCTGTCGCGTCCTCAACAGAAGCTCAGTATCTTTAACAATATCCGCGATGCGGAGTTTCGGTAAACCGTGCTGTTTGGTGCCAAAAAATTCGCCGGGGCCGCGCAGCTTCAAATCGACTTCTGCGATTTTAAAGCCATCGTTGGTTTTCGATATGGTGTCCAAACGAGCACGGGCATCACGCGAAATCGGGAACTTGGCGATCAGGAAGCAATAGGACTCCTGGGTTCCTCGCCCTACTCTCCCGCGGAGTTGATGCAATTGCGGCAACCCAAACCGTTCGGCGTTTTCGATGATCATGATGGTGGCATTCGGGACATCCACACCCACTTCGATGACTGTGGTGCTGACCAGAACCTGCATTTGCCCGGATTTAAAAT
The DNA here is from genome assembly GCA_011775825.1 of Candidatus Zhuqueibacterota bacterium. Lineage (GTDB taxonomy): Bacteria > Zhuqueibacterota > Zhuqueibacteria > Oceanimicrobiales > Oceanimicrobiaceae > JAABYK01. The sequence continues at coordinate 7,513 of JAABYK010000627.1, read as the reverse complement.
CTGTCATGGCTCGCTCTTTTTCCTCGCTTTTCATCCGGCCGTGCAACAACCCGACATTGTATTTTGCGAAGATTCCTTCGTTGAGACTTTCATAACTTTCGATGGCGGCGTTTAGATCCACCTTTTCTGATTCCTCTACCAAAGGAAAAATAATATAGACTTGCGCACCGTCTTCAATCTTATTCTTGACATATTCATAAATTTCTGGCCGTTTTTTGTCGCTTCGCCAATACGTTTTCACAGGTTTGCGGCCCGGTGGCATCTCATCTAAAATGCTCACATCCAGGTCACCATAAAGAGTAAGGGACAGCGTGCGCGGTATGGGAGTGGCGGTCATCACCAAGACATCCGGCGTCAGGCCTTTCTCGATGAGCGAGGCGCGCTGAAGCACCCCAAACCGATGCTGTTCATCCACGATAACCAGTCCGAGCTTATGAAACTCCACGCCTTCCTGAATAAGCGCGTGCGTCCCCACAACCAAGTCAGCCTTGCCGGCTTTTACCATTGCCAGAATTTCGCGGCGTTCTGGCTTCTTTTGGGAGCCAATCAACAAAACAACCTTGATTCCCAAATCGCTGACAAACTTTTTTAGCGTGAGGTAGTGCTGCTCGGCCAAAATTTCCGTCGGTGCCATGATCGCTGCTTGATAGCCGTTTTCAATGGACATCATCATCGAGATTAGCGCCACCAAGGTTTTGCCCGAGCCCACATCCCCTTGCAAGAGTCGGTTCATGGGCGTTTCCTTTTTCATATCGTCGCGAATTTCTCGGATCACCTTTTTTTGTGCATCCGTCAATTCAAATGGCAGGGAGTCAATCAGTTCGCGAGTCCTGTCTCCGACTTTGAGAAATTCGATGCCTTTGCGTTTGATGGCGTAATTCTTTTTTCTATAGGCCAACATCAATTCGAGGTAAAATAGCTCATCAAATTTCAGCCGCTTGCGTGCCGCCATCAACAAGTTCTTACTTCGTGGAAAATGTACATTCTCAATTGCCTTTCTCAAAGAGATCAGTTCTTGTCTATCCAGAATGTACTTCGGCAAGGTCTCTTGCAGCAGGTGGGCATAATTTTTTAGCGCTCCCCTTAATACACGCCGAAATCCGCGACTGTCCAAGCCGACTTTGCCCAATGCTTCGTTCGAAGGGTAAAGCGGAATGATTCTCCCGGTGTGCAGAAAGTCGTTTTCACCTTCCTCGCTTAATTTGTCGTATTCCGGATGAACCATTTGATAATCTCGGCCATAGCGTCCCACTTTCCCGCCGAACGCGATTGTCTCGCCCTTTTCGAAAATTCTATCCCAGAACTGTACTCTGCTGAACCAAACGCAACTCATGAGTCCGGTACCGTCATTGATGACCAGCACAAAACGCCTCTTTCGGCGTCCCGGCTGAATGCCGCAAAATTGGACTTTGCCAACAACGGTGCTGACGTCATTTTCTTTGAGATCTTTGATTTTGGTGATGTGGCTGCGATCCAAGTACCGGCGTGGAAAATAGTAGAGAAGATCCAGGACGGTTTTGACATCAACCTCGTGGAGACACTTGGCGCGTTTCTCTCCGATTCCCTTTATGAATTGAACGGATGTACTTAGACTATTTGGGTTGGCATCAAACACATTTATTCGTTAAATAATTCGCTAAGGACGAACATGCTACCTGTTGTATCGCACAACATATTCCAGCACAACCTCCTTGTCCTTCGGGAGAGACAGGTCAAACTCGATGTTTCGCACGTCTTTCTTTCTGTACTCATGAGACGCACGCAAAATCTCCCAATTTTGGTTCAGATGTTCAACAACCAGGACCTCCACAGACTCATCTTTGTGATTGCGCAACTTAATCTCCCAGGTCTCCTCCCAGGAATCTTTTCCGATTCTCGTGCGGTCCTTTTGAGTGCGTTCAGCGATGATATCAAATGCGTTGCCGACGAACACCTTAACCGTTTCATCTTTTGGAGTGTGGTCAATTAAATCCTCGCCGACAAACACAAGCGCCTGATCTTCGTCTTCTTTGTAAATACGCACCTTACCCTTGGGTAATGGCAGGCCAAGCCCGAATTCTTGCTTATTATCAAATTCCAGATTGACCCGAACTCTGCGGGTATCCTTCGACGCATCGTAAATGTATTTCCTGGAGACGTTAACTTCGGTGGGTTCGAAAAGGGAAATTTGTTTTATTTGATTGTTGGCGACGGTGGCGGGACGCTTAAGCGTGTACAAATGATATTCAAAAAATGCTTTCTCTTCAAACTGTTCTGTGCGCGCGGCTTTCTCTGCGGTAGCTGCGTAAACATACGGTCTGACTTCACGCAGCGTGTGCACATCTCCAGCAACTACTTTGAGCTTGGCGTCCTCATACGTGGCTCCGGATTTGTTATCAATGGAGACCCACGCGGATAATTCCAGTACCGTGTCATCTTCATTGGTCACGCCGATATATTCAGCGTGCCACTGAATACCCGAGGTCAAGTAGCCGACTTCAACTTCATGGTTGCCCGCTTGCTTACAGTCGAGGCTCCAAACGAGGGTCGGCCGAGTAATCAGGCCTTCTGGCAGCGAAGGGAAATTCATATTTCCCACCATTTGCATATTCACGATTTTTACGCTGCCGTCGGTTTCTTGTAAAATAATATCCCCACCGGAAGCATTCAGCAACGTACCCGAATAGCTTTGACCTTCTTTTCCTTGCAAAGTAATCTCTTGATCCACATACTTCTGCAAAATCTTTTGAGAATTCACCAGATCGTACTCATAATTCTGCTCAAGGATGGTCACCTTTTCCGGGGCAGTGAGCGAAGAAAAATAAACGGATGTGGGATCGATGTGAGCGGCGACATCCTGAAATTTGATTTCAGAAATGCCTTCTTCGAGCCGCAGTTCTCGCACATCTTTGACCAGGGCCAGATTATTGTTGTAGATGGTCAATCCAACCTGTTTTTCTTGGGAAAAGACGAACGCAGGTCGAACAAAAAAAAGAAAGGCGCAGGTTCCCCACAAAATCTTGGTGACGAGAGATTTCGGAAGGCAGCGGGAGAACGCAAAGTTATTCAGCGATACTTTCAAGGTTTAACTTCAACTTGTCCAGATTTGATTCAAAGTCAGATTTCTTCTTTTTCTCCCGACTAATGATCTCTTCAGGTGCTTTGTTGAGGAAATCGGAGCTTTGCAGCTTGTAGTTCAAGTTCTCTAACTGCTTCTCTAAGCGCGCGATTTCTTTCTCTAATCTCGCTTTCTCCACACCGAAGTCGATGAGTCCTTCCAACGGCATGTAGATTTCCAGATCGCTCACCACGGCACTGGCCGCCTTCCTGGGTTTCTCAGCTCCACGCACACATTCCAGTTGTTCAACATTCGCGAGGTGTTGAAAGTAGTCCTTGTGGCCGGTAATCAAGTCTAAGTTGGCACCGTTCATACTCGTGACGATCACACGAGCGGACTTGTTGCGCGGCACATTCATCTCCCCCCGAATGTTCCTGATGGCCCCAATCACGTCCTGGATCGCCTCCATGTCCTTTTCTGCTGATTCACTGATGAAAGTGCGACTCTCCGTAGGCCAGGATGAGATCATGATGCTTTCCGAATCGCTTTCACTGCGGATCTTAAGCCAGATTTCTTCTGTGATAAACGGGATGATGGGATGAAGCATCTGAAGAATGCCTTTCAACACGGCCAGGGCCACATCCAGAGCGACGCGTTTATCCTCGGGGCTCGCCTCGCCATACAGACGTGGCTTAATCAGCTCCAGATACCAATCGCAATATTCCCTCCAGAAGAACGAGTAAATCGCATCCACGGCTTCGTGGAATTTGTACCGCTCCAGTCCTCTCGTCACCTTGCGGACCGTCTTCTGGTAGCGACTCAGAATCCACAAATCGGCCAGGTCAAGCTGATCTGATTTGAGCGCACTCTGAACAAAATCAAAGTTGCCTTTTTCGAGATCGGATTCCTCCATATTCATCCACAGGAACCGGAAACCGTTCCAAAGCTTGTTCGAGAAATTTCGTCCCATTTCAATGTCACTTTTAGCCAGGTTGATGTCCTGGCCTTCCGACGATAGCATGAGCAGGGAAAAGCGCACGGCATCGGCGCTGTAATCTTCTATCAGTTCCAAAGGATCGATCCCATTGCCTCGGGACTTGCTCATTTTTATACCTTGGGCGTCCCGAACAATGCCGTTAAAATAAACATCATGAAATGGAATTTCGCCCATAAATTCCAGGCCCGCCATCACCATTCTGGCTACCCAGAAGAAAATAATATCCGGCCCGGTAACCAGGGTATCCGTGGGATAAAAATACTTCAGCTCTTTGGTTTCCTCTGGCCAACCGAGGGTTGCGAATGGCCACAACTGCGATGAAAACCACGTATCTAAGACATCCGGATCTTGCTTGAATTCGGGGTGATTGCATTTCTCGCAAGTCGTCGGCGGGTCAATGGATGCCACAACCGCATCACAATTCTGGCAATAGTAGATGGGAATCCGATGGCCCCACCAAAGCTGACGGCTGATGCACCAGTCATGGATGTTTTCAAGCCAGTTGATGAACACCTTTGTCCAACGCGCAGGATGAAATTTGATTTTCCCTTCGCGCACAGCTTCCAGGGCGGGCTCGGCCAACGGTTTTATTTTCACAAACCACTGCTCGGAAAGGTACGGCTCCACGATTGTGTTGCACCGGTAGCAGTGACCGATGGAATGCCTGTGGTCTTCAATTCTTTCGAGGAATCCACCCTTTTTCAAATCCTGTACCAGTCGTTTTCGTGTTTGCAAGCGATCCATTCCGGCGTACTTGCCGGCATTTTCATTCAGAGAGGCGTCTTCATTCAAAACGTTGATCGGCTCAAGATTGTGACGCTGTCCGATAACAAAGTCATTGGGATCATGTGCGGGCGTGACCTTGACTGCCCCGGTTCCAAACTCCATATCCACCGTGTCATCCGCTATGATCTGCAAGTCTCTGCCCAAAATCGGCAAGGTTGCGATTCGTCCCACCAAATCTTTGAAACGATCATCCTGCGGATGGACCGCCACGGCCACATCACCTAACATGGTCTCGGGTCGTGTCGTGGCCACAGTAATCGTTTGCGTGGTGCCCGAGATTGGATAATTAATGTACCAGAGATTGCCATCGTGATTTTGATGTTCCACTTCCTCATCGGAAAGAGCCGTTTGGCAACGAGGACACCAATTTATGATATATTTGTTGCGGTGAATTAGGCCTTTGTTGTATAACCGGACGAATACTTCCAACACAGCGCGTGACATTCCCTCATCCATGGTAAACCGCTCACGCTGCCAATCGCAGGAAAACCCCATTTTCTTTAGCTGTTCGATAATTGTCCTGCCGCGCTCTTCTCGCCACTGCCAAACAAACTCAACGAATTTTTCACGGCCGACTTGGTGACGGGTTTGATTTTTTTCTTTTTTGAGAAATCTCTCCACAACATTTTGCGTGGCGATGCCCGCATGGTCCGTCCCTGGAAACCAGAGCGCTTCTTTGTCCTGCATGCGCTGAAATCGGATGATGATATCTTGAAACGTGTTGTTGTAAGCATGGCCCATATGCAAAACGTCGGTCACATTCGGTGGGGGAATGACGATGGTGTAAGGCTGTCTCTCGGGATTGACCTCCGCGTGAAAGTAGTTATTCTGCACCCAGAACTCGTACAGCCGATCTTCAACATTTTTGGGATCGTAAACTTTTGGTATTTCTTGACGCATCATATCTCCACAGCGCATGTCGCCAATTTTTAAAAATTTGAAACGCAAATATACAAATAATGTAATCTAATGTCAATGATTAACGATTGAAGAATGTTCTTTCGAAAAGGCTCTCTACTTCCCTGAGTGCGTGCTGAAAAGAGAGGTTTATTCTGTAGCAGAGAGTTGATCTCAGATNNGATTGAAGAATGTGTTTTCGGAAAGGGCCTCAACTTGCCTGAGTGCGTGCGGAAAAAGAGGTTTATTCTGGAGCAAAGAGTTGATCTCAGATGTGGTATAGGGGAATCTTCAAAACGCGAATCGTCAAGCCATCCGGTGGGTCTTTGAATGATTCCGCAGCATGGGTTTAGGGGGCTTGTTGATTTAATTGAAAGTCAGGCACTTGATTCCAAACTCGATTTTCAAGAGTTCGACCAATACGCTTCTTAAAGACGCCACCCCATTGTTTGAAAAAAAACGGCACCTTCGCGTCTTTGCATTGATTAAGAATATCAAGAACCCACTCTTCCCTCATCTTGCGCGCACCAGGTCCTGATTCCCCTCCTACGATTACCCAATCAATACCGTTTAGTGTTAAGTTGGGTAGGGGACCCAAAAGAGGTTCAAGTGATAAAAACTTGGTCTCAGCATTCGTTTCGCGTAGCCTGTCAATTCGCTCTACAAAATCTTGATCCTCAACGCTTACCCCCATCCAAACGTTTAATGGCCATTCCAATTTGTCATGTAATTGAGCCAGACGTTTTGCGCGCTTGGTTAAGACCTGAAATCTATGCCAATGGGCTGCTTTCATAATTTTGAACACTTTCTCAATAAACACAAAAGGCACCTGCTCGTGAAATAAATCGCTCATTGAATTCACGAAAATCACTTGAGGCTTCTTCCAGTTTAGTGGATATTGTAGGACATGCTCGTGAAGTGTGAGGGTAAAGCCATTCTGATAATTCTTCTGCCCCATCGCTTTTAACCTATATGCCATCCTCTCAGCGTAGCAGAATTTACAGCCCGTGCTGACCTTGGTACACCCTGTCAACGGGTTCCACGTTGTCTCAGTCCATTCTATGTTTGATTTAAAGGCCATGATAGTTTCTTTAAAATGTGATCGGCTATTTTGATCGCGGTTGGAGCACCTTTCTTGTTGCCCGCTGCGAAACAGAGCAGAAAAAGAGGTGTTTTCTTTGAGTTGTACAGAGATCGAGGATTCATTGAAACGTCTGCAAAAATAGATCGCAGCCTGTGGATAAAATAGTCCGAAATCGAATCGAAGTTAGCGGTTTTCCCTAATTCTGGAGTGGTTTCCGAAAAGAGTATTCTCTTGATGAATTTTGTAAAAATGATCATACCAGGAATCGGTACCAAAACAATCGTCGAGCCTTCGTTTGATTGCTGCATTGATCTCGCCATCCCGTCGTAGCAGACGATTTATCGCCTGACCGAGGGGGAAAAGCAGCCAAAGATCAATCGCTTGGGTTTTGGCGATTGCCTCAATGGTTTCCCATGTCACCTCCATGCCAAATGGGTCAAGAAAGACTACAGCTCTATGTTTGCTCCAATTCTTTTTGCAGATGTCCCGCAGGTATTCATTTGCGTCGCGATGTGTTAATATTATCCGCTCCGCTAGTTGTATGCGAATTTGTATTGAGTGTTGCTCATTATTTTCGTATACGCTTTTAAATATTTCTCCAAAAGACGGAGTTTTTCTTGTGTCCACGCGCCGCCGAAATGTTGTAAATTCTTTCTCATGATGCAATCCTTGGCTCCGAATAACTTCCTGTTCTTGTTACCATCATTTTTGT
>JAABYK010000520.1 GCA_011775825.1 Candidatus Zhuqueibacterota bacterium | reverse complement strand
GGCAAGAAGCTCTCGAAACAAACCTGGAACATTTGCAGGAAGATGGCTGAAGTTGATTTGTTCCTGCGCGAGAACAAAGAAGCTCGAGCTCAATTTCGGGAAGCTCATCCGGAATTGTGCTTCTGGGCGCTCGCCAGTGGTCATCCAATGACCCATCCAAAGCGATCATATCAAGGTCATAGAGAGCGCATGCGTTTGTTAAGGAAGGTTGACCCGAGCTTCGAGCGACTTTTGCACTCAACCCTATCCGAATATCCGCGCCGTGAAGTTGCCGCAGACGACGTGCTCGACGCACTGGTTCTCGCGGTCGCTGCCACGGGTCAACTTGGTGAGTTGAAGAGTCTCCCCGCTGAACCCGAATGGGATGAGGAAGGGTTGCCGATGGAGATCGTATTTCCTGATAATCAATCTCACCAACCAGAGATCGAAGGTTGACTTCTATTTTCGATGATTGCATATCATCTTATTGTCTTTTCAACCCTGGAGTTAGAAGGGTGCTGAGAACGACTTGAAAGTGTCCGGCAAGACTGTCTTGATAAATCACTATCTTTTACCACCGCAAACTTTTCCCTTGCTTTGACAAAAGAACTTTTTTACTTTTTGTTACTTTACTAAAAGCTTAGTTCAAGATATTGGCCGGTTTCTCCTATCATTACATATTGATATTATCCAGAAACTGTAAGCTCACTTTTAGCTCGCACAATGTAAGTGATAGAAAGGCGAAAGCGTAAAAATGAAGAACGACAATATCGACGAGTTTTTAGAAAACCAGTCTCTTAAAGACGAGTTCAAGATGCGAAATCTTGATCTTTCTCAGGTATTTTGCGAGACGCCAGATAATTTGCAGCGTGAGAATAACGTTCTCAGGAACCTGCTCGATTGGGTTCAGAAGTATTCCGAATGCCGCGATCGTAAAGAAATGGAAGCGGCCGGTTACGACTTTCCTCCGATCGACCCAGGCATCTCACCGGACAACGACTGGCATCGTTTCGAATTGTGGATGCAAGGGAAGCCACTCCGAAAGAGACTCAAAGATCGATTACCGCCAGGTTTCATACCCACACCTCCTGATGAATTGACTGACGATGAACTCCTGCTGGAGTTGGAAAAACTAATCGAGATGCTTGCAGAGATACACGTCGCGGTTGACCTTGTTAACGATGTGCCGCCTCGCTTGTTGTACGAATACCTTCTCGAATCTCTTGAGGATGAATTCGATGTCATTGCAGAGGGTTTCTGGCATTTAGACGGTTGTTCGGGATATTGTCCGGGCTGTTTCCAGCGGCCCTGGTGTGAAGTCGGTAATGCTTCATGTTGGCCGGAGGACGAAGAGGCCGAAAAGATGTTTCTCATAGATTCGGTCAAAAAATACGTTTCTCCAAGCCCGGTGTCGCTACAAATCTTGAAGAAGCTACAAGAAGAGGAGGACAGAGAATTCGATGAATTCAGGAAAACTCAAGGTGGCCGTGGCATTGACATCGATCCGAATCCCTTCGACACGGATGACGTTGATGACTTGCCCTTTTAATCAAGGGCACGTCCGGAGATAGCTCGGAGAATTAAGTCTTGTTGTAACTTTAGCCATCAAATATGGAAAAAGTAGGTAAGCCAATCCTCCTCCAACCAAGTGAAACCCGACTCTCAACTCGACTCATGATGGTTCAAATGGTTAATTATGGTCTTTGCAATTCTTTGCTAAAATGCTATATTTGTTCCATATATTTTGATGCGTATTAATTGGAAAGCTAATGTCAAAATTAGATTTCTCCCATTATTCAAGACAACTTTCCCTTGATTATGATGACGACACGACAGTCGAGGACGCGACGTATCCTGACTTCCTCGTTAAATTGTTGACCGACGATTTGGATTTTCATAACCATACTGGTAATTACGCAACTCATAACTTTCACTCTTTTCAGGCCAAATTTCCTCCGCAACTTCCTTCGAAATTTATTCTTTCTCTAACTCAAGAAGGGGATGTAGTGCTCGATCCAATGATGGGGTCCGGAACCACTGTGCTTGAGGCATTTTTGACCGGCCGACGCGCCCTTGGGTTTGATATCGATCCGCTGGCAGTCAAAATTGCAAAAGTGAAAACGACGAGTACGAAACCGAATGAACTAATGCAGTACTGTAAATTGATTCTTAAAAAAGCCAGAAATCAGGTTGAGAATGAAAAGAATTTTTTAGAAAAGGAACTTTCTCGTCGTTGGGAGTCAAAGAGCAAGGAATTTATTGATTATTGGTTTGCTATTCCAACTCAGCTTGAACTCTTGGCTCTGCTTTTGCAAATAGAAGAGATTCGAGATGAGCGGATTCGGACCTTTTTTGAATTAGCGTTTTCCGCTATCATTATCACCAAATCAGGAGGCGTCTCATTAGCTTTCGATCTTGCTCATACCAGACCCCATAAGGCTAAACTTGTAATTGATAAACATGGTATGGTGATTTTGGGTGAAGAGTTACAAAGAAATAATTCTCCACGGCTGAACTTTCTAACAAAGAAGCTGCGTTCTCCCATCGACGAATTTGAAAAACGTTGCATCCAAAACATTAATGGCTTGATCCGCAGCCCATCAGGAAAATTCGATCCCGAAATCAAATTTGGGGATGCTCAAAACCTTCCTCTCGAAAATGCATCAGTTGATTTGATCGTCACTTCACCGCCTTATGCATCAAACGCGATTGATTATATGCGCGCCCACAAGTTCTCACTCATATGGTTTGGATATTCGATTGAAGATCTCGGTTTCAGAAGAAAAGAATACATTGGCGGTGAGGATACAACGAGTACGGAATTCGAAGAATTGCCTGGTGCAACTTCAACGGTTGTTTCAGAGCTTTCGGACTTAGATGAAAAGCGCGGGAAAGTTTTGTGTAGATATTATTCCGAAATGAAGAGAACATTAGAAGAAATGCACCGAGTACTGAGACCAAACAAAGCAGCGATTGTCGTGGTTGGAAACTCTATCATGCGTGGCATAGACACACAAACACAAAACTGTTTGGCTGAGATAGGCCAGGCAATAGGTTTCGAAGTTCCCAAGATCGGCATTCGAAGATTGGACAGGAATAAACGGATGCTGCCGGCAGGCTCGACTGTTAATACGAGTTCACAGATTCAACAAAGGAGGCATGGGGAGTATGTAATTGCCTTTTATAAGGCCTGATACTGGATGGTCGCATGAAGCTCGCTAAATTACGTGAAGAGTATCATCGCAAGATTTGTAAAGATTTGCTCAGAGTTAGAAAGGATTCAAGGAAAGGTCACTACCCAAATAACGCAGATGGCGATAGCAAAATCAGTGTAAGAATAGCATGGGGAATCGTAAATCAATTGTGCAACGAACCGGCTTATGGTACTATTTCCGGCCAAAAGGCGGGCACGATTTTCCAAGAAATAACGAAAGACTTTCTAGAGGCAGCTTTCGGCTCATTACAACATATTCGGCCAGGGAAGTGGATTTATTCGATCAATGTACCATCTCGAACTTCGATCAATTCAAGGACTTAGCAGAAATCGAGAAAGTTGTGAAAGGGAATCGTGAGTTAGCAACGACTTTGGGCTCAGACTATATTGTTCACGTACGGAGGCGCTGAATTTAATCCGAAACCGCAAGGGGCATCTTCCCCACATTGTGGCTGTCACCGCTGAACCCACCACAACAAGAATTGCTAGTCTCGCATTAGGAACAGGAGATATCGATTGTGTCTATCATTTTGCTTTGGATGAACTTAGAACTGCCATCTCAAACATTCGTGATGAGAGTCAAATGGATATGCTAAATATGCTGATTGACGGAAGAAGGCTACGTGACATAAGTGATTTACCATTTGACTTGGCGGTTTAATAGCTGATTTCCTGCCATGTCCTTTTTTTATCCAAATCAGTAACATTGATATGAAAAAGCTCAAAGAACCAGCCCTCCTCCAACCAAGCGAAACCATCTCCCAACTCGATATCCATTTTGCCCGGCTGATGCTGCGGCTCTCCGGCCGCGATGATGGTGAGTTGTATTTGGCGGCCGCTTTGGTGAGCAGTCAAAACAGAGCAGGACACGTCTGCCTGGATTTGTCAGAATTGGAAAACCCGCAGTTTTTGCAGGAAAAGTTCGGCGAGGATTTTGAAGAGTTGCCGATACCCTCCGTGGAAAAGATGACCTCGGTTTTATCAACCGCCGCCGTCGTTGGGAAACCGGGTGACTTTCAGCCGCTCGTTCTCGATGCGAGGAATAGACTATATTTGAATCGCTACTGGGAATATCAGGAACGACTGGCGCAATTTATCAATCATCGTACGCGGGACATTCAAGAAATTGCGGACTCAGGGGCGTTTCAAGGGAGTTTAGCGGATTACTTTGGTGAAAATGAGCAAGGGATCGACTGGCAAAGGATTGCAGCTATCACGGCTATGTTAAAGAAATTCTGTGTGATTACCGGCGGACCCGGTACCGGCAAAACCTACACCGTGGCCAAAATCCTGGCGCTGTTTTTGGAGCAGTTCAACCCGGAAAGCTTAAGGATCATCCTTGCGGCGCCCACTGGCAAAGCCGCCGTCCGACTTCAGGAGTCCATCAAACAGGTCAAAAAAGAGCTGAGTTACTCTGATGAAATCAAGAAAGCTATTCCGGAAGAAGCTTCGACCATTCACCGACTGCTCGGCTATATTCCCCATTCGCCCTATTTTCGCCACAACCAAGATCATCCTCTTGAAGTGGATGTCATGATTGTGGATGAAGCCTCCATGGTCGACTTAGCCTTGATGTCCAAGCTCGTGCAGGCGTTGCCGCCAGACGCACGGCTTATTCTTTTGGGTGACAACAATCAATTGGCTTCCGTGGAAGCCGGGGCCGTGCTGGCGGATATTTGCGACACAGGTCAAGTTCATACCTACTCTAGGGAGTTTATGACTAACCTGGAAACCGTCTACGGACAAAAATTGCAGATTGAAGCCGTTGAAGAAAAACAATCGGGCATACGAGATTGCATCGTTCAGTTGCAGAGAAGTTACCGATTTGAGTCGCAAAAAGGCATCGGTGAAGTGAGTCGAGCGGTCAATCTTGGTGATGGCGAACGCGCGTTTGAACTTCTGACGGGAAATGAGTTCGCGGACATCGAATGGCACTCCCTGGGCTCGGAAAATATTCTAAAAACCATTTTAGAGGACTTTCGTGACTACACAATCAGTGAGGAAACACAAGAACTCTTCCGACGTTTTGAACGCTTCCGAATTTTGTGTGCAGTCAAGGAAGGTCCTCAGGGCGTGCATGCCATAAATCGCCATATCGAACGCTACATCAAGCGACAACTGCGAATTGGGCAGCGGGAAACGGTCTATCCCGGGCAACCGATTTTGATTACCCAAAATGATTACAATCTGAAGCTTTTCAACGGCGACGTCGGCATCATTTTACCCGATCCGGATAGCAACCACGATCTCAAAGCCCATTTCCCCGGTCCCAGGGGGATGCTGAGGAAATTTCGTCCGTTCCGATTGCCAGAATACGAAACCGCTTATGCCATGACCGTTCATAAAAGTCAAGGCTCCGAATTCGAACGAGTTTTGCTGCTTTTGCCTGAAAAGGATTCGCCCATCTTAACCCGAGAATTGATTTACACCGGAATCACCCGTGCCGCACGGAAAGTTGAAATCTGGGGCAATGAGGCCGTGTTTCAAACGGCAGTGAGTCGACGCATCAAACGGTCTTCGGGTTTACGGGATGCGTTGTGGGAGGTCAGCGCAGGCCCAAAATGAGGGAGACCCGATTCTGTCGTAGAGTTTTAAGCGCCAACCTTGACGCCTTCGTCCTTGCCATTCCCGGATGGTGTCCAACTCTCGGTCCCCAGAATGCCTCGTTCTTGTAGCAGCTTACGCAGATGCGGTTCCAGTCCGATTTCCTGAGCCTGTGCACGAATCCGCTGCGTGAGTTCATCGTACGAATCCTGGTTCGGGATCTGATGAATCTGATAAGTGAGTAACTCCGAGATTCTGCGATTTCTGCGTCCCTTGATGAAAATGACTCCCGCGAGGACGAGTAGACCCGCGATGACGCCGCCTGCGGTCAAGAGAATAGCCGTGATGTTGTCCTTCAGAAATCCCTCCTCTTCGCGCACCAGAGGCTGCAATTTCTCCCTGTAACCGGTTTCCAGGGTTGTAATGGCGCTGGACACGATGGAGTCGATGGCGCTACTGGTGTTCGGCCCCAACAGCTCATCGCGAATGTGGCCGACGCCGGCAAGCGTTGAATCCGTGATCAAACCATTAGCGAGTCCGCCCAGCAGCTCTTGCGTGTTTGGTCCGAGCAACTCATCTCGTATGGCCGCCAGCTGTACTTTTGTTGCCTCGCCCAACACTTCATTGCGCAGGCTCTTGATCCACAATGCGGTATATTCTCCGAGAAGGGAATCGCGGATCGCCACGAGTCTACGCGTCACGGAATCCGTCGCTGTGGAGACTACCTCGCTCAATCTTACCTCTAATGCTTCGGTGAGAAGGCTATCCCGCAAAGTGGTTTCCGTGGCCTTGCCGATCGCGCTGATGGTTGCCGGTCCGTCGCTGCGGACTTTCTCCAGAGCCCCATCCGCTAAATTGCTCCCGACGGGTTTGAATGTGCCGCACTTATTCAGCAGCAATAGCAGAACCATTCCTGACAAAGTTTGATACTTCATGACACGTTCTCCGAACCTGGTTTTGCGAACATCTGTGTGTCTTCGTGCACGACAGTGACGTTACTCCCATACAACTCGTTGATGGTCCGCCCGGGCTCCGGTTCTAATTCATCCGAAATGGATGAAACTTTGCCAATAATACCGGCAGGAGTGGCTTGCCACTCTTCTTCCAGGAGTACCTTCGTGTTGTCGTGATAGCTTGCGAGGAGTCGATCTCCGTTGAACTGCAGATCGACAAAACCGTTGTATCCCAGCGTTGTCCCGTTGACTTTGCGGAACCTCCGTTTATCCCAGAGGATCAGATCCCGCACTCGGCCCTGTTTTTGCCTGTCCTCAAGTTTTTCTTCTAGGCGTTCGATTTGAGCGGGCATGCCGCCGTGTCCGATGCAGCGGGCGTAGACGGGAATGCCGGTAATCGTCTTGCTTTTTGCGTCCGTGACCTCTTCAGTGAGACCATAAGCGGCAAACACGTGCTCATGTCCCCAGAACCAGAGGACGGGCGATTGAATCCATTCGAGCAGTTGCTGCGCCGGCCGGTGATATTCCGTCCCGAACGAGCAAAACCACTGATGGTGGCTCAAAAGGATAATTCCGCGCGTGTCATTGGGGTCAGTAAAAACCTTCTCACGCAGCCATTTCACCAGTGCTTTGGGAAGCTTGACATACCTGGCGTCCTGTTTATCCACGCTCCGTTTGTCGGCTTTTACCGAGTGATAACCTGTGTCGAGACCGATGATGCGCCAATGATCGTTCTCGAGACAGAAATAGCTGGCTTTCTGACCCGCACGTCGGATAGCATAGTTGAAATACCCGTGGCCGCCGGAGTACATTTCGTGATTGGCATTCAGGAGAAATATGGGATGCTCAACATGACGCCCAGAAGGCCAGTAGGGGAAGAAATAATCTCGATATTCATCTTCCTCCCCGGTGTAGTAAACATCGCCCAGGTGTATGGTGATATCTGCCTTCGGCTCGAGACTTCCCATCCGCTCGCCGATGGCGATAGCATCCGGGGTCGCCGTGCCCCAATCCGAGGCCAGTAAAATGCGAAATTCAGCATCCATTCGGTAGATTCCATTGTCGGATTCATTGTCCGGATAGACGACAAACCGGTGCGTCCGTTTGAGCCGATGTTTCACCCACGACCAGGTCCACTTCAGCATGGCGCCCAGATTCTTCAAGGAGAACTCTTCGAAGAAGTCTCGTACTTTTCTTCTCCTCTTGCGGACTTCCCGAACGCGTTCCTTGGTTGTCTTAAACGGTCGAACCCAGGGATTCTCTGGTTTGGAGTCACCATCTGGCTTGGATTCTACCTCTTGTTTGTAGAATTGAAAGTGATTCTCGGTGGGATTGCGGGTCATCCCGAAGAATTCTTGATCCTGTCTTGTTTTCATCACATCACCCTCCCATCACATATCCAAAGGATCCTTAGTTTCTTTATCTTTACAGAGCGTGCCGCTGACTAAAATCTCTCAAAGATCGACCGAACTTCTCTTGAATTCCGTATTTTTTATGACTATATAGTGATGGAATCCAGAATAAAAACAGGATATCAGGCAATTATGAGAAACGTGCTCGTCGTTTTGTTTCTTGGAATTCTTACCGCTATGCTCTATGTGACGACTACGGCAAGTCTGGATCGAGGGGTGTTTGTGGCCGGCAGTCAACTCTGGCCGGATCCGTGGTTCCGGGCTACCCTGGCCGATGCCTATTTCGGGTTTATCACATTTTATGTCTGGGTGGTTTACAAGGAACGCAGCCTGGCCCCGCGAATCATCTGGTTTGTTCTGATTATGGCATTCGGGAATATTGCCATGTCCATTTACGTGCTCGCGAAGCTCTTCAAATTGGAGCCGAGCGAGTCCGTCGAAGCTCTGTTATTGAGAAGGAGCACATGAACCTGCGGTCCGTTTGGGAAAGGAAGATCATTAAGCCCATTGTCCGGCTCCTCAAGCAGGGGATCACACCTGAAAAAATCGCGCTGAGCATTGCTTTCGGAGTGACTTTGGGCATCTTCCCCGTGCTCGGTTCGACAACGATACTGTGCACCATCGCCGCCGTCACACTCAGTCTCAATCTGCCGGCCATTCAGTTGGTGAACTACCTGGTCTATCCGTTGCAGATTTTGCTGTTGATCCCGTTTTATCGGGCAGGTGCGGTCTTGTTTAATGCAAAACCCTTGCCACTTTCCGCCAGTCAAGTGGTGGCGATGATTCAGGCAGATGTGTGGGGCGCCATTCAATTTCTCTGGGATACCACCATGCGGGCCACCGTGGTCTGGTTGATAGTCGCTCCGCTGATTATCGCGGCCTTATATTATGTACTTGTTCCTGCCATACGAAAATTACTTTTTAAATCGACGAAAAACGTTTATGAATTCTAGGAGGGAGCGTTAAAGATGATTGCAGCCATGGTTGCGACGGCGTTCGCGAGCGTCAGCCTGGTGATGTTTGTCCTGTGGCTCGTGCATTTGAGAATCAAGAATGCGGGCATTGTCGATATTGGATGGGCAGGCAATTTTGCTCTGATCGCCATCATCTACTATCTCATGGGCGGTGGCTACGAAACCAGAAAGCTTCTGATTGCTGCCATGGCTCTCCTCTGGAGTCTGCGCCTGACCGGTTACTTGTTTGTACGCGTAGTCGGTCACGAAGAGGAAGGTCGCTACCGGCAGCTTCGAAGAGAGTGGCGCGGCAAAAACGTAGATTTGCGGTTTCTGTTCTTTTTTCTTTTTCAAGGTGTGTTGAACGTGGTGCTCGCGCTGCCCCTACTGCTTGCGTGTGTCAATCCCGAGCCTCATCTCTCTATTTTCGAATTTGTCGGTTTTGGTCTCTGGGCAGTCGCCTTACTTGGTGAATCGCTGGCCGACCGACAGTTGCAGAAATTCAAAGCCAATCCGGCGAACAAAGGTAAGGTTTGCCGTGTCGGCCTGTGGAAATATTCTCGACATCCCAACTATTTCTTTGAATGGCTGATTTGGGTTGCCTTCTTTGTGTTTGCACTGCCTTCTCCATTTGGGCTCACGGCGCTAGTGAGTCCCTTACTCATGTCCTACTTTTTGTTCAAGGTCACAGGAATTCCGGCGACCGAAGAGCAGTCTCTGCGCTCGAAAGGGGAAGCATATCGCGAATATCAGCGGAGCACGAGCATGTTTGTGCCATGGTTTCCAAAGAAGTCAGCCGAGACGTCGCAAGTGAAGTCATGACAAATTCGCAGCAGGGTCAAGATCCATGGTATCAGTCTTTCCTTGACAGAAACCTCTTGCCGGATTGGCTCATTCGGACAGGGATTCGACGTCTGCTTGCATCACGATTGCGAGACGAACGCCAAAAACATGATCGAAAGAAAGGAGCCTATCACTCCAAGATCATCCAAGAAATGAACCAAAGTCCGATTGTGCTTAATACGAATTTGCCGAATCGTCAGCATTATGACGTCCCGGTCGAATTTTTCCGGAGAGTACTTGGCAAGTGGCTAAAATATAGCTGCGGTTATTGGTCAAACGGAGTGGAAACACTCGAGGAAGCGGAAGAGGCCATGCTGAAGTTGACGTGTCAGCGGGCACGGATTACCGATGGTCAGAAGATACTTGATTTGGGATGCGGCTGGGGCTCGCTGTCACTCTTTCTCGCTAAGTTGTATCCCACATGTCAAATCACAGCCATCTCAAACTCGGCCAGCCAGAAAGAGTTCATCGATGGCCGTAGCGCTGGGTTGGGTATTCGAAACTTGAGAGTGCTCGCAAAAAACATAGCCGACTTTGAGACGGACATGAAGTTTGACCGGATACTTTCCATTGAAATGTTCGAGCATATGCGAAATTATCGACAATTGCTGGCCAGAATCGCTTCCTGGATGAAAGACGACTCCCTGCTTTTCATACACATCTTTTGTCACACAAAATTTGCTTATTTTTTTGAAGATCACAGTCCCGACGATTGGATGGCTCGCAATTTCTTTACCGGCGGCATGATGCCGTCCGTTGACTTGTTGCATTATTTTCAAGATGATGTTCGAATTATCCGTCGATGGCGAGTTAATGGGATTCACTACCACAAAACTCTTGAAGCCTGGCTGCGGAACCACGTGCGATCTCGTCATGAAATGATGCCGCTTTTCACAAGGATCTATGGCCGGAGCAACGCCCAGCGAAAATGGGTTCAATGGCGAGTCTTTTTTCTTGCTTGTTCCGAACTTTTTCGGTGTCATGGCGGACGGGAATGGATAGTTTCGCATTATCTTTTGCAGAAGCGTTTATGGTAATGACGGGGAGGAGAAAATGGTAATCAAGACGATATTTCTTGTGCATGCAGCGTCCACACTGTTCATGGTCGGACTGATCTGGTTTGTTCAAGTGGTGCATTATCCGCTTATGGCAAGAGTGTCGGCTACAGAATTTGTCGAGTACGAGGCTGCGCATAAGAGGCTGACCGCGTGGGTCGTTGCGCCAGCCATGCTCACGGAAGGAATCACGGCTCTGATTATCTTGATGACTCCACGAATCGCCGTCCGCGGTGAATTAGTTTGGGTGGGTCTGGCTCTGCTCATCGTGATTTGGTTTTCCACCGCGCTTCTGCAAGTTCCCCAACACAATGTTTTGTCTTTGAGGTTCGACTCCGCCGCTCATCAGAAATTGGTTGCCACAAATTGGATCCGGACCATTGCCTGGAGTCTGAGAGGCGCGATTGTGCTGTCTTTCATTCCCTGATTGTTTTGGTGATGTGGCGAAACTTTACTAAACTTCCAAAGTTTAGTAAAGTTCTTGGTTTCGTCCGGGTTGGAAATAGAGGGGAGAGTGAACGCTAACAAGAGTGGAAGATGAGCACCAACAACGACAACTTTATCGATGAACGAGTAATCTTGGTGGATGAGTCGGACAGACAGATTGGTGTCGAGAAAAAACTGAAAGCCCATCGCGAGGCTAAACTCCACCGCGCGTTTTCAATTTTCGTATTTAACTCCAGAGATGAATTGCTGCTACAGCGACGCGCTTTCGCTAAATATCATTCCGGCGGTCTGTGGAGCAACACCTGTTGCAGTCATCCGAGACCTTCTGAACCAAACGAAGAAGCTGCCCACAGACGTCTCCGCGAGGAAATGGGCATTGTCTGCAAACTCTGGAAAGCCTTTGATTTTATTTATAAAGCCAAAATGGAGCAAGGACTTGTCGAGCACGAATTGGATCACGTATTTGTCGGAGGTTACGACGGGGAGGTGATTCCAAATCCCGAAGAAGTCATGGATTATCGCTGGTTGGCCGTGCCCTCGTTAAGAAAAGATTTGCAGGAATCCCCACGACGTTACACGCCCTGGTTTAAGATAGCTTTGGATAGAGCAGTCGAGAGTTGGCTGTCGTTACGGGGTCCTTTGTAGTAGTTCGTTGCATTAATAGGCGTAGTTTCCATAAACAAGATCGAACACAGCCTTTGACTGTGTTTTGGGATTGCAGTTGGCATCTCCCGCCTCAAATACACGGTCAGAGACGAGGAGCATTACTATCGGATGATGGGACAAATTCTTGCCAAGTAGTCTTAGAGGGGATCGTTCATCGTCCCATAAAATTTCTGACTTGAGAGATCTTAATTTTCGGCTCCCTCATCAATCCAATATTCGTGTCTCGCCAAATTTCATCACGATAAAGGATTCGCTGTCCACCCCTGCTTTTTCCAGAGCCTCCTGCAGATAGATGGGCGCTTCTGCCGGAGGTTCATCGGACAGCTTGAACGTACCCCAGTGCATGCCGATGGAGAGCTGTGAGCGGACGTCTTGGTGAACCCGAACGGCTTCCGGCGGGTTGACGTGTACCGGTCCCATAAACCAGCGGGGCGAGTAAGCACCGATGGGAATCATTGTAACTTTGATGGGTTGAAATCGCGCGCCAATTTCCTGAAAGTGCGGCGAGTAGCCGGTGTCGCCTGCAAAAAATATGTTCCCAATTTTACTTTCGATCACCCAGCCAGCCCAGAGCGTTGCATTTCGGTCGAAGGGCGTTCGGCCAGAGAAATGTTGCGCTGGAACACAGTGGAAATTGAGATCGGAAAACGAAGCGGATTGCCACCAGTCCAAT
Organism: Candidatus Zhuqueibacterota bacterium; assembly: GCA_011775825.1. Taxonomy (GTDB): domain Bacteria; phylum Zhuqueibacterota; class Zhuqueibacteria; order Oceanimicrobiales; family Oceanimicrobiaceae; genus JAABYK01. Next base: position 3,430 of record JAABYK010000520.1, on the reverse strand, counting down.
TCCACGACATTTGTGATTCCGCGATCCCGAAACCATTCCGCAAGGCCGAGGGGCACAAAAAATCGTGACTCGTTTCCGAGTCGTTCGATGGTGGCTTCATCCAAATGATCGTAGTGATTATGGCTGATGACCACAGTGTGAATCTTGGGCAGGTCCTCAAACTTGATGCCAGGCGGGGCAAAGCGTTTGGGACCGACAAACGAAAAAGGTGAGCAGCGTTCACTGAAAATGGGATCGGTCAAAACGTTCACGCCTGCCACTTGCACCAGAAAGCTCGCGTGACCGATCCAGGTGATTTGGATTTTGGCAAAATCAGGCTTCTTGAGAACTTCAATGTCTGGTTGGACAATTTTAGGCTGATATTCTGGAATGCGTTCGGGCGGAATGGGCTGTGGCTCATCCGGGCCTCGCCCAAGCTGCCAAAGCAGAAATTCACCAAATCCGCGGTCAGCCCTGTTGTAGGGATTCCGAAAGCCATCCGGGGTATGATGGGCAGGCAAATCGAGGCTTTCCTTTGAAGCATCAACACCTGAACAGCTCAGTAGGAAAGACAAGCCGATAAGCAGGCTGAAACAGAATAGATTCACCTCGCTTACCATCCCCATGAACCGGGCTTTCCCTTAAACGGACCCACGATCTCCCTCGTGATCCACCCTCCGTAAAAACTACCGGGCTGAGGCGTCACCCGCTCGCCGTCAATGTAACAAGCATCCACTCGTTCGGCGTAAAAGGCCACGTAATTCCGAATCGGCTGAAATGCGGACGTCGGATCCGAATAATACCAGGCGGCCTTGTCAGCTCTCTTGTTATCCACCACGAGTGAGTAATACTGCGCGATGCCTTTCCACTCACACACGGACCCGCCAGGCGTTTTCATCAAATATTCCATTTGAATGTCTTCCGGAGGAATGTAATAAACCGGCGGGTGGCTGGTTTCCAAAACTCGCTTTGCCCGATGTGTATCCGCAATGGTGATGCCGTTAAAGACAACCTGAATGTGCTTGTGGCAATCTTCCAAACGAGGCGGTCGAGGATAATCCCAAACAGACTCCTGTCCCTTTTTGGGCTTGATTCGATGTGATTGCATAATGTGCAATTTCCTCAAAGGGTTTGGCGAACTCGTGTGTTGCGTAATATACCATACTCCCTGGCAGATGGTTTCAAAGATTTGGCCAACATTTTACGCGCTCGACTGAGCCGAGACATCACCGTACCGATAGGACGACGGATGATATTGGCGATTTCCTTGTATTTCAGGCCATTCACGTCAGACAGCAAGACAACCAGGCGATAGTCTGTCGGGAGTTTGTCCAAAGCCCTGGTAATGGCATCGTCAAAGATTTCTGTGTAATCCAGTTGTAGGGTGCGCATATTTGAGATAGCCGGGTTTTGTGACTTATGAGCGACATCCGGCGAATTAGATTCCAGTTCTACGCTTGCGTCTTCCCTTTTCTTTCTTTTAAAAACGTCAATGAAGTTGTTGTGCAAGATGCGAAATATCCAGGCCCGAAAATTTGTACCGATTTCGAAACTATCAAAGAAACGGTACGCACGCAAGTAGGTCTCTTGGACTAAGTCCTCGGCATCAGTCGGATTTTTGGACATCCTGAGGGCATAGCCGTATAGCTCATCCATCATCGGAAGCGCAAGGTTTTCAAAGCTTTCGTGTCTAGTATCTTGTTTGTTTACGACTGGGTGCCTCATTTCTCCATCCCATTCTTTCAACGATTCGATATTTCAAATCAAAGAGCCCTGCCGAGTTGCTGAACGTGGCGTTGAAGGGAACCGCCTCAGCAGGGCTCGAGCATGATGCTTGGTCAATCTAGATAATTCATTAGCGCGCTTTTTGTCTCCGGTGATTCTCGCAACTTCTCTAACGCTTCATTCTTGATCTGTCTGACTCGTTCCTTCGAAATGTCATATTGTTTGGCAACTTCCCCGAGGGTAGAAGGACGTCCGGTTTCTAAGCCGAAAAGCAGTCTCAAGATTTTTATCTCTCGTTTCTTCAGAACTCCCATGGCTAATTTCAGATCCAGTTTCAGAGATTCCGCGTCGACGGCATTATCCGGCGTCGGTTCCTTATTAGGAAGTGTGTCGATGAACCGATCGGGGCTATCGTGGTCCAGAGGAGCATCCAAAGATTTCCGATGCACCAGATATCTTTTCAGAGCCATCTCCGAGCCATCATCAAAGTCGTCGAGGTCGCGAATCTCGGCTTCCGTTGCGCGGCGATTTAACTTCTTCTCAAGCGCCGCAACAGCCTTTCGGGTTTTGTTCACTTTGCGTAGCTGACTTTGAGGAATTCGCACCAGATGATTCTTATAAATCAAAGCGTAAATGACCGATTGTCGAATCCACCACTTGGCGTACGTGATAAACTTAATACCCCGACTGCAGTCGAAAGCCTCCATAGCACTAAACAGGCCAAGGTTGCCTTCGCAGATGAGATCGCCCAACGGCATGCCTTTGTTTTCATACTCTCTGGCGATGCTGACAACAAAGCGCAGATTGGCAAGGATGACCTTGTCATATGCGTTTTGGTCGCCGGCTTGCGCTGCCGGAATCAAGGTCAATTCTTCGGCGCGGGTCAGTGCCGGGATTTTGGCTATCTCATCAAGATAATTTCGCAAACTGTTGCTTGCGGATGTCATTTCATTTTGTTTTGCGGACATTGAGTATCTCCTCGCCTTTTGCTGAACAGTTGAAATAGCAATTCATACCTGCTGCCAAATCTTTGATGCGAACGTGTTCCTTCTAGATACCAAATCATATCTGACAAGAACAACGTTTTCGTTCAAAAAAGTACTAGCTACTTTGTTTCATATTAAAGCGGCCAATCTTTGAGAATCCGCTCACTCTCTTCCGAGTGATTGGACTCATCTTTGACCATGTCATCCAATTGGACGGCCAGGCCTTTGTCGCCAAATTCCTCTGCCTGTCTGGAGCGTTCGGTGTAGTCTTTTGTGGCCTGGCGTTCTGCAGCCAACACCGCCTCCAACATTTCCCGATTGCTGGAAGCATCCGGAACCGGCCGTGGTTGGGTAGTAGGGTCTCCGCCCAGTGCCACAATTTTGTTAGCTAAAAACTGAGCGTGTCGCTGCTCGTCTGCTATCTCTTGCAAAAAGAATTGGGCCAATTGCGGACGGTAAGGTCCGGTTGCCTTGGCTGCGTAGGTCAAATATTGGATGATGGCCCCCAATTCTCCGGCCAGATCTGTATTGAGGTTTTTGACGAGTGTCTCTTTATCCATGATAATTCCTCTAATTGCCAAATTCTAAATTTGATGTCCGGCCCAGGCTACCGGGCCGGACAATTTGATGTTCTTACTTGTTTAAAATGATCTCGGCACCTAAGGCCTGTGCACCATTGCCCCCCAAAAACCCTTTGGCGAAAACCGTGTAGATTTTTCCCGCCTCAAGGGTAATGCCTG
>JAABYK010000439.1 GCA_011775825.1 Candidatus Zhuqueibacterota bacterium | reverse complement strand
GCACCGGCGATTGCCCCCCCAAGAAATCCAAGACTGGCACCGGCAGGCGTTCGAGACTTACAGTCCCGGCACACCTCGAGCCTCTTCAAAGAAGCCAGTGGAACCACCAACCGAGCGTTTTGATCCTCGAGCTTGAGAATGAGAGCGTCAGCATCCAACGAGTCAAGAGTCCCCTCGAACCAACTGTTTTCATGTTTCTCTCCTCCTCTTGAAGATATGACCGAAACAGGCGTCAATACACGGACACGATCGCCGACTTTAACTCGCTCCTCTTCTTGTCCGAGAGCATAACTGAATGAGATCAGAAGGAGAGTAACAACAAAGGCGATATTGCTAGGCGTTTTCATTGCGTAACCTCCATCATTCAAAGCGAATAATTTAATCACAACGGGATTCGAATTCGTGCCACAGGACTGGTTATTGTGCCGAATTCGGATCCCCGATAATCTGTGGCTTCGCCAATTCTCAGGTTGAGGCCAAAGAAGATGTAACGATATCCGAACATAAGACTGACATACCCGCCCTTAAAATCCCCGCGGCGATCATCATCGTCATGGGGAGAAAAACCCAAAAGGCTTGCACCCAGGTCCATATGAATGAATTCGAGTGGTTCATACCTGGCAAAGAATTCACCGTGGAAAACATTCCAGATATTTTTGTTAAATGTGTGGTTGTTTTCTTCCCAGGCGCCGCCGATACCGACTCCGAGAAAGAAGTCCGAACCGGCGATTCTGTGCGCATAGGAGACGGAGAAGGAATAGATTCGTCCGACATCGAATCCCAGTTGACCATTCTTTTTTTCATCAGCCAGCAATGTCGTGGCTGAGATGCAGAAGATAAGAACGAGCATTCGCCCAAACAGAATCTTTTTCATATCTTGCACTCCTCCAAAGTCACTGTGGATAGATCTGATGCCAGTTTCTGGCCAGGGAACCAATGCCTGCGCCAATGAGTGCGCCCCCGGTTGCACCCAGAAATGCACCGGCTGCAATGAATTCCGGGCAGCCTTCAGGATCTTCAGACTCATCCAAACCCTGACACAATCCATGCACGGCCAAACCTGAGAGGGTACCCATAATGCCTACTGCAATCGCGCCAACCTTGGCTCCGCTACCGGTCGCACTTCTTTGGATCCAAATTGCTTGAATGCTGTCGAGAGAGACAGCCCGGTTCGTTTGGTCTTTTCTAATGAGGATCTCATCTCGTTTTCTTTCGATAAACTTCCCTTCAATCATGTTGGAAGCCGAATCCTTTATACGTAGACGTGCCCCGCGTTTGACGTCCTTGATGATAGTGGTGATAACCTTGATTCTGTAATTGGATTCTGGAGTTTGTGCTTCCGCTTCCGAAGCTATGAGTGTACACAGACAGAGAAACATGAGAAATTGTTTGTACATTGGAATTCTCCGTGATTTCATTTTACACGAGTATTCGAAGTCTACCTCAACCATTTCTAATCTATTTAAGGCAAGTACCATACCAGCGACAGAGAGGCTTTTTGGAATTGACTTAAGTCTATCAAAATAAACATGCTTATGAATGGATATAATGATGACGACTCATCCCGTAGCGAGAAGCTCATTCACAACCGGAGCGTGAATATCCTTTACTCTGTTAGAAGTTAAATTTGGCGCTCTTTCGGCAAAGTTTTTTTAAACACGGAGTCGCAGAGCACCCGGTGTATCACGGAGTTTTGTTTATTGTGTTTCTAATCAACCAATTGCAGCCGGTTTATGTATCCGTGCGTTTTGCGGGGTAGGAAATGGCAAAGAAGGCCATTTATTGTTCAGCCGAGGTAGGTTAGTGACCCAGGCCTGAGAAGGCGTCCTGCAAACCGTTTCCGTAACTTATCAGTGCGTACATGCCGATCACAGCAGCCACTGCCAATAAAGCGCTGTTTACGTAATTAGGTTCAAGTTTCTCAACCTTTGCAACTTCATCAAGTGAAATAGCCGTTTTATGGCCTCCGTAAAATAGGGTTTTTCCGGAAAAAATAAACAGGGAATCGGCCGTGATCCGATAATTTCGGGACTCGATCACTGAGCCGTCCGGTTTCACAATCCGAATCAGCGGCGTGTCATCATTGATTTCCTCAAAACGGGCGGGTTCTACGAAACGCCAATGGCTGCATCCAAAGGCAGTAAGTGTGAATAAGAGCAGAAGAATTCGAAGACACATTTGGGTGACTTCTCCAAAATCGGTTTCTCATGAGCCGCTGGCACCTTGCGCCAGACCAAGAATGGCAAAGATGCCCAACGCACTTCCTATTTTGATCAACGCAGATTTCAGCGGACTCATTTTTTCTTCTTTTCTAATGCTCGCAATCTGGTCAAGAGGAACGGCATTTCTCTGCACTGCTGAAGGCGTCTCTGCGAGAATGAGCAACGAATCCTGACTTAGGACGTAATGCGAGGTTTCGTAAGAGCGGCCATCTTTGAGCGTAATGTTGAAACGAGATTGGTCGTAAGTGGCTTGCTCGACATCGGCTTTTTGCACGGCGTGCCAACTACTGCAACCCGTTAATGTCAAAAACAGAAGCTGGGAAACTATAAGTTTTTTCATTTTATTCATTTCCTTTCTCTTCGTAATCTTTGAACCTCTTGACAATTTTGTTTCGTTCATCATTTTGCCATACTCAACGAAAAGTCCAGCCACGGTAAAAACGGAAATCCAACATCCTCATCAAATGCTTCCGGGGACGTTGCCAGGCCAAATCCGACTGTCAGACTTTCGCCAATGAATCGAACGCCTCCCGAAACCAATAAAAGGGATTCATCATCTCCACCGGTAAGCAGCCAGTTTTCGGTGATGAGTTTGGCGCTATTGGACACCTGAACCTCGCCGCCAAATAAGAATCCAAAATCCACGTCCGTGTCATCATTGTCGATGGGTAATCCCAAACCCAGGGTGAACCCGCTTAGCGGAGTACCATGAGTGAGGGCCACATAGGCTGCGCTAAGGTCCCCTTGATCAGGGACGCCCATGTAGAGCAGCCCGGTCGCCAGGTCGATATCGTCGTCATGCAGAACCCGCAGTTTAGGAGAAATGTAAAGAAGTTGACTGTCTACTCCCGGTAATAAAGAGATGCCTCCGCCGAGCATAAAGAAATCCGTCATCCCTACAGACAGAGTCGGGAAGAATATGTAAAAGTCAGAAAAATTTACTTCGCCTTGCCGCAGGGTTCGCCCGGTGGGACCGAAAAACAGACGGACGTAATTGGGATCATATCTTCGAAACTCTCCGTCGACGATGTTGCCTCTTGGCCAGTTAGCCTCGATGATTTTGTGTTCCGGGATGTCCATTTTGATTTCACTGATGGTCTTGAATTCAATGGTATCCGGGGTACAATTCGTAATCTGGCCGAGAAGCTGGGTATTATCTTCCAGCGTTAATTTGATGGGGCTTCCGGTATAGAACTCTTGCGGCAATTTGATGGTTATGACCGGTCTTGAGAAATGAGGATAATTGCCCTGCTTAGCTTTTCTGATTCCATTCTTGATGCGTGTTTGAAGTTTCCTTTTGCGGACTTCACTTAGATTTTTGACCAACATCCAGGGTAGGCCGTCTTTCTTCCCGATCAAGTGGAGCACCCACCGCGTTTTGTCTCGGGAGTAGATTTTGGCCCCAATGAGTCCGATGTCCTGATTGATAATGTGGAATCGATCGTTCTCCTGCCCATCGATGACCGGCCCAATTTCTTTGCTCAATACAACCGCTTCCTGAGACGGAGCTTTGGATACAGCCGCACCCGAAATAATTAAAGCAGCAATAAGGCAGATTACAATTTTCATGTTGTTTTTTCTCCTTCAGTGGTTTTTACCATTAATCCGGCAATCGACATACCAAAATGTTTCGCACGAGGTTAAGCTACTGTAAATAATACAATTAGGTTTCAACGTTCGACGTCATTATTAGCGGGCCGCGCTGAGGTATTGAATTTTGGATTGAGCATCGTCCTTCGGAAAATAGGCCAAGATTATGATAATATTAAAATTGTAGTTGTAAAGTAGGTTTACACCTCGTGTGAATTGGATGAACAAAAGAGTTGTTAAATGCTCGGGCAGAAAGGCCAGGTTCACAAATCCCAACTTTGGCGACATGTCGAGAGCTTTTTGAATGCTTGCCTAAAACAGTACATCGGATCATTCAGTACATGTATGCTGAATGGGAAATGTACCGGGATGTCAATCCCACTGGATCGAGATTGGATTGGGACATCTATCCGGGTTGATTTTCCGTTCACGATGAACAGCCTGTCCAATCACTCAGAGCCTTTAAACGGCCGCTTCAGGGGAGAAATCTGATTAGCCTTAAATCAGACCGTTCGATGCAGCAATCGAGTTTTTGAATAGAGCCTTGAATGCATGTTACACGCCAAAAAGATGCTTACAGGATGTCAGAACCGGGGGTGTTCCAAAAGCGCGAAGCCGTGAAATCATCCCGTATTTTCCGACGAGACTTCCAGAAGCCGACGTTGACGTCCAAAATTGAAGGACAAGGAGCTCTGCAGGTTGGCATAGATTCCAACTAAAAAAGCGGCACCGATTCGGACGGCTTGCAGAACCAGGCTAAATCCGACGGCTTCGGTTTGATTGACGCCAAAGTAAGAAAAGGCGAGAATGCACCCCCACTGAAAGGGACCGATGTTGGAGGGAGTGAGATGAACCAGGGAGACCACATTCATGAACAGTAGCACCGCCATGGCGCAAATAATCGGTTGTGTGGGATTTAAATTTTGTGACAAAATGAATACCCCGAACCAAACGCAGAACCAGGAGGCCAGTGACGTCAGCAGGCTTCCCATAAGCACAGACGGCGATTTGAAGATAGACATCCCCTGGACGAATTTATGCCAAAAACTCTGAAGGCGACTTTTGTGTCCTCGGAATTCGTGCGAGCGTACAGAATTGACTTTTCCATTTTTCAACTTTTTTTGTCGCTGCCAAACGAACAAGACCGACACGCAAGTTGCTGCCAAAATGATCACCAACAGTGCGGCCTGATATTTTCGCAAATCCGCCAGGTAGAAAGTCAAGGTAAAGGCGATTAGAGCCAGGAACACGATGTTGAGAATTCGTTCGTTGATGACCGAGGCGACGAGATAGGGGGCGTTGATGTTCAATTGTTGCTTTGCCGCGACGACTCGCACCCCTTCTCCGGCACGAAATGGAAACAGCAAATTGGTTATGCGGTTCAGAATGAAGAGTCTCAGGGTGGTATGAAACGCCACGGGTTTTTGCCACTGCAGCATCATTTGCCAGCGCCAGGTCTGGAAAAAAATGCTCACTATCCAGGCAGCAGTACACATGAGGAGATGCGTGTCAGCGCTTTCGAGCATCACCTCCCTAAGCTCTTGTAAAGGGATGGGAGAAAGCGCCAGACCGAAGCTGCCCAACCCGATTACCAAGCCGAAAACACGCAGCCAGGTTTTAGAAAGTCTTGCTTTCATGCCGAATGAGGGAGTACGTACAAGTTCATTAGGATCATTTAATACCTATACAGCCATTTACCCAAGATCGAGCAAACACAGTGTCAGGGAAGCTGAACCGCCAAATTGACCCCGAAGATAAAATCAACTCGATCGGTTATAAATTCATCTAACGGCAATCGAAGATGAATCCCGGGCCGGACGTTATCGAACGCTACGTTTGCAGCGATTCCCAGGTGATGGAACGTGCGTTCGCTAAAATCCAGTTCGTCTTCTGACACGAACAAACGTCCTGTCAGTCCGGCTAAGAAACCGAACCGTTGGCCGTTGTAACCAACCTGAGCGCTGTAGTCCAAAAACAGCTCGATATCGGCTGTTTCAGCAGGTTCCCCAATAGGAATAAGAACTGTCGGGCCCACTCGAATTCTTGGCGTCAAATTTGACGAGCTCTCAGGCATAAAATTTACTTTGCCAAGAACGGTCACGAAGTTGTGAAGAAAGGCCTCGAAACGATCAAAGTCGGAGTCTCGACCTAAGCTTTTGGCCGAAGAGTTGTTCTCAGGCACAATTGGGAGTCGGATGCCAATTTCCCAGAAGGTATTACGATCGGGATGATGAAATTCCATTCCCAGGTAGGGATTTCCAACCGCCGTTTCTGAATTGGCGATACGTGGGCCGTTATCGAAGCCGCGATGTGCAAAAGGCAATTCTCCCACGAAAAAGGCGTTGTCTGAGGTCCGAAACCGACCCGACAAAAAGATCGTCGAAGTCGCGAACGTCGTGTTGGCCCTGCTGCTGAAGTTGGGCTTGAGAATTTCGAGAGCCACGAAGTTGTTCGTGCCTGTGTCCACCCAAATGGGCTGTGCGGTTAGCGGGGTGCCTAATAGAAGAAAGAAAAAAGTTGAAAAGGCAGATATTCTTAACATGGTGGCCTTCGGTTTATGTTTTTCGTCTTTGTCGAGTGAAAGTTTATTTGGAATTCAAAGTTTGGTCGGTGCATTCAAATGCAAGAGGTGTACCAATCTTTGCTTGTTGCGAGATTTGACGGCTATTGTCATGTTTCCGCTAAGGAACAGAGGACTCGCAATGTCGGTGTCTGGTCCTGTCACTCGATCCTGAAGCTTCGGGAGAAGGCACAAGCAAGGCTTGCGCCCCCAAACTGTTGTGAAGCACGTTTACAGTTCTGTTAATCCCTTCATCTAAGTTTGAAAGAATTTCCGTAAAACCTCAGATACACCGAGGTTTTGTGTCGTCATTTCGAACGGAGTAAAGAAATCTGAATCTGCACAATACCAGATTTCTCACCTGATTTTCTTGACTTTAATTTTATTCTTAAGGAAGTAAATCAGATCGAAATGACAGGCCTCCACCGTAACTGAGGTTTTACGAATTTCTCCGATCAAATCTTTGATCTTTAATATTAGATTCGTAACTTGGGGTTTGGAGATCGATGATAAGTCGGATTAATGAGCGTTTAAATGTTAGATCGAATTAAACAATTGGAAAACGTTGCGCGGCAATTGGAGCCGGATGCTCAAACTCGCGATGCGCTTTTTCAAAAAGTAAAAAAATATGCCGAGACCTTTCTCGATCAGGTTTATGATTTGCCCACCTACGTGGTGACTGAGGACAAAGGCATGGGGCTGTATGATTCGCCAATTTCGGAAAGACCCATCAACATGGACGAAGCGTTGGCTCTGCTGAAGAAAAATGTAGACCATCCCGGTCTCAATCCGGCGTCCGGGGGGCACCTGGGCTACATTCCTGGTGGGGGGCTCGTGCACTCGGCATTTGGGGATTTTCTGGCGGACATCACCAACCGATTCGCCGGAATATTTTTCGCCGGTCCGGGCGCGGTGCGCATGGAAAACACATTGCTGGCGTGGATGGCGAACGTCGTGGGTTACCCTGCCGATTCGGCCGGCAATCTGACTTCGGGAGGGAGCGTCGCCAACTTGATCGGCGTGGTGACCGCCAGAGATGCGCACAACTTGAAAGCCAGGGACTTCGAGAAGGCGGTCATTTATCTGTCCGAACAGGTGCACCATTCCGTGGACAAGGCCATCCGCATTGCCGGGCTGAGGGAATGCATCACACGCTACGTGCCTCTGGATGACAAATATCGCATGCGCGCCGATGCGCTCGACGAAGCCATTAAAGCGGACAAACAGGCAGGACTCCATCCGTGGTTGATCATCGCTTCTGCCGGTACCACAGACACCGGCGCCATCGATCCTCTTTCGGAAATCGGCGAGATTGCCGAGCGGCACCAACTCTGGTTCCATTTAGACGGTGCGTATGGCGCTTTTTTCGTTTTGTGCGACGAAGGCAAGAAGCTGCTGAGCGGGATGAATACCAGCCATTCCATTGTCATGGATCCGCACAAGGGCCTGTTCCTACCCTACGGTTCAGGTGCGGTTTTGGTGAAAGACCGTCAGAAGCTGTTGGATGCTCATTACTACATGCCCAACTATTTGCAGGACACCGTGGCCACACGCGATGAACTGTCACCGGCAGATTTGTCTCCCGAACTCACCAAGCACTTCCGCGGATTACGATTGTGGTTGCCGTTAAAACTGTTGGGAGTGGCTCCCTTTCGGGCCGCTTTGGAAGAAAAACTTTGGCTTGCACGCTATTTCTACGAGCAGATTCGAGAAAGCGAGGGATTTGAGGTGGGGCCTTATCCAGACCTTTCTGTCGTGACCTATCGCTATCTCCCGAACCGCGGCGATGCCGATGAGTTTAACCGGCGTCTGGTTGAGGAGATTCACAAAGATGGCCGCGTGTTTCTGTCATCCACAATTCTCGATGGCAAGTTCACACTCAGATTGGCGGTCCTGGCGTTCCGGACCCATCTCGATACGATTGAATTGACTCTGGAGATTTTACGGCAAAAAGCTGAGGAATTGGAAAATCATGGCTAAACGAAACGCGGTTAGTCTTCTGCTCACTCGAGATGCGAATTCGACCGAGGTCTATCTGGTTGAACGCAATCCGAAACTGAGGTTCTTTGGCGGGTATTTTGCGTTCCCGGGTGGCACCCTTGACGGAGAAGAGGAAGCGGTGGACATCAAAAACGCCTCCCGAGTTCCCAAAGAGAATCTAGAATATCTGGTTACAGCAGCCCGGGAAATTTTCGAGGAAACGGGCGTGTTGCTGACCGCAAACAACTCACCCATTCCGAAAGAAAGGGCGGATGACTATCGCAAGAAACTTCTGGCCGGAGAGATCAATTTCTCAGAGATTCTTAAAAGAGAGGGCCGGGACATTGATGCGGCCGATTTCCATCCGATTTGTGACATTATCACCCCTGAGTTTTCACCAGTGCGTTACAACACTCAATTTTATTGGGTGCAAATTCCCGAGGGTCAGTCACCCGAAATCTGGCCGGGAGAGCTGGTGAGCGGAGAATTCTTCGAGGCAGAAGAGGCGCTGAATCTCTGGGAAAAAGGCGACATGCTGATTGTGCCTCCGATGATCATGATGCTTAAGGAGCTGATTGGACGCTCGGTTAAGACGTTCATCAAACCTGTTCGAGAGCTGGCGAACTCATACGTGCGAGGTACCATCCACCAGGTGTATTTCACGCCGGGGGTTCAAATGATCACGTTGAAAACCCGAACGCTGCCACCAGCCACGCACACGAACTGTTATCTCGTGGGCGAATCCGAGTTGTACATCGTCGATCCGGCGCCTTCATTGCTCCGTGAACAAGAGCGATTGTGGCAATACCTGGACAACCAACTGGCGGAAGGCCGAAGTTTCAAAGGCATTTTGCTGACGCATCACCACTCCGACCACATCGGTGCGTTGCGTGAGTGTCAATATCGCTACGATTTGCCCATTTGGGTCCATGAGAAGACCGCTGAAAAGTTGCCAAATTTTGAATTTGAGGGGCATCTCCAACATGGCGATGAGCTGGATTTGGGACAGAGTCCGGATGGACAGCCGGGTTGGAAGCTGAAGGTTTATCACACACCAGGACATGCTGAAGGACATTTGGCCTTTCAAGAGAACCGGTATGGTGCCGTTATCGCCGGCGACATGATTTCCACGGTGTCAACCATTGTTATTAGTCCCCCTGGCGGTCACATGGCCACCTACCTGCGCTCATTGGAACTTTTGGAGTCCGTTACCAGTGGCACGCTGTATCCGAGCCACGGCCCAGCCCTTCGTGAGGGCAAGGAGGTGGTTCGATATTACATCAAACACCGTCAGGAACGTGAGCAGAAACTCCTCAATGCGTTGAGCGAGCAACCGCAAACCACCAGCGCTTTGGTCAAAAAAGTCTATGACGACGTCGACAAACGCATCTGGCCTCTCGCCAAGCACTCTTTGCGTGCCGGGCTTATTAAATTAATCGAAGAGGATAAATGCCAGCAGGAGGGGGATAAATACAAACTCGCTTGATCATCGTTCCCAAGATTGCTCTTGGGAACGCAATCAAATTTGGAAGCGATGGCGAGCCCGGGCGTTCATCGCTCGTGCTCGTTCCCAAGCTCCCTCATTGGGTCGATAGGCGGAGGTTAATCTCGCTCCGGATCGTAAAATGGAAACTGTGCGACCAACCGTCGAAGTCATAAACGTCAGCAAAGCCTACGGTACGCTCAAGGCGGTCGACGAGCTGAGCTTCAAGGCCTACCGCGGTGAGATATTTGGCCTCTTGGGTCCGAATGGCGCCGGAAAAACCACCACTCTGGAGATGATTGAGGGGTTGCGGAAGCCGGACACCGGAAACATCACCATCGACGGATATGACGTGCAGAAACAGCTTAAGGAAGTCACCGAAGTCATCGGCGTGCAACTGCAATCTACGTCCATCTACAACAAAATCAAAGTTGGAGAAGCGCTGAAATTATTTGCCGGTTATTACAAAAACCGCCGTTCGTCCGAAGAGCTGCTAAAACTGGTCGCGCTTGAGGACAAGGTGAACACCTATCATCAGGATTTGTCCGGCGGCCAACAGCAACGCTTGGCTCTGGCGTTGGCGCTGGTGAACGATCCGACGGTGGTGTTTCTGGATGAACCGACCACCGGTTTGGATCCGCAGGCGCGTCGCAATCTCTGGGACATTATTTCCAAAATGAAGTCCGACGAAAAAACGGTGATTCTGACCACCCACTACATGGAAGAGGCGGAACGGCTTTGTGACCGCATCGCGATTATGGATCACGGACGCAAGATAGCCGAAGGGACCCCGCGAGAACTGATCGCGCAACTCAATGTCGAAAGCTGTCTGGAGTTCAGCGCAAACGGGTTGTTCGATTCGAATGAGTTGGGACAGTTGCCGTCGGTGTCCAAAGTATTGGCCAAAGGGGAAGAGGTGGAGCTTTTCTCGAAGAACCCGCACAACACACTGGTCAGCTTGATCGATTTGTCGAAATCCCGACAGGCGGAGATCAAGAATTTGCACGTGCGCCGACCGACGTTGGAAGACCTGTTCCTCGAACTCACCGGCAGGAGTTTAAGAGAATGAAATTGCGAATGTTCTTCGGCCAGTTGATTATCGAAATGAAGCTTTTCCTCCGGGATCGGCAAGCGGTGTTCTGGACATTTTTCTTCCCGGTTTTCCTGGTTCTGTTATTCGGCTACATTTTTAGCAAGCCGGATTCCATAAAATTTGGCGTCGGAGTCGTGGATGAAGATCAATCCGAAGAATCTCAAGAATTGGTCTCGGCTTTGGAAGATTTCCCCGTTCTTAAATTGGAGAAAAATTCCAGAGAAACGATACTCAAGAAGCTGAATGACAACGACCAGAACATTGCGATCATCATTAACAAGGGTTACGCAGAATCGTTGAACGACGGGGGTGCACAAATTGAACTTCTGTATGATCAGGCACAGCAGCAGACCTCGCGAATTGTGGTGATGATTCTCCAGCAGTTGGTGGACAAAATGAATTTGAGTTATCTGAATGTGAAACCACCCATCGAGATTGTTCAAAAACCCATGAAGCCCGAAGTCGGAGATTTGCGTTACATCGATTTTTTGCTGCCGGGCGTGATCGGCATGAGCGTGGTTTCCACCTGCTTGTTTTCTATCGGCATGGTGGTGGTCGCCTATCGTGAGAAAGGCAAGCTACGGCGGCTATCGGTGACACCGCTGCCGAAACCGATTTTCATAGCCGGGCAGATGGTGAACCGCTATTTCATCGTCCTCTTGCAAGCGTTCTTGCTCATCGCAATCGGCATGCTCCTGTTCAAGGTGCGCATGGTCGGAAACTTCGTCGACTTTCTCTCTGCGCTCACGGTGGGGATGTTGGCATTTATCGCCATTGGATTCTTTATCGCCAGTGTTGCCAACACCACGGAAACAGCTTCTGGCATCGCCAACACGTTGTTTCTGCCGATGATTTTTTTGAGCGGGGTCTACTTTTCAGTGGAGGGCCTGCCCAAATTTCTCAAGCCGCTGGTCGAGTTTTTGCCGTTGACCCATCTGGTGCGCGCTATTC
The DNA here is from genome assembly GCA_011775825.1 of Candidatus Zhuqueibacterota bacterium. Lineage (GTDB taxonomy): Bacteria > Zhuqueibacterota > Zhuqueibacteria > Oceanimicrobiales > Oceanimicrobiaceae > JAABYK01. Next base: position 10,463 of record JAABYK010000439.1, on the reverse strand, counting down.
GAGCGATTTTCAATCACGGTCTTTCTTTTTTTGATGTTCTGCCGCAAATGGGGATTCTGTCCGTCTGGACGATTGTCGGTTTCGCTGTTTCAGTTAAGCTGTTTAAATGGGAATAAAGATTGACTTTAATTGTGGCGTTTCTTATCCTTATTAAATCCACAGCAAGACATCATATCACCTTTGATTCGAAATGATTCATAGAGACGAGTCGAATCTGTTTAGACCCGAAACTCACCATACACTGGCAGCTCTAAGTTTCTCTCGTTGCATCCTTAAAAACCCAAACATGCTCGAATCAATCGGGTCTATTTTTTCTGAGAGAAAGACCTTAGCATTTTTATCTTCTTATAGGTGAACGATTTGCTGAGGGGAGCAAGCAAATATTGGAGCAGAATTATGCATTCCAAACAATTTGTCGTATTCTTAATGCTGAGTTTCGTCTTGGGGGCCAGCCAGCAGTCAGGCTATACCTTTCAAAATAACAATACGCTGACCGTTTCTGCTTCGTCCATGCGATTTTCCCGGAACGTCTCGGTTGTGGATGATCATGTAGTGATCTGGGGATTGGGCGCAGACGAGTATGCCTGGATCGCGTATCCACTGGATTCCGTGCCATTTTCCAACTTTATTGTCGAGGCGGAAGTGAGTGCGGACACGGCCGACAACCGCTGGCCGGAGATTGCCCTTGCATTGAACGATTCAGCCAATATTCAATCGAAACAGGTGGCGACTTCTGTGAACTGGCACGTGGTGACGTTTGAACCCACTCCACCTGCAGAAGGGGATTCCTTAATCTTTTTCTCCTTTACCAATGATTACTCCAATCGAGCGAAGCAACAAGATTTGAATCTGAAGGTTCGAAAAGTGACATTCAAAAAGGCTGACGAAAACCTCGGCACGGTCAAGGTGAGCTGGCAACCGAACACCGAATCGTTTCTGGCTGGCTACAAAATCTACTACGGCCACGAAAGCGGCAATTATGAGCACGAAGTGGACGTTGGCATGGCGACGGAAAGAGTGCTGACACTGGATAAGGATCATCCCTACTTTTTTGCCGTCACCGCTTACGGCACGTCTCCAAATAGTGAAAGCGATTTTTCAGAAGAGGTTCATTTTGAGTTTTCTGATGAAGTTGAGGGGGATGGTGAGGAGGATCAGCCAGTAGATTGCGACCTGAACGGTGACGGAGACATCAACATGGGAGATTGGTTCGCTTTTCGGAGGGCCATGAATTCAAGTCAAGGAGACGACCGCTATTTAGAAAAAGCCGATTTTAATGCCGACGGCAAGATTGATCAAACCGACGAAAATACGGCCAATGCTTCGTGTTTGGAAGCATGGCGGTCGTCCAATTGAACGAACCATTCTTACGGAGGGGTTATGGAAACCGCTAAAGTCAAAGTTGGTGAAGAGTTTTTGATTCACGCAAAAATTCGGAACGCACGAAAAGCCTACAGCTTTGAGACCTCGTTAATCTTCCCATCGGATGCTTTGGAAGTCGTCCGCAAAGACGGCAAGCTCGACATCCAAATGGGCAATTTCTTGGGAGACGGTGCAGATATGTTGTCTAACCTTTCGATTAATGCGTCTAAAAATACCGGAACACTCTTGATAGGTTACACGTTAAGCGGACCCGCGTCAGAAAAAGATGGCGATGGGCTGCTGTTCTCGGTAAGAGCCAAAGCGCTCAAGCCCGGTGACTATCGACTGGAATGGGCTTCAAATTCGAAGATCTTGGATTCGACCGGTGAGGAACAACCGAAAAATTTCGAGGATCTGCCGTTGGAAATCACGAAGGACAATCCCAACGTGAATGTCATTTTTCTGACGATTGAAGAAGCGTAGGGCCTACGCAAAAATAACTTGGAAGCCTTTCGTGCTTCGACTTCTCAGCATGAAAAGATATTTCTTCACACTGAGATGGAGTCAAAGTGTCATAATTACAGCTCATTTCAGGTGCTTTTGTGAATTAAAATATATGATAGAACATTCTGAACGATAAAATAGCTATGCTCGACACAATCGAACAACTCCGAAAAGACGGCCTGATCGATACCAAACAAAGTCGGCTTTTGGCAGATATTTACTCGAAGAAGGTGTATTCGCTTTATTATGAACACAAAGCGATCCTGCTGACCGGAGTCCTTTCTTTGTCAACGGGCCTGGGAATTTGGATTTATGAGAACATCGGATCTTTTGGTCATAAACTCATCCTGGTCTCGATCTCGGCTTTGTTCCTGCTATGTTTGGGGTACGTGACAAAACACAAACGTCCGTTCAAATTCAAGAAGGTTGAAAGCCCGGGCGCCTTTCATGATTATATTTTGCTGCTGGCATGCCTGCTTTTCCTAACTTTGCAGGGATATCTGCAATATCAGTATTCGCTGTTCACCGGAAGATGGGATTTGGGCGCCTTGATTCCCACCATCCTGTTCTTCTATCTGGCCTATCAGCACGATCATCAGGGGGTGCTGACTTTAGCGATTACAGGATTAACCGCATGGGTCGGCTTGGAATTCACACCAAAGGCGGTTTTAGCCGGTGAAACGTTTGCAGATTCCAGACTCATCGCGACCGGCATTATCTACAGCATTCTTCTCTTTACATTCGCCGTGACATTGAGTAAGTTGGGAATCAAGCGACACTTCACGTTCAATTATCTAAACTTCTGCTCCCATATTTTGTGCCTCTCTTTGCTGCATGCGCTATTTGAGTTTGATATGGATTTCTTCTATCTTTTGCTGCTTTTGGCAACTTGTGTAGTACTTTTCAGGTACGCCAGAACACACGATTCGTTTATTTTCTTGTTGTACTCGGTTATTTATGGCTACATCGGGATAAGCTATACCATTTTGAAAGACGTGCAAAGCGAAGAGGCAGGCTTTCTCTATTTTGCCATTACCGGCGCGATTATGGTGTTCTCGCTGATCAATTTCAAGAAAGTTCTAAGTATTGGGCGATGATTATCTACAGTAGAAACTGGCAGGACGACTTCACAATTCTGCGCGAGGCCAAAAAATGGTTTGAGCGAAAACTGATTCTGAAAGAGCAGTACGATGCAATCGTGTCAACCTATCAACCGGAATTCTACACTGTGAACATATTTTTGAGAATCGCTTTGTTCATTTTTACGCAAATTATGGTGTTTGGTCTGCTGGGCCTGTTCGTTTCCATAACCGATATCACAGACCCGGATGTCCCCTTGTTTGTTGGATTATATGGACTGTTCCTGTATATTGTGCTTGAGAACTGGGTCCGCATCAAACATTTTTACAAAGCCGGCGTTGATGATGCGCTCCTGGTGGCTTCGACAATCTGTGTGATCGTCGGGATTGAACATTTCCTTCCGAATGAGCGACCCGAGGTCATCATCTATCTAATTTCCTTGCCGCTGCTAATTTGGCTTACCATTCGTTTCAGCGAACCCTTGGTTGCTTTGGCTTTAACCGGATGTCTATTCTATGTTATGATCCTGCTTATCACAAACGAGGGTCGAGAAAATCAAATTTTGGTTCCGTTTGCAGTGATGTTGATTTCGTTGCCCATGTTCTTGTTTTCGAGGAGATACAAAAAACGGATTTCATTGAAACCCTGGTGGAGCAGCTTTGCTTTGTTTGAAACTTCAGGACTTGTTGCGCTCTATCTTGCGGGAAACTACCTGGTCGTTCGGAACTATTTTGAGGCCGAAAATGTGTTCACGGTTAATTCGGGACACGATATTCCGTTTGCTGGGTTGTTTTATGCACTCACGGTGATCCTACCCATCGTTTACACCGGTGCAGGCCTGCTGCGAAGGGATGCCACTTTGCTCCGAGTGGGGATTCTGGCCCTGGGCTTTTCATTGTTCACGTTCAAATACTACTTCATTGAAGGCTATACGAAGTTGATCTTAACCGTTGGCGGCGCTTTGCTTCTACTCATAGCAAGCTTTGTGTCGAACTATCTCAAGTCACCAAAGCGCGGATTCACCCTGGAACATCTGTTGAGAAGAAATTTTGAGAATGTGATAAACCTGGATGAGGTGATTATTTTCAGATCGTTGGAACCATCGCCAGCCAAAAAAGAGCGGGCTTGACGGAATTGATTTCACCAATAGGAGCTTCTTTGAAGCTCGCAACCCACCGATCCGAATCTTGTAGACGTACACGCCTGAAGTCAAAACATTGCCACGTCGTCCTGACCGTCCCACTGTGCCGAATAAACGTTGGCCAGAGGTTCCACCTCAACGAGGTGTGAATCCAAAAACCGCCGTCCAAAAAATTATCGATTAGGTGGCGAGTGGTGTTGATTTGGCTAAGGCCAACGTACTGAACGCAGTTATGAGTAAGAAACAGCCGTAAATGTAAATCCTTTTGCAACACATTTGGTCTTCCGCAAAAATGAAGTTGGACAGTTTGGATAGTTTTACATAAATGATAAGGGGTGGTGAGACGCCAAATATGTCGAGGAATGATTCGAGGAGCTAATTGCGCTTGCAAATGAAAGCAGATTTTTTATATTTAATTTTATAGAGAATCTATCAGGAGCTGAAAATGGGAAGAATCGTTTCATCTGTAGAAATTACAAATGTGAAGGATCCAAAGACATCACTTCGAATAGATGCGCTGGTTGATACGGATGCCTCCTATTTGGTTCTTCCGAACTCCTGGAGAGAGCGTTTAGGAGATTTAGACACGCTTGATACAGTCGAATTTGAAATCGCAACCCAAGACACGGTGAAAGGCGCAATCTGTGGCCCTGTCAAGATTCAAATCGAAGGGTTTCGTCCAATTTACAGTGAAGTTGCGTTTGTTGACATGGACCCCAAAGATGGGATCTACGAACCTTTGATAGGCTACATTATTCTTGAACAATCCCACGCTGCAGTTGACATGCTTGGACGCCGACTCATCCATGTCAAAGCGATGGATCTCAAATAGCTTTTTTGCCGATAGCACCTCCCATAGGCTTGATAGTAAAACGTTTTCCTTTAAGAACTGTACGAGTCGCTAAGAAAAACTATTTGTCCGATCAGTCAGCAGGAATTTTTGAGCCTCCTCCGGTGTAATTAATGAGAAATTGGAAGGGCGCTTATCCATCAAGGAAACGAAGCATGGCTATTATGAACAGCAAGTTACTATTTATCCTGTGTTCCATACTCGCGATTAGCTGCAGCAGTTCCGACAGTCCGATGCAACCGGAGGGCGACGATACTGAAGATGCACTTGGGAATTGGGAGACATTTGCGGCGTTGCCGACCCCTCGCCAGGAAGTACCGCATGTGGTTTTGGATGGAAAGATCTATGTTCCAGGCGGAATCAATCGTAGCCGGAGTGCTTCAGCGGCAATGGAGATTTACGAACCCGATTCTGATTCTTGGTCCACTGGCGCGCCGTTGCCAGAGCGGCTGCATCATCTCGGAATGGCCGCGGCTGAAGGTACGCTTTACATTTTAGGAGGTTATGTCGGCAACGGCTTCACTCCGACAAGTGACGTCTACGAACTCAATAGAGAAAATGCCGAATGGAATCGAAAGGCGAATATGCCCACTGCACGCGGCGCCCATGCAGCGGTCGAATTCGAAGGCAAGATATATGTGATCGGTGGAGCGGATCGATTTGGCCGTGCGTTAGGCATCAACGAACGCTATGATCCGGAAAGCGATACCTGGATCACGCTGACTCCGATGCCCACCCCACGAGAGCACCTGGCGGCGGCTGTGATTGATACAATCATTTATGTGGTTGGGGGAAGAAGCGCCAATTCCGGTAACTTGGTCAACAGCGCAAGGCTGGAGGCCTATTCTCCGTCAACCAACAGCTGGACTCAACGCAGAGACATGCCGACATCTCGGGGTGGCCTGGCAGCCGCCGCACTCCATGGCAAACTTTATGCGTTTGGCGGTGAATTTCCCGGAGTGTTCATCGAGAATGAGGAGTACGATCCGGCGACGAATGCATGGCGTAAGTTGGTGCCGATGCCGACTCCTCGGCACGGTATTGGTGCAGCCGCAGTTAACGGCAAGATCTTTGTGATCGGGGGTGGCCCAAATGCCGGGTTTGGTACCACCGAAGTTAATGAAGCGTTTAGCCCTCCTCCCGATTGAGCCTTCAGGACTGCTGTTAGATTTCTCTCTGGCTTGACGCTGACAAGAGCTGCAAGCTGGATCTCAAATCTTTCCACTAAACCTAAAACGAAGCAACAAGTTTACGCCCCCTGCAGCCGTTCGGGACAAGTTGCATTGGTCATTTTGTGAAGAAGTATTAGTTAGCTGATGATTTCCCAAACTTTTTTCACAAAAAAATATGCATTTTCAACGATTTGTGTATAGTTCTTATAGATACATATACTCCAAAGAACGTAAACCTTTATACAAACTTGCGTGGTGAATCAATGGCACGTCCAAGTCTTTATAAGTTCAAGATCAATGAGAAAATTGGTGATAAGCTCTGCTATTCCCTTTTTGATGCCGTTGATCAAGCGACCGGCCAACAGGTTTTTTTAAAAATCCTTGATGAAAAACTCGTTCACAATGAACAGGCTGTGTACAGTTTCTTGAGCAGTGCTCGAATTCTTAAGCCGATTGAGAACCCAAGTATTACCAAAATCTATCAGTTCGGGAGTGATCAAGGACATTACTATATCGCATCGGAGCCCATCGATCTTGAGCCGATTAGTTCTTTAATACAGGACGACTTTTCTCTCTCCTTTGAAGATCTCATCGAAATCTTTGTCAGACTTGGCCGAACCCTACGGTACGCTCATCTCAACGGGTTGGTTCACGGCCATCTGAACCCAAACAACACTTACATCAAATCCGATGGCTCCATAAAAATTGATGATTTAGGCTTTGGCTGGTATGTGCCAAATATTCTGAGATACAGCAATGCGGAGTCTTTGTATCTCGCTCAATATATTGCACCTGATTTCTATGAGAATCCGTCCGGTGTTGACGGTCGGGCAGATATTTATTCGCTGGGAATTATTCTGGTTCAAATGTTGACGGGCTCAGCTCCGTTCACAGGCGGCAGCATTGCAACGGTTCAAGATAAGCATAAGGGCGGCAAGCTTCCGGAATTGCACCTATTTGAACATGAGCTGCCAGATGAGTTGGAAACCATCGTGGCAAAATGCGTTGCTCTCAAGCCGGACAATCGGTATCATAATTTGAAGCAATACGTTGAAACGCTGGAAAAGCTGAAGCGGAAAGTCTTTCAGACAGCAGACGTCACCGTTGATACATATGGAGAGAAGGAGATTTTAAGCTATCAACCCTATGACACCGGGCAATTTATTACAGAGGAGGAAGTTAGACCCAGGAAAAAGAAGAAGGCGGTGAACCTTCCAAAACCGTCGGGCAAATTCTTGAGTTCGGTTACTTCTCTCGTGACCTCTCGAAATTTTGTGCTAGCCACCTTCACATTGTTGGTTATTACCGCGTTCGTATTTATTGGTTCAGACGAATTGCCCATTCCGTTTCTCAGCGGCGGAGAATCGGACCCGCGAGCTAGCGACGCGGAACAATCCATGGCTTCCGTGACACAATCTCCCGGGTTATTTGAAGAAAAGGATGAGCCGGCACCTTTGGAGGACGATTTTGATGAATTCCTCGACTCCTCCTCAGCAGGTCTGGATTCGCTCAGTCTGTTGTTGGTCTCCGGTGAGAATGAAGAAAATAGCGATGAAGGCATGAACCCGGCCCAAGATTCCGAAGACATGACAAAGCCTGAAAGTAAGCTGGACAAGACCATTGAGCCAGAACCGACGGACGCTTCGACCAAGGTGGCTAAAAAAGCAAGTGATGCACCGAAAAAACCTAAGGCAACGAGCAAGGGTACGGCCAGGCCTAAAGCGCCGGTAGATGCTCCAAAGACAACCGTTGGTTCGAAGAAAAAGAAAGAGGATAAACCGCAGCGTTCGAAATTTGCTTCGGCTCGATTCACTGTGAGAGCCAAAAATAAACCTTTGGAGGAGGCTTTTGTATTTATCAATGATGACTTTAAGGGCAGAACCGACAAAAATGGCTACCTCAAGATCGAGTCATTAAAACCAAATCAGAGCTATACGGCACGGGTCACGAAAAAGGGCTACACAACCGTCGCACGAAGATTCACTGCCTCCGAAAATTCCTCCACGCTTTCCTTTGATATCAAACCCAAAATGGAGATATTCGGGACCTTGATTCTGGATCCTCAGCCCAAAGCCGATTCCGTTCTCGTTGATGACAAGTTATATCGGGGGAATCCTCCTCTAAAACTGACGCTGCCCTGGGGTGAACATCGCGTCCGATTCGTCAACAAGAGCTTGAACAAGAGTTGGGAAAAGGTTGTGAATTTGAAAGTTGGTCAAGTCCTGCGCGTGAAATACGACTTTGTGAAAGCGGAATTCGGCAAAGTTGCTGTTTCATTGAAGAACGCAGCGGAGTTTGGCTTTGGTTACGTGTACGTGGATGGCAAGTTATGGGAAGAAAAACCCAACACCACACCCGTTGAGATTTCTCTGTCGGCAGGCTCTCACACCATCGAAGTTCGCCGCAAGGGCTTTAGCTCCGTGCCGCGGGATATTATTGTCGAAGTTAAAAAGGGCGAAACGAAGTATGTCGCGTTTACCCTTATGAAGAACCAGTAGCACTTTGGTTCGCGCTCACTGGCTGCAATTCTGAAGCAACCCGTTCCACCTGTCGCCACACACGCAGGAGATTGCCGCCCCAGAGTTTCGCGATCTCTTCTTCAGAATAGCCTCGGTGCACCAACTCCGAAGTTACATTGAATGTCTCGCTGGCATCCATCCAGCCTTCGACCCCGCCACCGCCATCAAAATCCGAACTGATACCGACATGATCGATGCCGATCAGATCGACAGCATAATCGATGTGGTCCACGAAGTCCTGAACCGTGGCTGGCGGCCACCTTTTGTCTAATTCTCTTCTTTGGCGTCTGTACTCGTCCTTTTGTTTATCCGATAGAGTTCGCCAAACGGAAAAATCCGTGAGGCCCATGGCCTCTCTCAGTGAGTCAATGGCGGCGCGTTTCTCCGGTGGCATTTCTTTCACGAAAGCGCTCAATGCGACAGTTTGCATCACTCCGCCATTTTCCTTCAAAGCCAACAACTGCTCATCATCTAGATTGCGGGACACATCGCACAGGGCACGCACGCTCGAATGTGAGGCAATCACCGGCGCCTTGGAAAGTTTGACTGCATCGAGCATCGATTTCTTCGAGATATGGGAGATGTCCACCATGATGCCCAAACGGTTCATTTCAGCAATGACCTTTTCGCCAAACTTGCTGACGCCGTTATGTTCGGTCTCTTGATCACCGAGGCTCTCTCTGGGATTGGCGGAATCACAGATATCGTTGTGCCCGTTGTGTGCCAGGGTTATGTATCGCGCACCGAGTTCATGATATTTTTTCAAAAGGCTCAAATCTTTGCCGATGACATAGCCATTTTCAATGCCAATGCACGCGACGAGTTTGCCATTTTTGTGAATGCGCTCAACCTCGTCCGGGGTGTAGGCCAACTCGATCTTCTCCGGATACATGTCTTCACACATCCGATGGATGGCGTTGAATTTGGTCAAGGCGTCGGCCATGGTTTTTTCGTAATTCTCCGGTGTTCTCTCTGTTTGACTGACGTACACAATAAAGAAGCCTGCGTCCAATCCTCCCTCCTGCATTTTCGGAATATCGAGCTGTCGGTCCCCGCGCACCCCAGGGTCCACTTCATCAGTTGCAAAATTGAAAGGAATATCGTCATGAGTGTCAATGGTCAGAACGCGGTTGTGGATCGCCTTCGCTTTGGCGATCAGATCCTTCTTTGAGGTGTCGGAAGAAGAACACGAAAGAGACATGAGCGTCAGCACAGACATAGCCAGCAGAGAGAATGTTTCGTGATTCATGGCGGACTCCTGGTTCGTTTCTGTTTTCCAATACCGTTATATAATTTGCCACCGGACACTTTTTAAAACCGGCACAATTTTCTTGAATTTGTCATGCCCGAATGTTTTAATCGGGCATCCCATGAGCATGGAGATGATTGGATTCCCGCTAAAAACATACGAATGACAAACGATTGAACACCAAAACCAAAAAGTGTCCGGCACTAAGTTAATATCATAAGAATTCACTCCATTGTCAAGGAAACATTTGGGGATAGAGGTAGAGTTTCGCTATCTGGATTTTCCAACATAAGTCCTTATCTTCACAAAAGTGGGCTGCATTCGTCTAACAATTGGTCAAAGCCCCCGCAACCAATCAGAGTTGCTTTAATTGTCGGAACGTTCGGTTGGAATGTAGAAATCATCGAGCGCAATGAGTCTATTTGCAACGCGCCCTGAAATGCAAAAATACGCTTTGCTGATTTTTGCACTCCACGCTACCGACGTTTCCTGAAGACTCACACCTGCGGGATCGTTTCCTCAGCAATTGACACCAATTGATAAGCAGCGCAATTTTCTGACACCTGATCCGCGGTTTTTGCTCCGG
>JAABYK010000484.1:12587-21613 GCA_011775825.1 Candidatus Zhuqueibacterota bacterium | reverse complement strand
CTTAGTCCCTGGTGGAGATCGACCCATGGGGGGTTATCCAGTGGCCACTGGTATAGTAGCCATTCATGGACAGGAAAGGATGGGTGATGTTCCTGAAATTCACTGGCGGTGGATCACCGCCCATGAAATCGGTCATCAGTACTGGGGAGAATACGTGCTGGAGAAAGATGATTCGGGCTGGCTCTGGATTGGATTGGGCATCTATGCTGATCGAGAGTATGTCCGTGCCAGGAGCCTGAGTCTTGAGAAGCATCAAAAAATCATGGAACGTTATATCAACGTCGTGAGGAAGCATGTTGACACCACGGTTGATATAACGCCAGAGCAGCGTTCAGATGTGGATTTCGATTTCAATAACGTGGTCATTCACGGCAAGGGCTTCAGTATTATTAGCGCTCTGGCCTGCGTGTTGGGCCGGGAGACTTTTGACCGCATCTACCGAAGATGCTTGGAGCAGTTTGGGGGACGCCGTCTCGGGGCTTACGAATTCCAGGCTGTCTGTGAGGAAGAAACCGATCAGGATCTCGGATGGTTCTTCGATCAATGGTTGCGGTCCAGCCGATACCCATCGTATCAAATTACCTCACAGGTGTGCACCAAGCACAACGATGGATACCGATCACGGGTGCGTGTTGAATCTCTCGGTACACTGAAAATGCCGGTGCCGATTGTTACCTATTTTGAGGATGGCACCTCTCAGCGTAGAGTGACTGATCGTCTGTTGCATGTGAACATTCTGGAGTTTGCTAGTTCGGCACCATTGCATGAAGTACGGCTTGATCCCGATGGAGAACTTGCCTTGGTGGTTCCCCCTCCGGGTCCTCCGCCAATGCCTACAACTAAGGATGAATTAAGGAAAAGAATTCGTCGAATGTCCATAACGGGGGCTGGGAAAGAAGCTCTTGATTTGTTCACAGCAGCACAGCAGTTGAACCTAACTGATCCCGACCTTTGGTGGAGACTTGGGCTCGCATTGTACGACGGGAGCTACTATCCAAAAGCATTGATAGCCTGGCGTCGCATAGGCGAATTTGCTGAAGGGGATTTAGATTACAGTTTCATCTCTTTGGTGTGGCAGGGACATATTTTAGATCTCCTTGGCCGTCGCCAGGATGCTGTTTAGAAATATAAAGAAGCTCTAAACAAAGACACAGGTTCGACATTCCGGCATGATCAATATCGAATGGTGATCAATCGGCAATGGGTTGAAGATCGTCTTGAGAAACCTTTTGAACGTGAGTGATTATGGGAATATTGCAACAACAGCACAGCTAACCATAGCCTGAGGTTGACAGCCGGACGACGGATTTTTGGTCTGGTTTTTTTGGCCTTTCGAAGTTATCGTTAAACAGCACGTTAAGTGCACTTAAATCCTGCTGCAACTGAGGCATGCGATTAGATCGAGCCCATGAGCAACAAGCTACAACACAAGTTGACAGCGATTATGAAGAGCGAATGTGGCGGATGACTCTTGCACTTGTGTTTCTGATCGTTGGATGCACATCGCAAACTGCAGATCCAGCCTGGGTGAAGGCGTTTGGGTACACGCCTCCAGACATTCATTCAATCGGCCTCGGAGATTTCGGTTTCCCGTATGTACCCGTGCGCATCGGCGCTACGCGTTTAATATTGCCGTTCGACACGGGTAACATGGTCGGTGTCAGTGTTTCCCCAGAGCTATTCGACCAGATGGGATTGACCACTGAGGACTCCTATGACCTACTCAACTCGGCAGGAGAGATTGTCGCGAGCCTCCGTGTAGCCAGCCCTATCGAAGTTTCGGTTCTCCGTCGTCATCTAGGTCCGACGCCAGTGTACGAACTCCATCATCCAAGTTTGAGAGGAATAATGGGACACGCTGCTATCGGGGGCGGGCACTTTANNCCGCGACGCTTCCCGATACCGTGCCAGGTTTTCGACAAGTCGCGTTGGTCAGATCTAGTCGGCATCCGATGCTGATTCTGGTACGAGGCACGATCGAGGATCGGGAAGTGCTGCTCGAGCTCGACACTGGCAAGAGTCGAACTGTCATCAACCCGACCCTCGCTTCTGCCTTGGCGCTAGAACGAAGGCCCCAGGGCGTTACGATCAATAGCTTGCGCATTGGTGATCTGTCATTTGAGGTGCTGAGCGCGAAGGAGGTTGACCAGACTGCCATCGACCCCGATCTGCCGCAGCCGATTCTGGCGGGAGTAGGATCCGACATCCTTTCACGCTTCGTCTGGACGGTCGACTACGACGCCGGGGTGCTATGGATTCCTGTCTCGGGGTAGTTTGCAGGTTCCTGACCGAAGATGGGCTTCTAAATGCACCTACCGGCCGACTTCGGCGTCCGCAGGTGATCGCCAAGCCGATATAGATCCAAAGAAACAAAAAAATAGGAGACATGTTATGAGGTTTAGCACAGCCATACGTCAACCCACGCGCAGACGCTTGGAACGTCTGGGGGAAACGGATATCCTGGTGGGCATACCTTGTTTCAATAATGAAGCGACCATTTCTCATGTCATCAAAACGGTTGAGGACGGCTTGGCGCTGCATTATCCCAATCGCAAGTGTATTGTCATGGTCGCTGATGGCGGTTCCGTGGATGACACTCGTGAAGAAGGCGACGAATTGGAAGCGAGTCCGTGGATCGAGCGCATCATTTCCATCTATCGTGGCATTCCCGGAAAAGGTTCGGCGGTTCGACAAATCTTCGAAGCCGCCAGTCTGGCCCAGGCCAAAGTTTGCGTCATGTTCGACTCGGATTTGCGATCCATCACGCCTGATTGGGTCAAGTGCATGGTCGACCCGGTTTTGAATGATTCCTATGACTACATTGCGCCCTACTACAAACGGTACAAATACGATGGCACCATTACCAACAACATTGTTTACAATCTCACCCGGGCGCTTTACGGGTATCGGGTGCGGCAGCCAATTGGCGGCGATTTTGCCTTTTCCTTGCCACTCATTCAGAAATACATTGCGCAGGACGTCTGGGAAACCGATGTCGCTCGTTTCGGGATCGACATCTGGTTGACCACTACGGCAATGGTTCACAAAGCCAAATGCGCTCAAGCCAATTTAGGTGTGAAAATTCACGATGTGAAAGACCCAGCCGAGGCTCTGGGGCCCATGTTCCGACAAGTGGTGTTTACGCTGCTTTCGCTGATGCAAGAATACGAAAACGTTTGGAAATCGGTGAGAGGCAGCAAGCCGACGCCCATCATCGGTCCGGAACTCAATGTGGAACCGCAACCCTTTTCGGTGAATCTTGTTAAGCTCATAGAGGATTTCAAGATCGGCTACAGCAATTACGGGGAAGTCTGGAAGAAAATCATTGCCGCAGACAATTGGCAGATCATCGAGGACCTCGTCAAAAAGGAAGAAAAGGACTTCTTGCTGAAAACGGAAATGTGGGCCAGGATTCTTTACGATCTGGCCGCTGCTTTTCATCATTGGAAAGGAAACCGGCGCTTGATGGTGCGATTGATGACGCCGCTCTATTTTGCTCGCGTGGCTTCGTTTGTTAATCGCACAAAGGACATGAATAACGAAGAAGCTGAAGCTCTGGTCGAGGAACAGGCCGAAAAGTTTGAACAGGCCAAGGGTTATCTCATTCAGCGCTGGGACGAAGAGGTCCATTATTACGACGACATAACCGAATAGAATGAGCGGCCTGACAGATGATGTGGAATCACTAACTTTACTAAACTTTGAAAGTTTAGTAAAGTTACATGCGAAGGATTTTCATTACGACCGCAGAGGTCGCATGTATCGCCAGCCAGGATGTTGAGTTTCAATGGCTGAGTGGTCGTAATGGCTTTCACCAGCTTTGGACCGGCCGGGCCGACGGTAAAGATTGAATTACCCAGCAGTGAAACCATGCAGGTGCATTATCTAATTCGCCCTTTCCAATAGCCCGGTTTTCGTTTGAGATGCATAACTGCGGCGATGAATATCTCATCCTCGTCGACTAAATAAATCACGCCATATGGGAATCGTTTCAATAAACAGCGACGAAATTGTCCTCTAATTTTGCGCCACCTAAAGGGACTTTGAGAGAGTCTGTCGATTGCTGATTCCAACTCTTTCAGGAAAGCTCGACCAAGACCTTCCTTGCAGCCTTCATAATAGGCAGCCGCCTCTTTAATCTCGAGTTTTGCTTCAGGAGCGTAAATTAGCTTTCCCAACCCAAGTCCCGGCGTATTTCAGCAAATATCTTTTCGCCTGGAATTCCTTGAGTAGTACCTTCCTTGTATTCTTTATACCTTTTTTCAGCTTCTTCAATCCAGGCTTCATCAACATCGGTAAGAGGTGCGTTATCAAGGCTATTTACCAGTCTTTGGATGAGAACTTCTCTATCTTGCGGTGGCAGTAGAAGTGCTTGTTCCTCAATTTCTTTCATTTGTGGTGACATATAAGAAATCCGTTAGTTAAACTTTGATTGAATATGATTTTTAATCTAATCAATAATCAATAAAATATCAAGCCTATTTAATTCTTCTTCTTCTCCACCACCCTTAACAGCACCGCATCGGTAGCCCAACCCTCGGTGGCGATGGGTTGCTCGGAGGGCGCCGCCGGTAGGATGGTAATCCCACGCGTGCTCACACGATTTACTTCGCGTTTGAGCTGATCCACAATCGCCTGTGCCATATGCACGCCGCTTCCCTTCAGCCCGCTCAAGTCGCCAGCATCGTCAGCGAGGATTTCGATGTTCAGCAGCTTACTGGCTTTGCGTGGCTGCGGTCGACGGCCAGCGATAAGCTGCGTATTTACGTCGCCCCCAAGGCCGATTGCTTTGTGTATGTGGTCTACTCGGACGAAGATACGCTCGCACTCTTAAACAGCAAATACGCACACAGTATCATCGAGAAAGACTCCACGTTGATCCTGCCTTCTGCGGTGGAATATTACCAAGTTGATGGCGTGAGTTCGGTTGAGCTGTTCACCGTGATTTGCAGCCCAAAGAGCTGACAGAGGTGGTCGAATTGTTCGATTCAGCGGACATTACCTACTCGGAATGGGCTGAAATCGAAAGCCAGCTTCTGGAGCAGAGCCGAATCGTACTCAGCGAACAGATCGACAGCCCTATTCCCATAGGAGGCGGCGTGAGAGCGCCCAATTCAGAACCGGAGTTCTTAGCTATAGCGCATCCCGATCCTTTCGGGTAAGGGACTGATGGTCAAACGCTACGAGTTCGTGTTCAGAAATAGGAAATTCCTTAAGCTCATCGCCGTACTGCTCTTTGGGTTGCTGGCAAGTGTACTGCTGTTCTGGAATCTGGTCGGCACGGTTTGGACGGTCTGGGATTACCAGATACTCGACCTGTTTTATCGACTGGCGATTAAGTTTGATTATGGCCCACCCTCATCGCCAAAAATTGTCTACCTGTACATTACGGATAACAGCTACGATTATTTTGGCAAGCATATTTTAGATCGCTCCGACCTGGCGCGGATTAAGCACGCCCTGGTGCAGTTTGGACCGGAGGCGGTGGCGTATGACATCATTTTCGCTCGTCCAAGCGATTCTGTCTCGGATCAGCGCTTCAAGGAATCTATCGAACATCTCGGAAATGTCTATCTGCCGGTCGCCTTTGAGCTTGCAGAAGAATCCCGGCCTTTCAAGTGGGAGGCAGGGACAGCCTTCGAGAGGCTCAAAAGCGACTTTCTCGCCAAGCCTAATGAAATGAGCACCGGCCATCCATTCTATGCGGTGCGGGCCTTAATGCAAGCGGACGCCTTTGCGCAAGCGGCGGTCAACACCGGTCACATAAACGCGCTCAGCGATGCGGACGGGGTGTATCGCCAGCCCTCATGCTGGTCAAAGTCGACTCGCTTTTTGTACCGGCGTTAAGCCTGGCCATGTTTCTGGATTATGCGCAGGTGTCCTTCGATGCAATCATAGTAGAATGGGGTAACGAAATCCGCATTCCCGCAACCGGCGGTAGCTTGTTGGAACAGGACGTGCGTATTCCCATCGACAATCAGGGGCGTGCTTTCATTTCTTATCCGCAAGAGTGGGGAGAGGATTTTGAGCAGATGACGGCGCATTCGTTCCTCAAGCTCTGTGAAGACGAGAACTTGCAAGGAGATTTAGCAGAGTATTTTGAGGCTAAGTTTGTGTTCATTGCCGACGTGTCATCCGGCATCGGTGATTTGGGTCAAACACCACTTGACGAAGAAGCGCCTTTGATTTGCATGCACACGGCGTTGTTGAACGGCTTACTCAGCCATTCGTTTTATGAGAAATGGTCATTCGGCAATACGCTCAGCCTGGTCATTTTGGCCGGCATGTTGATGGGCGTATCAGCTCGCCTCCGATTTTCTTGGATCATGTATTTAGTCGGTGGCATCATCCTCGCTGTGATACTCGGTGTAACCTGGACACAGATGAGCAATTATGTTCTCGTACCGGTTGCCTCACTTAAAGGAAGTTCATTATACATTTTTTTTGGACTGCTGGTGGGACTCCAAGTCGCAATTTCCAGAGAACGCGCTGTCATCCGCAGTGCCTTTTCCAGATAGGTGCCTGAAAAGGTGGTGGACGAGTTGCTGGCGAAGCCGGATTTGCTGCAATTAGGCGGCGAGGAACGCGAATTGACGGTGCTATTTGCAGAGTTGCAGGGATTTACCAGCCTTTCGGAAAATATGCCGCCCAAAGATTTGGTCAAATTTCTGAACAGCTATCTCACCGAAATGACCGAAATTATTTTGGCCGAAGGCGGCATCATCGACAAATTCGAAGGCGATGCCATCATGGCGGAATTCGGCATTCCCCTCTCGGTACCAGATCACGCCGACCGGGCGGTTCGGGCCGCCTTGAAAATGCAGGAGCACGTGCAAGCTTTGCGACGCAGCGGCGATGAAAACGGTTTCGCTGGGCTAAAGTGTCGCATTGGCATCAACACTGGCGCGATGATCGTCGGAAACATGGGTTCTGATAAAGCCTTCGATTACACCGTCATCGGCGATGCAGTAAATCTGGCGGCGCGCCTGGAAGCTTTCAATAAACGTTACAAAACAGCCTTACTAATTTCGAAATTCACCCATTCACAACTTACCGACAATTGGTTTAAAACGCGATTGCTCGGTGTGGCCGAAGTCAAGGGAAAGGCAGACCCGGTCAAAGTTTTTGAAGTATAGTATATGGTTTAAAAATCCTTAAACCGCACTGAAAAATCAGAAAACCGCCGCCAGCAAACATTAAACCGCACCAAAAATTCGTCCAAGCGCGTAGACTGACCTTGCAACCGCAGCGAAAAATGATACAGCCGCAAGGAAAAATCGTGCAACCGCACCAGAATATGACCAAAACGCATCCAGGAACGACCGAACCGCACCGACAGACCTTAACGCCCCGAAGCCGCAAATGTTTAAATGACCTGCTTTGTCGTGGTCCAAACCATAGTGCTATGATCAGCAGTCATAAAGCCTGTCCCGAGCGCAGTCGCGGGGCTTCGCAGTCATTGACATTGATAAGTTCTTGCTGCTGTCTAAAATGACGCCAAAGAGAAATGAACTGATGGGTTAATGACAGGTCGTGTCATTCGCTTCGCGTCACTTAAGCCATTTTCTCGACGCCGGAAAGACGCTATACAATATCAGGGGATACCTGTTGAGCACTTTATTGATACTATCGCATCAATGCCATTTTCCGAGTCACGCTTAAATCCCCAGTCTTTAAACGATAAATATACACGCCGCTGCCGACTTTCCTGAAGTCCTCAAATAACGTTTTCACTTCTTCACCAAGCACATTATAGATTTTTAACGTGACGCGTTGGTCTAGCGGTAAATCAAATTCGATGGTGGTACTCGGATTAAACGGATTCGGGTAATTCTGAAACAGAACAAAATCGTCAGGAATGGAGGCTCGAGGTTCGTCGACGGATACCAGTGTACTGTCCACGCCCACCATCACATCGCCCACAAAAAAATCGCCGCCCGTACCAATGTAGGGCATGGCCGTGCGAAAACGAACCTTGAAGCCGAAGTGGAAAAACGTCGCGGCCGTTCGGGGAGCTTCCTCAATAATGCGAATTGTTTGTTTTTCGAAAGAGCGTATTCAAGTTCCCCCCTTGATAGGTTCTGACCTTTTTCACCCCACTCAGATCGAAAGGCACCGATTCAAGTTCATCGCCGGCGTCGTCAAAGCCGTCTAAATGAATGGCGGCAGTCGGTGAGGGTGGATCGACACTCTCTTGACTTAATTCGACATCAAACGTACTCCAAAACGTCGGGTTGTTCGGATCTTGGTTTTCAAAAGTATCGAAAAACGGTAAAGTCTGCGGAGAATTAACGCTTTTGTTCAACTCCGATTCGTTCCTGATCTCAAACGGTCCGCCGAATTGCAAGCTCATATCGTTAATGCGCAGAACAAAGCTGGAATCGGCATAAACAGTATCTGCAAGGGCTTGTAACTTCGTTACCAAATTGGCCGTTCCATAGTGGTTAACGATATGCCTTGAGGAGACCCTGGTTCACCAAATGAACCGATTCGCTCAAAATGTCCCCCTACTCAAACCGTATTTAAACCGCAGCAGGAAACGCAGTTTCAAGAAGTTTGTGACTCAACACCATTGTGCGAAGACTTGTGAACACATTTCACTTCAGGACCACTCCAAGCTTCAAGCCGATCACGAAATCCATTGGATCGAGATCATCGTCCAGCGGCAGCCGGAAAACCAAGCCCGGTCGCCAGCGGTCGAGGGTAACCGCACCTGATACAGCGATTTGGGTGACGTTCGGGTCGCCGGGATCGCCGATGGTCACCAGCACACGGCCGGTTACGCCGGCGAGGATTTCAAACCGGCTGCTCTGATAGCCAAATTGCCCGCCGTAGTCCAGAAAGCCGTCGATGCCGAAGCTGTTGAAAATGACGCTCAGCCCGGAGTAAAATTTGACGAGAATGTCGTGCGTGCTTTTTTGTCGGTAACCGACTCTTCCGCTAACGGTGGTAAAATCGGCTAAAAACGCTTCCTGGCGATCAAAATCGGCCAACTGTCCGATAAAGCGTGCCCGGAATTTGGAGGA
>JAABYK010000484.1:8347-12562 GCA_011775825.1 Candidatus Zhuqueibacterota bacterium | reverse complement strand
AGTTCAAAGATCGGTCGGAAAATTCACGAGCAGCGGCGTGTGCGAAAGGCAGTTCGACGATCAGTTTTTTGCTGCCCCAGACCGGAAAGCGCCCGGAAAGAAATAGCACGGAAGTCCGGATGTCGTTGTCGAATAAACCTTTGAAATGCGGATTGAGATATTCTATAGTTATAGTTAGAGATTTTTCTCTTTGTGTTTGCGCAAATAAACCCGCAACAGGATTCAAGAGCAGCATTGTGACAAGTAGTCTAAGGAACAATTTTCGTTCTTCTCCGTTGATTTGTATTTACCATCGTGTGGTTTTACGATATTGCTTTTTCTTGCTGATTCAAAACTCATACCATAATTTTGATTTGCGGGATCAAAACGCTTTTGGGTTGTAAGTTTAAAAAAGATAAACGATTATACATACAAGACCCGGAAACGACGGCTGCATCCGGCTGCGAAAGAACTTCACAAGTCTGTAAAGCAACTACTCCGATTTATCCATGATTTAGTTTGAAAACCTGTGGAATTTTTTCCCAAAAATACATAGATTGTATCTCAGGTAGATCGGCTATAGGCTCGTAGGCTGTAGCAGGAAGACATCGAGCCATACACGAAACTTCGACCGATTGAGTTGGCTGAACAATTGGCATGATGATTCCGTAGGACTCGGCGGATCACTAAGAAACTTGGGTTGTGATCCTAACAGTCTACAGCCTACCGCCTGGAGTCTAACAGAAGAATCTGCAAAGGGAGGTCGCAATGTTTCGAAAATCCGTTCTTTTGCTCATCATGGGTATCTTCCTGATTTCAGGGTGTGTCGAAAATCGCATCAAGCGAGAAGCACGCGCCTTTTTGGAGGAGTACACGAAAAAATATCAGAAACTGGATTACGAAGCCAGCAAAGCCGCCTGGCTGGCCAACACGGATATCAGCGATGAGCACGACAGTCTGAGCGTGCAAGCGGACAAAGCCCTGTCTCAGTTCATCGGCAGCAAGGAAGTGATCGAGAAAGCACAATCCTTATTAGAGCAGAAAGATCAACTCAACCGTTTGCAGGTGTTGCAACTGAAGAAGATTCTGTTGATGGCGGCGCACCGTCCTGGCACCATTCCCGAAGTGCGAGATAAACTCATCGAAGCGGAGACCAAACAGAACAGCCTGCTGTACGGCTTTGATTTCGTGATTCGCGATGAGCGGGGCAAAGCCAAGATCATTAGCGCCAATGAGATCGACCGCATTTTGGTGGAGTCCAAGGACCTGGATGAACGCCTGGCTGCCTGGGGAGCCAGCAAAGAAGTTGGCACGGTTTTGAAAGACGGTCTGGCAGATTTGCAAAAGTTACGGAATCAAGTCGCTCAAGAAATGGGGCACAGTTCGTTTTTTGCGCTCGAAGTGGCCGACTACGGCATGACCGTCGACGAAATGATGACGCTGATGGATGGACTTTTGGAAGAGCTTCGGCCTCTCTATTCCGAATTGCACACATGGGCACGTTATGAACTGGCCGAACGATATAATCAGCCGGTTCCCGAGAAGTTGCCCGCTCATTGGCTGCCCAATCGCTGGGGACAAAGTTGGCCCGGAATCGTGGAGTCGGTCAATATGGATGCTCTGTTCGAAGACAAATCCGCTGAATGGATTGTGGAAACAGCTGAAGATTTTTATGTGAGTTTGGGATTTGACACCCTGAATCAGAATTTCTGGGAACGCTCCGATCTGTATCCTGTCAAGAAAGGTTCGGATCGAAAGAAGAACAATCACGCTTCGGCCTGGCATCTAAATCTCGAAGATGACTATCGCTCCTTGATGAGTGTCGTGCCCAATCACCGCTGGTTCGGAACGACGCACCACGAGCTCGGCCACATTTACTACTACATCGAATATTCCAATCCGGATGTGCCGTTGCTTTTGCGGCGTGGCGCCAATCGCAGTTATCACGAAGGCATCGGGACGCTCATGGAAGTAGCTGCATCACAACGAGCCTATTTAAAACATCTTGGTCTCTTATCAGAGGACAAGCAAATCGACGAGATGCAGTGGCTGCTGAATGAAGCCCTCGACAATGTCGTGTTCATTCCGTTCTCAGCCGGGACGATGACACATTTCGAACATGAACTGTACGAAAAGCAGCTTCCGAAAGATCAGTACAACCAACGCTGGTGGGAATTGGTGGAAACATATCAGGGCATCGTCCCGCCCTCGCCGCGTGGAGAAGACTATTGTGACGCCGCCAGTAAGACCCACATCAACAACGATCCGGCCCAGTATTACGATTATGCCCTGTCGAACATTCTGGTGTATCACCTGCACGATTACATCGCTAAAAATATTCTGAAACAGGATCCGCGCAACTGCAATTACTATGGCAACGAAGACGTCGGCGACTTTTTGAAGAAAATCATGCGTCCGGGCGCGAGCAAAGATTGGCGTAAAGTTTTGAAAGAAGCGACCGGCGAGGAATTGAGTGCCCGCGCCATGCTGGAGTATTTTCAGCCTTTGTATGATTATTTGAAGGAAGCGAATAAGGGGCGGGAGAGTGTGATCGCGAATCGATGAACGATTCGCCGGCTCGACATCTCCCAAAGACGAAACGGTGAGGTATATTATGCTGATCAAAAGACAAGATGTGGCGAGCAAGGTGAGCGACTACTTGCATCATAAAATCCAACTGTCGGATTTGGAAGACCGGGCAGAAAGAGCCATGATGGAGGGTGAGTTTGAACCAAGTAGTTATAAAGAAATCCGTGAGGCCGTGGCCCTTTTGGGATTAGCCGATGTTCACGCGTTCGGATTGACGTGGGACGATGCCCAAAGAATCCTCGGTAAGCTCGGGTACCAAACGTCGGTCGAAGTTACTGAAAGTGAGTGAAAATCATGGTGTGATCGCGCCGCCTATTGCTGCGGTGCGGAATGTCCCAATTCATTTTCTGTACGGAACTAAAACGTGCCGCGCGATCATTATCCGGTTATGGTGGTCAACTGAAAGCGAGTAAAAAATCATGACCAAATCAAATCAATTTTTGACCTGGATAGGAATTACGGCTCTGGTGGCTTTCGTGGCCATCTATGCCGTCGAGCTGTTTCATCACGGTGGACCGCCGGTGACCATCGTGTGGATACGCGACAACTTTGGCAAGACCGGCTTGATCATTTTGAACATTCTCATTGTGGTGGCCTTTCTGGCGTTGCTGCCATATCGGCGTACCACCATCAGCACCTGGAAACAGAAGGGTGTGTTCGTGGCCTTTGTTATCGCCTTGATGACGGAGATGTTTGGCTGGCCGCTGTTGATCTTCCTAATTTCGCCGCTGGTTGAAGTGCCGTCCGTCCGTGGTTGGGCCCGCGAAATTTTCGGGCATTACGGCGCGATGATTGGCACCTGGCTGAGCATGATTGGTTTGCTGCTCATTGCCCTGGGTTGGCGGCAAATTCACAAAGCCGAGGGGTTGGTGACCAGCGGCATCTACCGCTATATGCGCCATCCGCAATACACCGGCATTTTCTTGTTTACTTTAGGTTGGATCTTACATTGGCCTTCGGTGATTACCTTAAGCATGTGGCCGATTTTAGTAGCAGCGTATGTGTGGTTAGCGCGACGGGAGGAAAAATTTGCCGTGGAGGAATTTGGGGATACCTATCGCAGATATGCTGATAATACGCCGCGGTTTTTTCCGAGGGTTTGGCCTGTCAGAAGTAGAAGCGAAGTATAGTATATTGAGAAACACTGTGGCAAGAGTCGAAACATTGAATCGCCGCTATGTTGCATCAATTCAACCATATCTTGCTTCCGAGCACTAAGATGTTGCACAGATTCAAAGCGATCTAAACTGATTGAATAGGCATTTTACATTCAAGCATTGATGTCTAACGTTCATTTAATGGCATGTTACATTGGATAGATGCGACCTCGCATCCAATCAGTGATATCTTGTCTTGATTCTTGTGGAGGTGCAATGCCATCTTACATGGGTTGACGTGCACTTACATATGTCAAAGCTGGTCTTGNNAATAAAGCTTCTCCTGCGTAGCAACCCTCACTGCACTCGCCTTGTTTGTGACTTGTAAGGTCTCATAAATATTCTTGATGTGAAATTTAACCGTGGCTTTCGAAATATAGAGCTCGTTGGCGATGGCCTGGTAACTTTTGCCCTCGCATAATTTCTTGAGCACCATTTGTTGGCGTGAAGACAGGGGCTTCTGCGGTGGGTTTTTGCGAAACGAATCGGT
>JAABYK010000484.1:0-8299 GCA_011775825.1 Candidatus Zhuqueibacterota bacterium | reverse complement strand
TTCTTAACCAAATAGCCACTGGCGCCGTTACGCAGAGATTCGAAAACCGACTCGTTGTCTTCATGAATGGTGAGCATGATGATTTCAACTTCCGGCAACTTCTGCTTGATCTTTGCCGTGCCCTCAATGCCCGACATCCCCGGAAGTTCGATGTCCATCAAAATGACATCGGGCAAATCCGCTTCCAGATTTTCTATTGCGGACTCGCAATCTTGGTACGTATTGACACAAGAAAATCCATCCGTGTCATCGATTAACACGGCTAAGCTGTTTCGCAATATTTCGTCGTCTTCTACTACGATGATTTCTATCATCGGTCTTTCTAAGTTTTCACCAAAGACGCGGGTTAGTACTGAAAAAGAAAACCCAGAAGTCCGATCACAATATTGGGCGAGTAGCTTTGTTTGACTCTGCCCACTGTGGAGCAAAGTCATCCGTCTGGCGCCCGTCCAAGTTTCAACTAGACTTCAGGGTTACAGATGTAAAATAGAATCTTCTAAATGATAAACAACTACCCTTTAGGTTAGTTTTGCTTTGAAGGTTACTGTGGTTCCTTGCCCAAGCGTGGACACTATCTGTAGTTTGCCGCCAATTTGTTGCGCACGTTTTTGCATGTTTTTGAGACCGCCCACATGCGTTACGTGCGATTGATCGAAGCCCTGACCGTCATCCGCGAGAGTGATTTCCAATTGCGAGGCGCGGCATGCCAGTTTTAAAGTCACGTTCTGGCAACCCGTGGCGTGTTTGAGTACATTGTGCATGGCTTCTTTAAATATGCGTATGAGATGGCCCCGCCATTCTTCCGGNNTTCAAGCTCCTTTCTTAGCCCGACTATCTGAAAGGCGATATCCGTTTTGTCAAATAGTTCCTCGCTAAAGCTTTTTAGATGCGCGGCCAGTTCATAGACAGAAGCTTTTTCAGAGTCGAGTTGCCAAATGAATTCTCTCATTTCCTTAAATAGACTGTCCGCGTTGTCGACGATTTTATTTAAAAAATCAAGGCGGTGGCGCGCCGGCATCCTATCGCGGGTCTTTAAAATGTTGCTCATCAATGAGATTTTTGTAATGCGATGGCCCAGTTCGTCGTGAAAGTCGGCAGCGATTTTTTTGCGGATGCGCTCACGTTCTGTCGCCTTAGAACGTTCGATTCGTTTGACCTCGGCTATCTTGTATTGATGAAACGCCATTGCAATCAAGCCAAGCGATAAGCCCACAAGCAGATAGAACCACCAAGTTTTCCAAAAAGGCGGCACAATGATGACGTTTACTGAGATTCCGGCTTCATTCCACACGCCGTCGCTATTTGCCGCCTTAACTTTAAACTCATAGTTGCCGGGGGCCAAATTCGTGTAAACGGCCTCGCGCTTCGTTCCGATGTAGTTCCAATCTCGATCGAAGCCTTGCATCATGTACGCATATCGATTTTCTGATGGATCTTTGTAGTGCAGCGCAACAAATTCGAACGAAAAGAAAGGGTCTTTGAAAGACAGTTCGAGTTCGCTTATTTGAGACAGGGGCCTCCCGAGGTCGATTTTCTTGCCAAACTTCTTGAACGCAGTAATGGCGATTCTCGGCGGAATCGAATTGACCGTCATATTTGAGTCAAACATGTTGAATCCATGAATCCCGCCAAAACACATTTCTCCATTCCTACGCTTATAGTACGCGCCCAAGTTAAACTCATTGCTCTGAAGCCCATCTTCCAAATCAAAGTGTTTGAAGGTTTCGGTTTGGGGGTTGAATCTTGATAGCCCTCGATTTGTACTTAACCAAAGACATCCATAACCGTCTTCTAAAATGCCATAGACCACGTTGTTCGGAAGCCCATCCTGCTCAGGATAATGGGTAAATTCGTAGCTTTCTCCATTCGTTCCCCGCTCCATGGCCGATTCATGATGTGCCAATTTATCCAGCCCGCCGCCATGGGTTCCGAGCCAGATGACCCCCTTGTCATCCTCNNTGCCATCTTACATGGGTTGACGTGCACTTACATATGTCAAAGCTGGTCTTGCACTGGAGATTCTCCCATGGGTAAGTATCATTTTACATGAAGCCAAATCTGTTTCTATGTGCTCGGATGGCGGAAGCGGGGTCGCGACGTTTTTTTACAAATCCATCAGTTCTTAGCCTGTAAACATATACATCTGAAGCCGCTACTTGTACCTGCTCCAATAGCCTATCAGAGGTCACCATATACGAGCCTGCCGGTTTCTTTTGATCCACAAGCGTTCTCATCTTTTGTCCCAGCAGGTTGAAGTTCCGAGTTTTGGATGTGGCTGTAAACCTCAAACAATCTCTTCCGACAAAAGCCTTGACAATACGGATTTTTTTTTACAAAATTTGGATTTAAACAAAGGAACCAAAATGGAGCGTGGAGTTAGTTTCTTTTTAATGGCGGTGTTTGTTTTCCCGGGCTTGTTGTTGTCCCAGGAGGCAGCGACGACCAATGAGCTCCTCGCTCGGCTTGAGGAGGGTCAGAAGGCGATCCATCAGCGCCTCGATGCCGTAAACAAACGTATCGATGACCTGCGGGAGGATATGAATAAGAGGTTTGAGGAGATGAACCGTAAGTTTAATTGGCGTTATATGCTTTTGGCTGCGATCATTGCCCTGAATGGCGCCATGGTGGGTTCGGTGATATGGCTTGTCCGGCAAGAGCGCCCTATTGGGCAGAGACAGTATGACCAAATTTTAGATCGGGAACTCAATCTGGAAAATGAGATACGCGACATCAAGTCCAGGTTAGATCGATTGGAAAGCGCGTGAGTCAATATGGAAAGGAAGTCCTCTTCTTGAATTTGGCAGCCGAGGACAGCCCGGACGTCGGGGCGTTTCTGAAGGAGCGAACGTATTATCTCGCTGAGAAATGTTGTAGACAAGCTTGACCTCAAACATCCGACCCCTACCTACGAGGCCTTATGAGAAGAAATTGCGAGCCGCATCCGAAATCTCGGGTCAACCTGATTCGGCCTTGTTACGCTGAAATGGAAGCTCATGTCCCCAAACCTGAACGAAGCGCTGCTGTCTCATTTCGGATTTGACCGCTTTCGACCAGGACAACGGCAGGCCATCATATAACTGATGAACCGACAAAACACGCTGGTGGTGATGCCCACGGGTGCGGGAAAATCGCTCTGCTACCAACTGCTGGTGTCGCTTTTACAGGGTACGACCCTGGTCGTTTCGACGCTCATCGCCTTGATGAAAGATCAAATGCAGATCATGCAGAAGTCCGCGTCCCGAGCGAGCCACCCAACTGAACTTTTTCTTGAATTTGAACCACCACTGCTTTATATTTATTGAACTGAAATTTTGAAATTTAATCTTGATGATTTAATATGACGCACGATCGCAAAAACAATCGCATTTATCTCGATCACAGCGCCACCACGCCGGTGGACCCGCAAGTGGTGGAAGCGATGCTGCCCTACTTCACGCAGACGTTCGGCAATGCCTCGAGCATCCATTCATTTGGTCAGGATGCCAAAGTAGCCATGGAAGATGCGAGAAGACACATCGCCGACTTAATTGGCGCAGAACCGGCAGAAATCGTTTTCACCTCCGGCGGGACGGAAGCGGACAACTGGGCTATCAAAGGAGCGGCGTACTTTTTTGAGAACCGAAAAAAGCATGTGGTGACCAGCCGTGTTGAGCATCACGCTGTGCTGTATGCATGCAAATATTTGGAAAAGCGAGGTTTCGACGTGACCTATTTGCCGCCAGACAAATACGGAATGGTTGCCCCAGAACGCGTTGCTGAGGCGATTCGGGACGACACGTTCCTGGTGAGTATCATGCATGCGAACAACGAAATTGGTACCATTAATCCGATTCGAGAGATAGGTGAGATTGTACACGATCGCGATGTTCTGTTCCATGCCGACGCCGTGCAATCCGTTGGCAAGATCCCGGTTAGCGTCAAAGACATGAACGTGGACTTGTTATCTTTGTCTGGGCATAAAATTTACGGACCAAAGGGCATCGGCGCACTCTATATCCGAAGCGGTGTGAAGGTTGAAAAATTCTTACACGGTGGCCGACATGAACGAGATCGAAGGGCTGGCACTGAAAACGTGGCGGCGGCCGTTGGATTGGGCAAAGCCGCGGAAATCTGCCGGTCTCGCATGGAAGAGGATATGCAGACGCTGAGAAAGCTCAGCGAGGAAATGCGTGGAAAACTCGAACGAAACGTGTCCGGTTTGCACCTAAATGGGCATCAAAGCCGCCGGATACCTGGCATTGTGAACTTCTCATTTGAGGGGGTTCAGAGCGACTCACTTATGTTGAGTCTCGACTTGAAGGGCATCGCCGTTTCAAATGGCTCTGCTTGTACCTCCGGTACGGTTGAGCCATCACATGTTCTCAGAGCCCTTGGATTGCCACATAACTTGGCAAATTCAGCCATCAGGTTTAGTTTGGGACGAGAGAATACGTCTGAGGAAATTGATTACACGGTAGTAGCCTTAAAAGAGATCTTAGAGCGACTCCGGGGATTGAAACGCGGACGGCGGTAATTTTCAAATTACAACTTGGAAGGGAAGAGTGAGGTTCAGAGCATTTCGTTTTATTTCTTTTATCTCAACCGTATTGCTGATCGGATGGCTGTTTTCAAGCCATAAAGAACCGATCAACCAAGATTCAGCAACTATCTCCGGAGCCCGCCAAGCCCTCGATCTCATGAATCACATCCGGGCGTATCCCAATGAGACCTTGCCAGAAAGCGGATTTGTTTCTGCATTCTATCTTGTACAACAGAAGGTGCAGAAATCGGCTGTCTTTGACCCGCAAACCTGGGAAGCTATCGGGCCGCAGAACATAGGGGGACGAACCCTCGCCCTTGTTTTCAACCCGCAAAACCCAAATACGGTTTACGCCGGAGCGGCCAGCGGCGGACTGTGGCGGAGCTATTCCGGAGGGGAGGGAGAAAACGCCTGGGAGTATGTGGCAACCGGCTTCCCTGTGCTTGGGGTGAGTTCTATTGCCATCGCACCGGACGATTCCAATACCATCTACATCGGCACCGGCGAGGTCTATGGCAGCGATGATTCGTTTCCGGGCGTCGTGGGAGACAGAACCACGCGAGGTAGCTACGGCATCGGAATCCTGAAAACTACAGACAGTGGACAGACCTGGTTTAAGAGCCTGGACTGGACATTTGATCAAAAGCGTGCGGTTCAGAAACTGCGGCTCGATCCGCTGGATGCGCGAACGATTTGGGCGGCCACAACCGAGGGTACCTTGATATCGCGTAATGGCGGTGAGAATTGGCAGAAGGTCCTGGATGTAGTAATGGCGACTGATATCGCCATAAATCCGAACAATTCGGATATTGTATTTGTGGCATGTGGCGGAATGGGAAGTCCGGGTCACGGCATTTATCGAACGACGGATGGCGGTGAGTCATGGCAGAAGATGCATCTCGGTCCCAATGGCCCGGAAACCTTTCAGGGCAAAGCCATGCTTTCCATCTCGCCCTCTTCTCCAAATATTGTGTACGCAAGCATCGGGAGATCCAGTGGAGCGTTGTTTACGAATGAACCGACCGCCACCTGGTTGTTGAAAACCACGGACAGTGGTGATAGTTGGTCGGTTGTATCCACCGTGGATTATGCTCGCATTCAGGGGTGGTATTCGCACGATGTGGCGGTGAATCCGACCAATCCCGACGAAGTCTGGTGCGGCGGTCAATCGTTCAGTCCTTTCTTGTCAATTAGAGGTGGGGAGGATCTTCAACCTGCTGAGACTTTCGGATTTTTTCAGCCCGATCCGGAGACGATGGACAGGGGGCTGAGCCATAGCTGGGCCGACTTTCACCAAATTGTCTTTCATCCAACGGATCCACAGATCATTTATTTCGCCAACGATGGTGGCGTTTTCCGAACGACGGATCGCGGTCGAACCGTGGCCAATTTGAATCTTGGCTATCAAACCACCCAGTTCTACAATGGCCTTTCAAACTCCAATCGCGATTCCCTTTTTTCTTTGGGGGGCATGCAGGATAATTCGTCTGCTGCCTATGAAGGAGACGTGAACTGGCGACGTTTAGGAGGTGGAGATGGATCATGGACTGCGATCGATCAGTCAAATGATAACGTTATTTACATCTCCTATCAATTTTTGACCATACTCAAACACACCAATCGTGGTCGTGTTGGGGAATCCCAGGAAATTACACCGCCGAGAAATTCCGCCGCTACTAATTTCATTGCGCCTTATATTTTGAGCCCCGTAGATAACCAAACAATATATGCCGGCAGTAATGTGGTATTTAAATCAATTGACGCCGGTCTGAGCTGGCTTCCAACCAACAACGATACACCGCTTGACGGCAATCCGGTGTTGAGCTTGGCTGGATCACATCAGGATGCTAACATGGTTTATGCAGCCACCAGTGCAGCGGTTACTCGCTCCAATGTATTTCGTACCGAAGATGGCGGTCTGTCATGGCAGAAGATTACCGGCGATTTACCCGATAGAATCCCCACCGATTTGTCTGTGGATGCCAATTCCGATCAGAATGTCTTTATTGCTTTTGGCGGATTCGGCGCTTCTCATGTCTTCAAGTCAACGGACGGCGGAGATAACTGGGTGGATATCGGCGCTGACTTGCCGGATGTGCCAACCTGGTCGGTGGTCGTGGATCCCGCCTTTCCAAATCATATCTACGTGGGGAACGATCTCGGGGTGTTTCGAAGTACCGATGGGGGGGCCAGTTGGGAAAACTTCAGTCTTGGCTTGCCCGATGCCGTCATCGCAATGGATTTGTCGATTTCGCTTGCGAATCGAAAGCTTCGGGTTGCGACGCACGGAAACGGCGTTTACGAGATTCAACTAACCAGAACGCCGACCACAGGCGTCGCTGAGAGAGAGGACTCAGTACCACAAACACCTGTACTTCAACAAAATTTTCCGAACCCCTTCAATGTGGAGACGCGCATAAGATATTTCCTGGACCAAGATGAGAGAGTGGCCTTGACGGTTTACAATGCGCTTGGGCAAATGATCAGAAACCTGGTAAGCGAAAACCAGCAGCAAGGATGGCACGATCAAATATGGGACGGCAAAGATGATTCGGGGAAAGTCGTATCGTCGGGCCTGTACATCTACAGATTGAAAACTTCCGACAGCGTGTTAAGCCGCAAANNCGTGTTAAGCCGCAAAATGCTGGTTTTAAAATAGCTTCGGAAGAAACTTTGTGCTCCTGGAGACGGTAAGAAGTAAGATTTAAGTTTGAGAATGTCTGAATTCAACTGTTGAGAAACAATGAGTCAAGTTAATAGAAAAGAAGCCGTTCTTGTTGCGATGAGTGGCGGTGTGGATAGCTCCGTGGCAGCCGCATTGCTTCACGATCGCGGATATGATGTGATCGGCGTCACCATGAATTTATGGGATTACGACAGGGTGGGGGGCAACATCAATCGAGACAGCGGCTGCTGCACAATCGATACGATGGATGACGCCCGATCCGTATGCCATACGTTAGGTGTGCCACACTATGTGGTTAACTTCCGAGAGGAGTTTGAGGCAGCAGTGACCGATAATTTCATTTCGGAATACATGGAAGGTCGGACGCCAAATCCCTGTGTGCGCTGCAATACTTATATCAAGTGGGGCGTGCTGCTGCAGAAAGCGCAGGAGTTGGGTGTTGATAAAATCGCCACCGGACATTATGCTCGCAGCAGTTACGATGAGCAGAGCGGACGTTTTTGCTTAAAGCGTGGAGTTGATAAGAGCAAAGATCAGTCGTACGCGCTTTGGGGGATTCGACAGCAAGGCCTGGCGCAAACACTTTTTCCGGTCGGAGAATACACAAAAGAGGAAATCCGTCAGATTGCCCGGCGATTGGGTCTGAGAACCGCCGAGAAGTCAGAAAGTCAGGAGATCTGTTTTATCCCGGACAATAATTATAAGCGTTATTTGACTATGAAACGCCCGGAGCTTACCACCGAGCTTGCGGACGGCGAAATTCTGGACCAGCAAGGAAACAAGCTTGGAAATCACAAAGGGTTTCCCTTTTACACCATTGGCCAAAGAAAAGGACTTGGCATTGCGGTCGGTGAGCCGGTCTATGTCACTCAAATTGATGCGGGCAGCAATCGCGTTACAGTCGGCAGCAGTCGTGATTTGGAGCATGTGGGACTCATCGCTGAAAATGTCAATTGGGTTTCCCTTGACGGACTTGATGGGGACACGCAAGTCGAGGCAAAGATTCGCTACAACGATCCCGGCGCAATGGCCACCGTTCGTGTCGCCTCGGACGATACTGTCGACGTGATTTTTGATGAGCCTCAGCGTGCGGT
>JAABYK010000450.1:7922-8329 GCA_011775825.1 Candidatus Zhuqueibacterota bacterium | reverse complement strand
TTCGGTGAGAATCTCAGCAGTGTGCTCGCCCAGCTTCGGCGGCGGAAGTCGATAGCTCACCGCTGTGTGCGACAGTTTCATGGGATTGCCGAGGGAGCGGACGGCTCCGATGAGTGGATGCTGCAACTCCACAACCATGCCGCGGGACAAGAGATGTTCATCGCCCAAAATTTCTTCGGGGGCGTTGATAGGCCCGGCGGGAATGCCGGCTTTCTCAAGTTTGTCCAGCCATTTCTTGGACGTGTTCTTTTGAAATCGGTCCGCCAATATCGGCACGAGTTTATCTCTGTGAGCAAGTCGGTCGGCGTTGTTGGCGAAACGAGGATCGTCACGTAATTCCGGCGCGTTCAACAAATCCACCAGTCGCTGCCAAAGTCGCTCGCTGCCCACAGCCACAATAATCCAGC
>JAABYK010000450.1:0-7890 GCA_011775825.1 Candidatus Zhuqueibacterota bacterium | reverse complement strand
CCCTGTCGCCAGGTAGTTGCTCGCCAAATATGCCAGCCAGGTCACTTGAGAATCCAACAAAGCCGTATCGATGGATTGGCCTTCCCCGGTGCGCTCTCTGGCAAACAGCGCGGACACAATTGCCAATGCAGTGTAAATACCGGCGGTCATGTCCGCAATCGCTGTGGGGAAGCGCATGGGTTCATGTTCCGGTTCGCCGGTGACGTACATGGTGCCGCTCATGGCTTGCGCGATGATGTCATAGCCCGGTTTTTCGGCATAGGGACCGCTGTTGCCAAATCCCGTGATATTCGCCCAGATGAGTTTTGGATTGACCGACCGGCAGGAGGTTTCATCCAAACCGAGTTTCTGTCTCGTCTCTTCCCGCGGCAAATTATGTACGAATACGTCGGCTTGCCGCAAGAGTTTTCGCAGGATCTCTTTGCCTTCTTCTTTGCCTAAGTCGAGTGTCAGCCCTCGCTTGTTACGATTTGTACCGAGAAAATAAGCGCTTTCTCCACCGACAAACGGCGGTCCCCAACCGCGAGCCTGATCGCCGTGACCCGGCCGTTCGATCTTGATGACGTCGGCGCCGAGATCGCCCAGCAACTGTGTGCAATACGGCCCCGCCAGTGCAGAGGTATGGTCAATGACCAGGATATCGCTTAACGCACCAGCACTGTTTTTAGAGGTTGGAGGACTTGTGCTCATGAGATATGATAAGTTTCAGACTAAGAAGTAAAGCGTAGAGCGTCGAGTGCTGAGCGCTGTTCCCTTACGCTTCACGCTCAACGCTCTTCGCTCGACGACCAGACTAATCTTCCACAAAGGCGACCACTCGACAGAATGCCGCTTCCCCGCCCCGGAATTTCCACGGAAACACGCCGATGGTCAAGCGTCGGTTTTGCAGTTCAGGGGCGCCAATGTCTCCGCCGAGATTTTCCACGTGCATGCAATTATGAGGAAACAGGGCGTTGTGAGTCAGTTGGTACGCCTCGTCCGGAAACAGCTCTTTCATTTTTTTCTTGCCGAATTTCTTCTCGCATTTGGCTTGCACAAAATCACAGTGCCCGTGCATGCCCTTGCCCAGAAACCTTCCGATGGGCAAATTCATGGGATGGTCCGTGGAGACCTCATCCACGCCCCAGATATGAATCTTCTTCTCCAGAAGCCAATCTACCATTCTGGGATGGGCGCCCGGATGCATGTGGATGTACTTTTCTTCATCCGGATCGGACCCGAACTGTGCGTATTTATGCCAGCCGGTGTGCAGCAGCAAGATGTCTCCATCCCGTACTTCCACACGCTCTTCGATCATTTCGGGTGTGTAGGCAGCGAGTTCATCCATTTCGTCGGAAAGATTGACAATGACGCCGGGACCATAAAGCCAGTCCAGGGGAATTTCGTCGATGGTCATGCC
Organism: Candidatus Zhuqueibacterota bacterium; assembly: GCA_011775825.1. Taxonomy (GTDB): domain Bacteria; phylum Zhuqueibacterota; class Zhuqueibacteria; order Oceanimicrobiales; family Oceanimicrobiaceae; genus JAABYK01. Next base: position 6,491 of record JAABYK010000450.1, on the reverse strand, counting down.
GCCGGTGACAAAGTGGCGCGGCGCGTCCAAATGCGTGCCCATGTGATTGGATGTTTGAATGTACTGCGCGTTGACACCGTGCTCGGCTTTGCGTTTGATATACTTGACTTCAAAAGGTGGGTAGTAAGGCCAAAATGGCGCGTCTTGATTTAGCGGTTGGGACAGGTCGTAAAGTTTCATGTTCCCTCCTAAATTTAAAGGCTGGGTTAAGCTGCTAGTTTCACGCTACAAGCCAGCAACTTTGTGTCTTTTTGCAAAAGTTTTTGAACTATAGTTGAAAACATTTTTAGCCACTGATTAACGCCGATTGAACACGGATACCCCAATATAGTTGGGCACATGTTTGGTGTTCAGTTTTTTGAAAGCAAGTCTCTGGCAACTGCACGAAGGTACTCTGCAAATTGTTTTCATAACAAACCCATCAAAAATCCGTGTACATCCGTGGCTCGCAAGACTTCAAGGGCCTTTGGTTGTGGGCTTTGGCCACGCTGGTCAATCCGTGGCTATGAATTTGCGGCTCTGTGTTGTGACCCTCCATGGCGCTGAAATGTAAATTAATAAACTTAAATTAAAATAAAATATAACCAATTGGTTTAAATCTTTCAAATGAATCCCCGTGTCACCGCTTCGTATTTCGCATTGAGACGTAATAGACAACGAAGGAGACAATCGCCGCCGAAAACCAGGCGCCGTTGAACAGAAATTGCAAAGACGAAGACACCTTGCCGAGTAAGGCCACAAGGATGCCCATTGACAGAGCAAACAGAGCTTTCCAGTTGAAGCCATTCACATACGTGTATTGTCCGACATCGGAGTAAAGGTCTCGTACGTTCAATATACCTTTACGAATCACCACGTAGTCGCAAACCATGACGCCGACGGCGGCTCCCAGAAGTCCGGAATAGCTGATGAGCCAGGTCTGATACCTGTCCAACAACAGCCAGGGGAAAATGAAAATCCCGATGACACCGGCGATCAACCCACCGAGACGAAAGTTGATTTTTTGAGGCAGGAGATTGGAAAAGCTGTTGGCCGGTGAAACGACATTGGCCGCGATGTTCGTACTCAAGGTCGCCACAACCAAAACCAGCATGGCTAATAAACCCAACATCGGGTTGTCGTATTCAGCGGTCAGCCTTGCCAGCAAGGTGACGGGATTCCAGATCGCCTCGCCATAAAGAATGAGGGTAGCGCTGGTGACCGCAATGCCGATAAATGCAAACAATGGCATGGTGGTCAGCAGCCCGATCCCCTGTCCGATGACTTGATCTTTCTGGCTTTTTGCGTAACGGGTAAAGTCGGGGATATTAAGCGAGAGCGTTGCCCAATAGCCAACCATGGCCGTCAACCACGGAATGAACAACAGCGGCAGAAATTTGGAGAACGGTAGGTCACTTTGGCTTTGAATGAGTGCATCGGATTTTTGCAGAATGGTACCGATGCCGCCAACTTTTGACGACGCCCAAACGAGAAGCAGAATGCCCATCGCGAGCAAGAACGGCGCGGCCAGCGTTTCCATCCATTTTATGGATTCGGTACCCGCCCACACGAAAACCATGTTCATGAGCCAAAAGATGAAGAAGCTGATGAATTGCGGTAAGCCATACCCCATAAAGGCAGCGTCGCCGCCAAGTTGACGCCAGGCAGGCCACACAATGCTGATGATTTCATGGATGGCCAGTCCGCCAATCCAGGTTTGGATACCGAACCAGCCGCAGGCAATGAGTGCTCTCAAAAGTGACGGAACGTGCGCACCGTGAATTCCGAATGAAGACCGTACATAACTCGGAAATGGAATGCCGTACCTGGTGCCCGCGTGACCGTTTATGAGCATCGGAAACAGGACCAACGCATTGCCCAGAAAAACAGCCAGCAAGCTTTGCCACCAATTCATGCCGGCCTCGATCATGCTGGCTGCCAGCATGTAAGTCGGGATGCAGACGCTCATGCCCACCCACAGGGAGGCGAGATTCCAGAGAGTCCACGTGCGTTGTTCGAGGTTCGTTGGAGCGAGATCCTCGTTTATAAGTTGACCTTCGGGAAGAGGGCCGGAAACCGCAGAGGGGTCAGTATACGGCGAAACGACTTCTTTGTGCTGTTTTCCGAATTCACTGCCGGTTCGTTTCATACCGATTTTGAAGAGTTTGCCAGTTCTGGATTCAAGCCTTTGTTTGTGAACCAGAAGGACTGCCAATCAAAACATTAGGAATGACGGGACTTTCCATTTTCGTCGGATTAAGCATTCTTCGCCCGCTCAAAGGCCTGAGTCAACGCCTGTTCAGTCAAGACTTTTGCGAGCTGTCGCCGGTAAGCTGGCGAGGCATGAAGATCGCCTGGCGGGTCGATATCCTTGCCCGCGGCGATGTCTGCGGCCTCTTTGATGGTCCTGGCCGACGGTTTTTTGCCGACGAGTGCCTGGGTTGCCTGTTGCGCCTCCACAGGACCGTTTCCCACGCTTAAATAGACAATTCGAGTGTCTTGACACTGTTCTTTGTTGTCCAATTGAACCAAAACGGCCACACCTACCAAAGCGAAATCGCCGCTGCGACGGGCGATTTCACGAAATGCCCAACCGGTTTTGGGAGGCAACTCGGGGATCGAAACTTCGTGCAGAATTTCTTCCGGTTCCAGTACGGTGAGGAACAAATCTTCATAGAATTCGCTCGCCGGTACCCATCGCTCCTCCTCCTCGCTGCGCAACAAAAATTTCGCATTTAACGCGACCATCACAGCCGGAAGCTCGGCAGCCGGATCTGCGTGAGCGAGGGAGCCCCCAAACGTGCCTCGATTGCGGATCTGGGGATGCGCAATGAAGGGCATCGTTTCATGGACCAATGGCGCTTTCTGAGCAACGACCAAATCCCGTTCCACCTCTCGCTGCCGGGTCATGGCCCCGATGCGCACATCCTGTGCATCCTCAGCTCGAATGTAAAACAGCTCCTCAACCCGATTGAGGTCAATCAGCACGGATGGTTGGGCCAGACGGAAGTTCATGGTGGGGACCAAACTCTGTCCCCCGGCCAGGAGTTTGGCTTCGTCACCGTATTCCGCCAAATGGGAAAGGACTTCTTCCAGTGTGGCCGGTACAAAATATTTGAATGGTGCTGGTTTCATGATTGCGACTTTCTGTTTTGGCGTTTTTCGTCCCACACAACATAGACCACGACCCCAAGCATAATTATCAACATGCTTAATCCATAAAAGATGATGCTATTCATTGTTTCGCTCTTTCAGTAAAAATAGCCTAAACCCGGGTAACTGGATCCAAAAAGTCAAAATGATTAAAGTCAAAATAATTTATCCTTTTGAGCGGATTCATGGGCGGCTATTTGGTTAACCTATTTTAGAAGGTAAAACTATTGAGGGCAAAACAATTGCTTTTAAAGACGGTGTGGAAACAATGAAATATTCAGGCTAAAGCCATTTTCTATGATGATATTCAATTCGCAACTGAAGGTTTTAATCGTTTTGCCCAAAATTGTTTTGCCTTTGCTTTCTTTAGGCTACCTCGGATAGTTGCTTTTAATCATTTTGACTACAATTATTTTGTTTCTTCTCTATTTTGTTTTATGCTTTTTTTCAGTCCATCGATCATAGATTGTGACAGCGATGGCAAAAGCGAGTATGATCAGACCAACGAATATTATGCTATTCATCGTTTGCTCCTCTTTCAATCAAGAATAAACCGATAATTATCAGCAAAATCACTATGGATGTCGATATGGACAGGCTCCTATATGATAAAAGTTCTGAGCTAAAAAACGGGGCAACTACTCCAACAGCTAAAAAAATCTTAGCGATATCAAACAACAATTTTCCAAATTCCTTACGGGTATGTTTTTTCATCAACCAGCCTTGCCGTTTTTAGCCAGCGAAGCATTCTTGTTTAGGTTTGTGACCAGCTCAAAAAGCCGATTCGGACTCAACGGAATTTCACAAATTTCTATCTTATAATCAGATAAGGCATCTTCGATGGCTTGTGCAAAAAGCGGCCCCACCGGAATGGCTCCGGCTTCTCCGGCCCCTTTTACTCCCAGAGGATTCAAAGGGGACGGCGTCTCAACATGATCTGACTCAATTCTTGGTACATCGGTGGCTGTGGGCAAAAGATAGTCCATGAAAGACGCATTCAGAAGCTGGCCACCTTCATCATAAAACAGTTGCTCGTAAAAGGAATTGCCGATTCCCTGAGCCACACCGCCCTGGATTTGGCCCTCCAAAATCATCGGGTTGATCACGCGTCCGCAATCGTGCACTACGACGTAGCGCTTGATATCGATCATCATGGTTTCCGGATCCACTTCCAAAATCATGGCATGCACGCCGCTGGCGGTACTGCCCCGATCTGGCCCAAAATAATCCGTGGCTTCCAACCCCGGTTCAGTCCCCGGTTTCACGGCGCCGCGCAAGGGATTGGCTTCGACCGCTAACTCGCCCAGTGTCAAGGCCTTTTTCGGAACGCCTTTGACATAAACTTTACCATCCTCCAAATCCAAATCGTCTTCCGAGACTTCGAGCATTTCACCCGCCAGTTTGAGAATCTTCTTGCGAACGGCAGTTGAGGCAGCGTGAATTGCATTTCCGGCCACCACCGCGCCACGACTGGCGAACGTTCCCGTACCCCAGTGAAACTCCCGCGTATCGCCGGTTACCACGCGCACATCGCTTACATCAACCCCCAATTGTTCTGCCACAATCTGGGCAAACGATGTGAAGTGACCCTGGCCCTGAGTGCCAACGCCGGTTGCCAGATTGACTTTGCCGCTGCTATCCACCGTCACTCGCGCCCCCTCATAAGGTCCGATGCCGGTGCCCTCTACGTAAGAGACCACGCCAATGCCGACGTGTTTGCCCTGCTTGCGCAGTTTCGGCTGCTCTTTTTTGATAAAGTTTTCGTAATCGATCACCTCCAGGGCTTTGTTGAGGGCTGGCTCATAATTGCCGCTGTCATAAACCAGCGGCGCGAAATCTTGATAAATGATTTTGTGATCGTGCGGAAATGCATCCGATGGGATAAAGTTCTTTCTGCGGATTTCCGTGCGGTCGATGCCAAGCTCCCGGGCGGCGATGTCTAACAGTCGTTCCATGACAAACACCCCATGCTGACGACCTGCACCGCGATAAGGCGTGACGATGGATTTGTTCGTGAAGATGGCTTTGAACTCACTGTAGTAGTTTGGCACATCGTACGGTCCCAACAGGGTGCATTGACTGTTGATGGGCACGGTCAATCCATAAGGCACATACGCACCGGTATCGTGGAGGAACACGTCGTGCACCCCCAGAATCTTTCCGTCTTTGGTGATCGCCAATTCCGCGTCATGAATTTGTCCGCGTTCATGTGTGGTGGCGAAGAAATTCTCCTGCCGATCTTCGATCCACTTGATGGGACGACCGAGCTGCATCGCCACCCAGGGAATCACCACCTCTTCCTGATAGAACATCATAATCTTTGGTCCGAATCCGCCGCCGACGAAGGGAGCGATGACCTGAACTTGGGATTCGGACAACCCGAGCATGGCCGCCAGTCCATTCCGAATCGGAATCGGGGCTTGCGTGGTATCCCAAACCGTAAGGTGCTGACTTTTGGCATCCCAGTTCGCCACCACTCCGCGATTCTCAAGAGCCGCTGCCACGCCGCGGTCATAAACAAATCGCCGCTTGATCAAAACGTCCGCTTGCTGACGGATTTTCCGAAAGTCGCCTTTCTCCTGAATGACGTCTGCCGCCAGATTGGAATCCAAATCTTCGTGTATCGCAGGTGCCTCGGCGGTCAGCGCCTTTTCCAAATCGACCACGGCATCCAGCGGTTCAATTTCCGCAAAAATGTCCTCGACCCCATCTTCGGCGATGTAACGACTCTCCGCCACCACAATCGCGATGGGTTCGCCCACGAATTTCACTTTGTCTTTGGCTAACGGGACTTGTGTGCGCTGATTAAAGGTCAGCCGTTCGATGGGAGGGGGTGGTACCAGCAGCGGACCGGGTTGCCAATAATCTCCCAAATCTGTTGCCGTGTAGACGGCAATCACTCCCGCACGCTCAAGTGCAGTCGAAATGTCAATGTTTTTTATCCGCCCGTGAGCATAGTCGCTGCGCACAAAAGCCACATGCAGCATGTCGGGAAGATTGACGTCGTCAACAAACAGCGCTTGCCCGGTGAGCAACCGCGGGTCTTCGTTTCGTTTTATGCGTTCGCCAAAGTATCGAGTTGCCATATTTCATTCTCCATAGAATGCGTCTAACTTCTCCTCCTACAGCCTAAAAACCTACAGCCTATCCACCTTTTTCGCGGCCAGTTTTACTGCCTCGACGATATTTTGATAGCCGGTGCAGCGGCACAGATTACCGGTAAGCGCCTCTCGGATCTCCTCTTCAGTCGGGTTCGGATTCTCTTCCAAGAATGAAATTAGAGACATCAGAAAGCCGGCTGTGCAGAACCCGCACTGCAGTGCATGTGCTTCGTGGAAGGCCGTCTGAATCGGATGCAG
>JAABYK010000702.1:20568-37574 GCA_011775825.1 Candidatus Zhuqueibacterota bacterium | reverse complement strand
ACCCTGCCAGTTGAGTCATGGCAATTAATCGCTCGTCTTAGCCCACCAGACACTTTTAGCGTCGCAAATATTCACTCCAACACTGTTGCTGAACAGAAGTTAGCTTGGGGTAAATATCATCAATAGGCTAAAGCTTCGGCACGCGTCTTTGTCAGACGCTCTTGGATAAACGCCAAGATCCTCTCTGCTCGCCGGGGCCAGGTATAATTTTCAGAATCTTGTTTTGCGGTTCTTGCCAGTTCATCGGCCCAGGTGTTGTCTGAGAAAAGGTTTCGAATTGCAGTGGAGGCCGCATCCAGATCATCTGGCTCAACCAGAACCGCGCTCGTGGAGTCCAAAACATCTAAAATATCGGGCAACGACGGTGCCAGGATCGGACGACCTGCTCCCATGTAGAGGAACAGTTTCAGCGGTAGAACCGTCTTGCCAAATCGGATCAACGGTTCGGCTGTCGGAGGTATGAGCAGAACATCCGAGGCCAGGAGATATTGACTCAACAGTTCGGACTTAAGCCAGGGAATCCTTCGAATATTTCTTAGCCGTTTAGCCTCAGCTTCATTTTCGATCCAGTCCTCTGGATCCTTCTGAGTTTTCCCGATAAAAAAGTAAGTGATTTCAGGTGTCATTGCCGCTAACTCGATGATTGATGGAATACCCTTTTCCTTGTCCAATCGACCTGCGTAGCAGGCAATATTGGCATCTACTGGGAGACACAGACGCTGCCGGGCTTCTTGTTTGGTTAAGGAATGGTTAAACAGATCCGGATTGGTGCCATTGTGAATGACTGTCACTTTTTGCTCGTCAATGCCAAATTTTACCAAGCTTTGTTTTGAAAGTTTGGAATGGGTAATAATTCCCAGTAAGTTGCAATGGCCTGAACATCTGGCAAGAAGTTTCCCAAGATACGAATTATGTTTCTCGTAATTTCGATAGGTTTCAAAAAGCACCCTCAGGCCGAGAAGAAGTGACAAAAAAGCCGGGAGCGGATTTCTGGTGTACACAATGTCTTGCCCGGAAAGCTTCCCCCACAACGGGGCAAGGATACAGTGAGAATACTTTTCCAGCCGGAGACGCGTGATTGGGAAACTCACCAATTCTTTAAGTTCGCAAAAACGCTGCACCCCGTAAAAATCGGTTAAGTTTTGTTTGCGCAGATGTTTTGGTGTTCCGAAGTTTCGCCAATCTCTGGGAATGACTAAAGTAACTTGTGACCCAGCAGCGGCCAAGGCGGACACATTGTTGATCACTTGTTCGGAATCCGCTTTTTCGATGGGGTATTGTTGGTCAGAGATATAGGCAATCTTACACTTACACGGAAGATTCGAAGTCCGTCGGTCGTCTCTAGCCTCGACAGTACATACTAATGCATCAGACTGATTTGAATTCAACCTTTTCCTCCATTTAGAAATCATGCTTCATCGGGAATCTTGATTACTTTCCCCGATGGTGAACGCTTACGTTAGTTTGGACAATAACCGTACCAAAATTGAAGTCCTGGTGAACTTCAACCGTCCCCATCGGCCAGTTTTGTCAAAACAAATGTTCTGGACCTTGCCGGGCGGAGTCGGGTACGTTCGAGTCGTTAGACTAACGAATAACGAGAGAGAAATGTTCTGTAAATATGAGGCCTTAGCACATTTTTCTCAGGCAGAATATGTCTACCAAATGAAAGCAAACCCAGAACGTGTCTTCAAGTTTAGAAACTCACAGAAACACTTCCCATCTTTACAGTCGAAGCAGAGCCCAAAGTTGGCGAACGTTGTTGCAATACATCATTGATGGTAAATGATGCGTATAGGATTTTTCCTGGAATACTAGCCTAGACTAGTACTTATTGTAAGCTTTTGAACTGAATACTCAATAAACTAAACAAAACAATTCCAAGCAACTGTAAAATGAACAGATAAGAAATATTCGCTGAGGGAGTCGAAGAGTCTAAATTCAACCCTAAACTAACAAGATTTCTCACTCCACTTCGTTCCGTTCGAAATAACAATTCCGGTGTTAAGTTAACGCAAAAACGGAGACGTCGTGCTCCTCGCGATGACGAACCGGTCTTAAACCTGTTCTAATGAATGCGCATTCGGGGGCGGAGAATTCAGGTATCTTTGGGAAAATCTAAAGGCTGGTACCAAAGTGACTGCGAACCGCGAATAAGAAGGTGCGGAGTTTTTCGACAACCGTTCCTAAGAGGCTGGGGCGTGGCTCTTTCGAGGACGGTGATTCGACATAACCTCCAGGCCAAACCGTGTCTCCACGGTATACTTTAAAAATGGCATCATGCAGCATGGGAGCAGAGGCATTCTTCAAAACGTAGCCTGAGGCGCCGGCCTTTATGCTGCGAACGATCTTGTCTTCCTCATCGTAATTGGAATGCATAATGATCTTCACGGACGGCAATTCCGTTCGAACCATTCTGATGCCATCAAGTCCCGAGATGTCCGGCAGGCTCACGTCCAACAAAAGAACATCGGGAGGCTGTTCAGCAAGCCCGCACATGGCCCCGGACATGGTTGCGTAGGTACCCGAACAGCGCAAACCCACAACATTGTCCAGCAACCACTTCAAACCGGTACGGACATTTGCGTCGTCATCCACCACTGCCACGTTCACCACTTCATTTTGTTCTTTGGTTTCAGTCAAAGTCACCCTTCAAAAAGTTCTATTTTCGCGAAAGCCCGAAGCACAGCCGTATTCAAAACTCCTCCTTCAGTTCTGCGAATTCAGGCTAACATTACGGGCTAAATATACGAAATTAAATGGGGGAGTAAACCTATCAAAAGTGATAGTTTTAAGGAAAGTTAATTCGAAACCTTAGTTACAATCACACCTGGAAGGTCCGCTTCACGATTTTTCAAGGATAGATGAGGGTTCGAGGACATGAAAGTGAAGACGTTGCAAAACCGCAGCTTCGAATAAGATTGTCAGGAAAATTTTTCCTGCATGGCCTTGACAACCGCCTCAGAACGCGAATTGACGTGCAGTTTCGCGTAAATATTCTTAAGATGAAACCGGACGGTCGGAATGCTGATAAACAGCTTGTCGGCAATGGCTTTGTCAGTCAATCCCTCGGTGAGCGCTTTCAGCACCTCCAGTTCTCGTTCGGAGAGTTTCGCCGTGTATTTTGTTTCCTTCTTTTGACTGTGAAAGTATGCCAGCACTTTCTTGGCTACCTCGCTCGACATGGGCGCACCGCCATTGTAAGCTTCTTCAATGGATTCACACAGTTTGGTGACGGAGGAATTCTTAAGCAAATACCCCACGGCGCCGGCCCGCAGGGAGTCAAAGATACGATCGTCGTCGCTGTAATTCGTGAGCATGAGCACTTTAAGATCCGGATATTCGGCCTTCAGATTTTCGACGCACTCAATACCCGACTGATCCGGCATCTCGATATCCATCAGAACCACATCCGGCAGGTCATCCTCAACAGCTTTCATGGCCTCAGCACAACTGTCATAGGCCCCAACACACTTGAACCCTTCGGTGCTGTCGATGAGCCAGGAAATGCTGTCACGGACTTTGTCATCGTCGTCGACAATGGCGACGTAAATGTTTTCGGTTTGTTTTACCATTTGCATTGCCCGATATATTTGTCATTTCATTCATTCAAACGATTTGATTCCAATGCTATCTCTGGTAAGGCACCATGGCGGTGACTCGGGTTCCTTTTCCAACCTCAGAGACAATTTCGTACTTTCCACCCAACTTTTCTGCACGTGCGCGCATATTTGTCAGCCCGTTTCCTTTCTTAGCACCGTTGACATCGAAGCCTTGGCCTCGGTCCTCCACCGTGAGCGTGATATAGCGACTGTTGGTGCCCATCTTAACTTCAACCGAAGGACTGCCCGAGTACTTGGCCATATTGTGCAAAGCCTCTTTTGCGATCAACAGAAGATTCCGTCGAACTTCTGGATGCAGCCTCATTTTAGCAATTCCGTCGGAAACATCCATTTTCAATGCGATCTCCTTTGTTTTGCAGATCTCGTAGGCAAACGCCGACAGCCGGTGCTGCAGCGCTTCGATCGAATCGTGTTTGGGATTGATGGACCACACAACGTCGCTCATGGATGCGGACAATTCACGAGCGATGCTGCCCACCTTTTCCATGGACCGGCTCAACTCAATCACGGCTGGGTTGGATACTTTTTCTGAATCCGCATCTTTTCCCGGAAGGTCAATGACGCCTGCTTTGCGTAGGCTGACCTCCGACAACAGACCAATATGTGTCAAACCGGCTCCGATGTCGTCGTGCAAATCGGTGGCAATACGGGAGCGGATTCTCTCAATTTGCAAAAGCCGACGCACACGCACCCGATGCAGCACGTATAAAATGGCCGCCACGAGCAAAACACAGCTTGTGATGAACCACCAGCGCTTCCAGATGGGTTTCAAAATCGTGAAGGTCAAAGTGGCGGGTTTGAAGCTCTCCACGCCATCAACGTTTATCGCGCTCACCTCGAATGTGTAGACTCCAGGCTTCAGAGAGGCAAACACGACCACTCGCTGATCGGTGGGACCATGCCATGTCTCGTCTAAACCACGCAAGCGGTACTTGTATCTAAGTGATTTTTCATCCTTGAAGCTGAGGCCATTGAATTTTATCACACAGAAATTTTCATCATGGGTGAATTCGGACCTGTTGATGAGTTCTCGATCCACACCGTTCACGCGCAGTCCTGTAATGTAAACCGGGGGCGGAGCAGTTGGCGATTCCATTTGCTCGGATTCGTACAATATAAGCTCGTCCGAACTCACACCCCGGAATACTTGCTCACCGGTGACAAAACCGAGTGAACCAATGTGTTGACCCAGTAGCCTGCGATGCGTTTGAAATTGACGGGGATTGTCGAACGAAGTGTATTGAACTCCCACAGAAGTGCCAATCCAGACTCGGCCTTGTTCATCTTCTGCTAATGACCAGATGGCATTGCTCAGCAGTCCATCCTTAGTTGAAATGGTCTCGAACCGGCCATGCTTGTAGATGGAAATTCCATGGAAGCGAGTGCCGATCCAAATCTCTCCGTTTCTGCGCTGAATCATGGAACGGATGCGATCGCCCGCCAACCCATCATCAGGGGTCCATCTGCGTTTCAATCGATACGTGTCTCCAGTGCGTTCAAATATGTGAATGCCTCCTTTGAAGGTGCCAACCCACATATCACCTTGTGACGTCTGCAAAATGGCCTGTACGGTACCGCCCTGGAGTCCGTCCTCCGCGGTGTAATATGCGGATAAATTCAGGGCATTTAGATCAATCTGCGCTAAGCCTGCACGCCAAATGCTGTACCAGAGTTGGTTGTTTTCGTCGATCAGGATCCCAAACGGATTCCCTTTGGGAATATCCCGTTCAGCAGATAAGGCTTCCGTTAGTGTCAAGGTAGACGGGTTTTGGGGGTTGTGCGTTATTTTGTAGCCGCCCAAACCTCCTCCATCAAACGCAATCCAGAGTTTGCCATCCACGGCAATATCGACGCCTACCATGGGCCCCTGCAAGTTCCGCCGGTCCGAATGATGTCGATATCTTTGCCAGCTTCCGCCTGGTCTTTTCCAGATTTCCCAAAGACCTTGGCTGGAAGCCACGAAAATGTGTCCCCGTTTATCGGAACCCGCCGTACAGTTCATCTTATCAGGTCGCAATTCTTTGAAAGGAAACGTGTAGATATTTTTGTCCGCGAGTTTGCACAGTCCATGATTGCGACTGGCAAACCAAAGATTCCTCTCTCGATCGACAAAGCAGTTTTCGAAGTCGTTATCTGGCAGGCCATTTTCTGTCGTAAAATGGACAACTTCACCCTCATAGAAATTTTCCTTTGAGACTTTGAGGATGCCTAAATCGGTGACAAACCAGAGTTGGCCTGCAGTATCATCGATCACCCCCTGCAGTGCGCCACACTCGGTCTTTTTCGAAGCCAAAACTCGATCCTCCTTGACTTTATAAATGGTTCCGTTTTGGGTGCCGAACCACAGCGTGCCGGCCGTGTCTTCAACTACACAAGTGAATGTGGTCGAATCCAGACCCAAGTTTAGCCGATGCATTTTTTTGGTTTTTGGCGAGTACTTGTACAACGCCGTTTCGATCCCGATCAGAATCTGACCATCACTTAGATCGGTCACGATGGCCGCCCAACCGCTGTCGCTGCCCGTAGGAACGAAAGACACACTGTCCCCTCGCACTTGGTATACGCCGCCAATGGTTCCACACCAAATCACACCCTGGCGATCTTCCAGAATGGAGGTCACCACATTGTCTTCAGTCCTTTTTCCTAAAGAGATCGAGGTGATCTGACCGCGTTCTAATTTACTGAGGCCGCCGCCATGCGTACCGATCAAGATCGTGCCCGGCGACCGTCGACTTTCTCGAATGCACCAAACGTGACTGACGGGAAGGCCGTCGGCTAAACCGTAATTCTTGAAACCAATGCCATCGTACCTCGAGACGCCTTCCGAGGTCCCAACCCACAAATAGCCTCGCGCGTCTTGAAAAATGGTCGTGACCCAATTCGACGTCAGGCCATCTCTAATGGTGTAATGATCGAAAGGCAGAACCTGCGTGCGAGCGGTAGTGACAGCAGCCACAATGAATAAGACCAGGGAAAGTTTGATAAGCAGCGCTTTCATGAAAAATAAATATCTGAAATAGTTTGGAAATTGTCAAGCTTAGGGTGGGTTTAGTCGGGCGGGCTGAAGTTTTTGTTTGGACTGAGACGGCTGCTGCTTTTTGATGATAAGATTTTGACGCTTTGCCTAATTTATTATTTTCTCTTTTGTTCGGTGAAACCGAAACAGCCTCTGCTGAGAGCAAGCCGCGACGGAAAGCTGGACCGAAAGAAATGGCCGGGAGGAAAAATGATCAATCCTCCCGGGTTTTTATGATCCATTTAACTGGCCTATACCTAAGCTAAGAAAAAAACTGAAGATTATCTTTTCCTGTGGTCATACGACACTTATTTCAGCATCAGCATCTGGCGCGTTTGGACGAACTGTTCGGCCTTTAGTCGGTACACGTATACGCCGCTGGCCAACTTTTCTCCGGAATCGCTTAGTCCGTCCCATTTGACGCCGTGAAATCCCGCCGTCTGTTGTTCGTCCACCAACGTCCGCACGACTTGTCCGCGTAAATTGAAAATGATCAGCCGCACGTGGGCAGTCTTGGGGACACCGTACCGAATTGTGGTTTCGGGATTGAAGGGATTGGGAAAGTTTGCGAATAAAGCGAATTCTGTTGGCACCAGGTTCTCTGGCTCCTCAACGGAAACCGCTGTGGTAATTTCAAAGCATGCAGAGAATTCCGAAGTGTTGCCCGCTGAATCCGTCGCGGTGGCCGTGACGAATTGTCCTATGGACGCCGTGCTGTCCATCGTAATGGAAAACGTTGCCTGGCCATTGGCATCGATATTCACTGCGCCGGAGCCGAGGAAACTTGCACCTTCTCCATTGCCAGAGGCATCGCATTCATCGCTGGTGAAGAACTGTAACATGAACGAAGCATTGGCAGCACTTTGAAGTGTGCCTTCGATGAGGGTTCCACCGTCCGGCACCATCTGAACATTTGTAAGTTCCGGGAAGTTTTGCAGATCATTGGCACCGGTATCGTCGTCGCCTGCATCGTTGCTCGTAATGCCGTCTCCGCCGAGATCGATTCCAAGCCCCGCGTTATCCGCGAAAGTGTTGAACAGCGCCGCATTGCCTGTGCCGGATTCGATAAGCAAACCGGTCCTGCCATTATCGGTGAAACGGTTGCCGGTCTCCAGGGTACCCCCGATGACGCTATCGTTTGCCTCTGCAATGAGCAGGCCACCCTGACCATTGCCCACAAATTCACTGCTGATGACTGTGTTGCTGTCCGATTCCAGCACCACACCGTAATCCGGAAAGTCAGCAAATCTAATATTCTCGATGCTGCTGTTGCCGCCCGCCAAAACCAGGCCGTTGCAGGGCTCCGGACAATTGCTTCCGTCAAGGGTGACATTGGATGTCCCCGAACCTTCCTGCGATGCACCTCTCAAAGTTACCTTTGCAACTTCGACATCGGGGAGAGGCTGCTCGATAAAAATATCATTGAGTGCTTTTATCGTCAGATCGATCAAGTCATCACTGCCTGGTTTCTTTTTTCTTAACCCGATAGCCCGACGCAGACTGTTTTCATCAGAAACCGGGAGCGTATCGTCTTGATCGAGAACTCCGAGATCTGCGCTAGTTTCGCTGGTTGTGGTATTTGTACCGTTGGCTGCATAGAACGTGGTGTACACGCCCGGTTGGAATCCTTGGGCGTGAAGTGTGAACTGCGTTGTAGAAGAAACGTCGCCGAGCTGAACCGTAGCGCAGCTTGCCGCGCCAGAGGTACAGTCGTCAACCAATTCGCTTCCAAAGCGGTCGCTCACCCGCTGCAGTACATTTGGATCCGTGTTGGCATCTATTTCTGTTAAGGTGCCGGGACCCGTAAGTGAGTATTCTATCCCGGAAGTCCCGTGCATCCTGTTAAGCACCCACACATCCTGATAGGTCTGTCCCTCGCCAGGGGTGATAACGTTATCGGTCCGCCGTGGATTCTCTGGATTTATTATTGGGTCTTGAATGTTAATGGTGTGGTTCATGGCGAGCATCGATGGAGTGACTTCCCCTGCTTGTAGGACTATGGGTATGGTGAAAATTTCAGGAAGCGCACGCGGAACCTGAATTTCCAGCATAGCCGTTTTTATCTCCGGGATCTGATCGTCGGCGAGCAAGTTGATCACACCATTGAACGTTGTCGACTCCAGAGAGACAGAATTATCGCTCACAAGCTGAACCGTTCCCTGCAGCGGATTGTCATTTTGGTCAAATACCTGAATGCTGGCCATCTGACCGGGGTTGAGCGGCTGATAATAGACGCTTGAACAAATTTCCGGCACATCCGGTGTGGCGGTTTTGGTGAAGGTGCGGCAAGTGTTGTGATCGATGATAAACCCGGGCGTCGTGCTGACAAGAAACACGGAATATTTACTCTCATGCAGGATTTCCCCGCCCTCGGTTTTAATGCGAATGGAATCTTTTTCGCAGTTGATGATCACCTGCAGCGCGCTTGCAGCGTCTGCATAGATTACCGGGACCCTTTTAGCGCTATCCACCTTAGTCGGCAGACCATCGATGCCAACCTGGTTGATGGTTGTTCTCTGTAATGTGCTGCTGCTGGCCGAGACATTGTAGGCCGCTCCAAAGGGTGTCACAGAGGGATCGAAGCGAATAATGTCCTCAGCGGTTCCCCCGCCTGATTGGAAGGTAAGATTGTTGCCGGTCGAAGGATTCGTGTTGCCTGCAAAGTGGGTCTGGGCGTTCGGAATAGGTTGAAATTGATCGTCAAAGTACTGCGCAGAGCTCCAGAAGGCACTGGCAAAAGTATCGGTATTGAATCTGTCCTGGATTTCGCAACGTCGCGATTTGGCCGGAACGTCGTCCACGAGCAGAGCCGAACCGGCGCATGCCAGAGCTGGACTGCCGTCGGAAAAAGTCCCTTCCAGCCGCACAGTCAGTTTGTTGCATGAGCCGTTGCCGCACATGCCCAGGCTCTTTACGCAGACGACGATAAACCTGGCTTCACCCGGCATCAAGGTCAGGGACTGATTCAATCCGGAGGGATTGCTTTCCGGGTTGCCGTCGGGTAGGATTTCCCAGCTCGCCGGGTTGTTGACAATTTGATGTGGGTAAAAATCGCCCTCCGGAAGCTGGATAGAGTAAACATTCGCTTCAAAGTTTTGCTGTGCCTGTGCTGCATCGAAGCCGTCCGGCAACCCGCTCCTGGGATCGAGTTCGGTGCTGACGTCGAGTTTGACGCTGTTCTGCGTATCATTGTTCCGCGCCAGAAAGTAGAAATAGGTCTGATCGCCGCGAGGACATTGTTGAAAGAAGTTCTCCGTCGCGCTGGTTGAGTAATACTGCAGGTCGAGCCGAGGTTTCGTGTTGTCGTCCGGCGAAGGCGGTACCAGGCAAATGACGGTTTGGTTGCTGGAGGAGATGGTACCGGAGCCGGTGCCGTTAGTGAAGTCTGCACTGAAAGTTGCGGAAATCTCACAGATCACTGGCGTGGTGGCGTCGCCGAACGAGCTGGCTGGAATCGTAAAGCATGCTGAATCGGGCTGCTGAAGTCCGGGATCAACAGGCGTATTGAGATTCTGGGAAAAAGGCCCGAGCTGCACGGGAGTGCCGCCCAGGGGCGTGCAGGTGACGTTGTAAGTGAGGTTAGCGTTAGTAAAAAGGTTCGCCGTGGAGGCCGTCCCTTCCAGTCCCGAATTGCCAGCCGGCTGGGCACACGCGGCGTTCTTATTCCAGGCTAGGTAGGCCAGATAGCGAAAGTGCACATCGATGGGGACGTTCGGCTGCAAGAGCACATTGCGTTGCGCCATCAACGCCAGCCAAATGGTGCGGCCACAAAACGGCACGGACGTGCCGCCACATGCCCAGGCCAAACGCTCTGCCGCAAACAAGGTCAGAACTCCCAGGATCGCGGCCACCATTGTTTTTGGAAACTTCATAATATCCTCCTTATCTAATATGAATTATTCACAAAAAGTTGATAGTCGTCATTTTCGGGTAAGCGTAATCCTATTAAACACAACAAGTTAAATCTGTACTTGAGTACTTGACGTCCGCCTTCGCGGGCATGACGTTCAAGCGAATTCGTGCCTAATACAGCGATTCATGAATAATGCTGTTTTGGCACTTCCTATTTCATCGCTGCTTTAAAAGCGCCAACACTCGTTCAACCAGCAGCTCCCGATCATAAGGTTTTGGGAACGCATCGGTGGCGCCTTGTGCAAACGCGCCCGCGATGTCATCGCCATTTATGACAATGATTGGCAAATCCGGACTGGTCTTCTTCACTTTGCTGACAAGCGAAATGTCGGTCGTTTTTGAGTCCCTTACTTCGAGTAGAAGAAGGTCCACCGACCATTCTTTGAGCATGCTGAAGACTTTGGAATAATCATGGGTTTTCAGAAGCGTAACGTCCTCACCGAGTTGTTTCATCAGAATCAAATCCGTGGTAAGATTGGGACCCGCAATGAGCACACAGGGATTTGTCATGTGGTTTATCTCTAATGTTGGAGAGAACATGTTCAACTTGTGTGCCAGGCGAAAACAAGGGGAGAGAAGAAAGTTAGGAATGGCGACTAATGTTTGTTTTTTATTAGCTAAGATGAATCTGATTTAAGAATGGGAAGGCAACATTTTGAGAAGGGACTATGGTATCACTGCCATAGTCGATATGGCAATCATGACATATGAAGTGCCTCCTGGAAGGTGGGTTACGAACCGAACTGCTTTGGATTGATAGCGTATTTTTTCATCTTCGTATGAAAATTCTTGAAATCCATGTCAGCGGCTTTGGCAGCTTTACTGATATTGCCGTTTGACTTTTGTAGACAGTCGATGACAAATTCTCGCTCGAACTTCTCGAGTATTTGCTGTTTGGCTTCTCTGAAGCTTACTCCTTCTTTGCGTTCAAAATCGGGCTCCGAAGCCAAAACCGGCAAATGTTCGAGATCGATTGTATCGGTTTTGCACAGGATGACTGCCCGTTCCATGATATTCTGCAGTTCGCGCACATTACCGGGGAAATCGTAACTGTGAAGCCGATTTTTGACACGTTCGGTGATCGTCAATACCCCTTTGTTATATTGTTCCGCGAATTGTGCGACAAAATGTTCGGACAGCAAACGGATGTCACTTTTGCGCTCTCGCAAAGGCGGCATCTCAATCCCGATGACATTCAGACGGTAGAACAAATCTTGCCGGAACGCGCCATCCTCTACCAGATGCGACAGATTCTTATTGGTTGCGGCGACCACCCGAACATCACATTGCCGAATTTGCGCACTGCCCACGGGCGCAAATTCGCCGCTCTGTAAAATACGCAGCATCTTCACCTGTAAAGCGGGGACCATTTCGCTGATTTCATCGAGAAAAACGGTACCGCCATCCGCACGTTCGAACCAGCCGATTTTATTTTCAATGGCGCCGGTGAAGGCCCCGCGCGCATGACCGAACAATTCTGATTCAAGCAGATCTTCAGGCAACGCGCCGCAGTTGATCGGAACGAACGGTTGCTCTTTGCGGCGACTGTTGGTGTGCAGGGCGCGTGCGATCAGTTCCTTGCCAGTTCCGGTTTCGCCAGCGATCAAAACCGTTGCATTGGTGTCGGCGATTTGGACAACGAGGTTCAAGATTTCCAGCATCGCCGGGTGCTCACCGACGACGGTCTCAAAATGGTAGCGTTCTCGCAGCTCACGTTCCAGGGCCTCGATCCGACTGTGCAACCGAGTTCGCTCCAAAGCCTGGTGTGCGGTCACGGAGATAAAGTCGGCAAACTGCCGTGCAAATTCGAAATGCTCCTCCGTGAATGCACCGCGCACCGTTCGGTTGTCGAGGTAGACGGCGCCAAAAATTTCATCTTGGTGACGTATCGGGAGACAGATCACGGAGAGGATTTTCCGCTCCGCAACACTTTCACTGGCACGGAATTCGGGATGCTCACGTGCATTTTTCACATAAACCGGTTTCTTCTCCGTTCTTACTTTTTGGATGATGGTGCGGCTGATTTCGTACTTGGGCTTCTGCAAGTCTTCGCGAGTGAGTTTACGTGCGGTCTGGAAGCGTACCTTCCCATCCAGATCGAACAGCAATATCAACCCGCGCTCAGCACCGGTAATGTCGATAGCACCATCAATCGCAGAGGACAAAACTTTATCGACATCTTGTTCTGTGAGAAGTTGGCGGCCGATTTGTAGCAATTTTTGCAGCATTTGAGTGTCCAGATTATACCCGATGCCTGATTCCAATTAGGTCGAAGCAGGTTATCTGGCATCAGGGATCCGAAATCAGGCCCTCCGCCAGCCAGAGGCTTCCACGAAATTTTCTTTCCACCAAAAGAAGTTGATCTTGATACAGCGTATAGTAGACATCTCGGGTGTGGTGACCTGACACATCCAATGGATGACGAATTTCCTGACTCTTAAAAGTGTACTCAGTGAATTTCTTGTCCTCAGCGCCGTAAGCACTTTTGCTAAAATAGAGCGCCCCATCATCGGAACGCCATAATATTTTGGTGAGAACGTCGATTTGCACATCGGGGAAGCGCACGATTTCGATTTCCCGCTGCTCATCAAAATCATAAATCCGGATGCTCGAACTGTTTTGCTCGTCATCATTTTGAAAGAAAGCGAGACGACGGCTGTCATTTGACCAATATCCTCCCGACTCAATTTCAGGAGATTCGGTGAGTTGCTGCATTTGGCCGGAATCGACGGCATAGAGCCACAGATCGAAGTGACTGCTTCGATTGGATAGGAAGCAGATATATTGTCCATCCGGTGAGTAAGTGGGCATCCAGTCGGCTCCAGGGTGTTCGATGATTTTTTCAGCTTGTCCGCCCTCAACAGGGATTCGCCAGATATCCGCATCATTGCCACCGCCCGCATCAAACGCAACCCAGTAACCATCGGGCGAACAAGAAGGGGCAAACGGCGGCTGCTCGTCGTACAGCAAAGTCTGGCTGCCATCATGCAGGGAAAACCGAATCAGCGAACGCAGCGTCCCGTGCTCCGTTTCCAGGATCAGATGTCTCCCGTCCGGCGTAACATCCAGATTTCCGGTGCCTTTCGTATGGCTGGCCAACAGCTCCGCGAAATCCCAGGGGTTTTCTGAACGACTATCCAGAGGAATCTGCCAGACTTTTTCTTCGGTCTCTTTTTTCGGGTAGATCAATTTGTTACCATCGTGGGAGATATTGAACGACATAAACTGTCTCAACTCAGTTAGCACCTGCACCGGCTCTGAAACAACCTCACCCGTTGACGGATCGATTTCGGCGCGCCACAACGCCGGTTCGGAATATTCGGCTGCGTGACCTACGAAATAAATAAATCGACCACTCCAGCGCGGAAAGGGGATGCCGGTATCGTGCGGCAGAATCTGTTTTGTCCGCCGGGTTTTAACTTCGATAAGCCAGAGCGCGCTTTTGCTGCCGAAACCGCCGGCACACACAAGCCAGTCTCCGGTCGGTGACCAGGATGGCGTGGCAAAATGTAAGTCATCCTCTGGAGAGATTTGTCTTACGGTGCTATCGGCCAGATCGAAAAGCATAATCGCGCTTCTTTCCGAAATCCGATCCGAAGATAGGCTGGCAAAGGCAATTTCCCGGCCATCCGGGGACCATTGGGGATTGTAACCAAACCTCGTGAGTTGGCGAAAACCACTTCCCGCGGTATCGACGATGGCGATTCCACCATTGCGAAAATGGAATGCGATCCAGCGGCCATCGGGAGAACAGTCCGGTCCCAAAGGCATGCGCCAGTTGTTTTCCATATCGATGTAAGATTCAAACAGAGTCTTGGTTCTTCCGCTTGCTATATCTTGCAAAAGCAACTTGCTGGAAGTGCGATCATCCGGTTTGGTTGCGACATAAACATATTGTTTGTCGTCGGGTAAAAAATCTCCATCTCCCGCATTGACGCCGGTCACGCTCAACGCTTTTAATTTAAGCACCGGCGGCGGTTTTTCGGCCCGTTCGAAGAAAAACAAAAAAGACAATATGATCAAAACTGAAATTGTGGCCAAAATGCCTGCCACACCCCAAATAGAGATTCGGGATTGAATTTCTGAGGAAGGTGCGATCTGTTCGAGTTCTCTGTGCACGGCGGACATGCTGGCTGGTCTGGATTCAGGGGATTTACTGAGACTGCATACAATAAGCCCATCCATCTTCGCTCCTATTTCCGGGCGAAACGCTGATGGTGGCTCTGGTTGCTGCTCGAGGATTGCTGCCATCAACGAAAGCTCGTCACGCCCCTTGAAAGGTGGCTCGCCGGTCAACATTTCATACATCACTGCGCCCAGCGCATAAACATCCGTGCGCTCGTCGACCGGGGCTTTATCGATCTGTTCCGGCGCCATGTAGAGAGCGGTACCCTCAAGGGTACTCATGGAGGTAGTCAGGGAAAAGGTTCGTGAGGTTGTCGTAATAGCGGGCCGTTGCGAAATCTTCTCCTGGTTGCCATCGTTGATGAGTTTGGCCAACCCAAAATCCATGATTTTCACACTGCCATCGGGAAGCACCATGATATTGTCCGGTTTAATGTCGCGATGGATGATACCTTTGGCGTGGGTGGCTTCCAGCGCGTCACATATTTGCCTGCTGATCGCAATCACTTCGCCTTCCGACAGACGGACGCGTTGGTTTAAGGTCTGTCGAAGCGACTTACCTTCAACGTATTCCATCACGATGAAATGCGCGGAATCGAATTGCCCGATATCATAGATCGTACAAATATTGGGATGATTCAAAGCGGAGGCGGCTTGTGCTTCGTGCACGAAGCGCTGTCGATTCTTTTCACTCACGACCAGGTCAGGAGAAAGAAACTTCACGGCCACGGTGCGCAGAAGGCGGGTATCCTGTGCTTTATAAACCACACCCATTCCTCCCTGCCCGAGAGGCTCAAGCACTTTGTAATGCAAAATCGTTTTCCCCGCCAAAGACTCGTCGTTTGAGTTCACTTAGAAAACCGAGGAATGGATAAAAATTGTATGTTCGCGGATTGATTGTCAAAAATTTTTCATTCAATCCAGCCGGGAATTTCGATGCAATCGATCTTCACGGGTTACAAGCGCTTCTTTTTATTTATGTTTATGTCTCTGTCGGATAAATCTTACACACGCCGATGGTCAAAAGGAAAGCAAGTTTGCAATCCCAAAATAGCTATTTCTGTCAAAAAGATCAATCAGATTCGCACCCAGTTGTTTTGGACGTTTTTGAAAACGATTGACATTGGTTAAAATTGGTAAGTAAAAAGCAGAAAATAAAATGGAACTCAAGCGGGCAAATTCAAACGACGTCAGCTCTCCACCGGCAGTCCCTCCATTCGCATGATCTTCAATGCATTAGTGGTCGGGCACGGACCAGGGCGCAATTTATAGTCGAACACCATTTTGCCTTGCTCTACGTGTTCTTTGAAGTGGTAATTGCGGACATTCGCGATTTTGTCGGCCAATTTGGTCAGCTCCAAATCGTGGGTGGCGACCGCGCCCAATCCGTTTTTTCCAACCAACGCTTGAATGAAAGACCGGCCGCCAATGTAGCGTTCGCGGTTGTTCGTGCCCTTGAAAATCTCGTCGATTAAAAAAAGAACGGGAACCGGAGTATCTTTCTCAAGCTCATTCAGCAGCGTTTTGAGACGCCTTACTTCGGCGTAGAAGAAGGAGAAGCCATCGGTCACCGAATCGTTGATTTTGATGCTGGTGTAAATTCGAAACAGGGAGGTTTGTAAATGTTGGGCGTTGACAGGACCTCCGGCAAAGGCCAGGCACAGATTGATGCCGATGGTTTTTAGAAACGTACTTTTGCCGGACATGTTCGAACCGGTGATGAGGGCAACTCCACTTTTTGAGTCGAATGCGAAGTCATTGCACTTTCTTTGGCCATCCGGTAAGAGTGGGTGGCCCAAATCCTTGGCTTGGAAGACAAAGTTTTTTTCTGAAATGATTTCCGGAAAGGTGTCGTCCGGATTTAGGTAAGCGAAGTTAGCTAATGACATTAGTGCCTCTAATTCAGCCAGTATCTGCAGCCAGGTTGGCAGAGAGTCAGCAAGGATGCGTTTCTGTTTATTTAATACATGCACACACAGAAAGTCCCAGGGTACAGGGGCATTCAAGATTAATCTTACCAGCGGGTTCATGCGTAGTCCCACGGCGGTTGCGGTTAGCAAGCTGCGCTTCAATTGCCTGGAGGGACGGTTTTTCGGATCTTGGAATGGTTGGCATAAATTTTTCAGATTTTCGTGTCCCTCATAATTGTATGATTCCAGATAATGGGAAATCACTTTGAACTTCTTCAATTCTTCGAACATTAAAACGGAATCGTCGAGCAGCGAGTCAAGAAGTCGGTGATTCATGAAATAAATCGCCCCATAAAGCGCGAACGAAATGACCCAAAAAGGCGGGATCATTTCCAGACTGTGAAGCGTGAACAGAGCGAT
>JAABYK010000702.1:18180-20557 GCA_011775825.1 Candidatus Zhuqueibacterota bacterium | reverse complement strand
GGCATTTGCAAGTTTCGTAAAAAGTTCCGCAACTTTTTACCTTCCAAAGCATCTTTTGCAGCCAGGGTGTAGGCCAGGAACAGCTTGTCGCGAAAACGCGCCAGGGGCGCCAGTTCTTTAATCAATCGTTGACGTTCCCGGATGTCCTGCAATTTTGGCTCCGTTTCGACCAACCATTGTCGAAGAAGCTGACCGCCGTCCTGTGAAATGGTGATGTCGACCAGTCGGTGCAGGGACTTCCTTCCGGTAATGTCCAGATCCAATTCGAACGGATGATCCGGATCCGGAGCTACATGTCTCGATTCCGGGATATGCTGCCAATCCAAATCCATGCGCGCTACTTGAGCGGATCTCAAATTCAGCCAGATTTGATGCTTGTTAATGCTCCTCTCCACCCGGCGATGCAAAAAAGCCACGATATTGAACACCACGAGCATCGCGCCGAGCAGCATCCAACCGAGCGTCTCGTTGATGAGATAGTAGGAGGCAATGCCGATCGCGAGTCCGGACAAAATAATCAACATTCGGTACCACGAAAAGCGATTGCTCAACGCATCCAGATCCGCAATTCGGCGGGTCAAGCGGTGGGTTTGATTTTTTAGAGCTTGACGTCTTCTCGATTTTCTCGACATGGTTTTCTAATGCCTGGCGGCCGTTTCTAAACCAAACTGGATGGTCTGGAGTTGCAATCTTACTGCATCCGTAAAGTTGAATGGCGTAATGCAAAACTCTTCGATCGTTTCGGAAATGGATTCGCCCTGCAAAACTTTGGCCCGCAATTCCGGGAGTTTTTCTTTTAACTCGAGATAAGCAACCGGGATACCCCTTTTCCGGTTTTCGACCTTTTTGTTGATGACGAACAGAGGCAACTCTGTGACTAGACACAACGGGTCGCCACCCAGCTTTCGGACGAATTCCATGGAGCTGTCGTGGAAACGATCCGCAGTCTCTTTGTCGCCTTCAGACTCAAAATGCCTGCGCATGGCCCTGCCCTCAGGCGTGGTGGTAAATCCTGGCTCGATATAGATAAAGCCCTTTTCTCCCTTTCGGTCATGGTCGTGCAATCCCAGGCCAAAATGTTGAGCGGCTTCCACGAATCTTGAACGGAGCTTTTGTGTTCGGTCGATCCAGTGGCGCTCGATAAGCAACATGGCGCCTTCCGCAACAGCCATGCTGTGCAGACTGATGTGCATCACGAACGGAGCATGTTCGATGAGGAACTCCGACACGTGGGTGTTTTCTTTGCGCATGTTCGCAAAGCCGAATTCCAGGTCTCGACCGGGGGGCTCGCGAAACACGTGTTTCAAGTAAGCTCCCGGATCCGGCCATTTTTTTGTCCACAGCCGATTTTTTGCCTCTCCGTCAGGATTGATGTGTGGGATGATAATGAATTGATACGTTTCAAAGAGTTTCTGCAGTCGGTCCTTCTGCGCGAGGCCGGACAGGATGAATGTGCGCAGCGTTTCCGGTCCCACGGGTTCGTCCGAGTGTGCGCCGGCAATCAGACTTACCCGTTTGACGCCATGGCCAAGAACCACGGCATCGATGCTTCGACCTTCTTCGCTGTCGCCGATCCCGCGATATGATGCGATATCGGGTTTGGCGTCGCAGGCCTCTTTGATGAGCGGCCGGACTTCATCACAGGTTCGAAATTTAATTTCGGAGTTAACTTTTAGCGATTGGAGCATGGTCAAATATTTTCATTGTTGTTGAGAAGAATTTCAATATTACGTCAACAATAAAAGAAAACTCTGGTTCATATTCAAGTGCTGGAAGCGACCCTTTGTAAACGGCACTGCTAACCCTCACTTTTATCGTACACTTCCTCTGAAGTCAAGCCGTAAAGTGGCGGCGTTTGAATGCCGAGCATCGACAGGTAAAGATAGATTTGGCCGCGATGGTGCACGTGATGCTCAATCATAGCACGCATCCATTTCCAGACGGTAATGGCTGTGCCGTTGGGTGTGACGCACTTCTTCCCCAAGTCGGAGTCGCTTAATTCACGGATCATGGCAACCGTGTCCTGGTGCATCTTTTCCAGGAACGCAAGCACATTTTCATAACCATCTGCTAATCCCTTGCCATGGCCGGGATATCTGCTCGGCTTAAGTTTGAAATTTTCGGCAAACATGTAGCGTTCGAGTGCAGCGAGATGTCGAACTAAATCACCAAACGTGAACTTCCCTTCTTTGTATGTCCATTCGATTTTGTCGCGCGGGATACATTGTACGACGCGGAATGTGCGTTGATAAATTCTCTCGAAGTAATCAAGAAACTGTTTGACGGATTGAATTTCCATGATATTTTTGCACCTATTAGTCATCTCAAAAGAAAGGTAATCGGACTCCGTGGTTTTAATGCTTTATTGGACACAGAT
>JAABYK010000702.1:0-18119 GCA_011775825.1 Candidatus Zhuqueibacterota bacterium | reverse complement strand
CTAAGCGAAAATGGCATTAAACCAAATCAGTGCGATAGCCAATGGACAGAGATAGCGAATGAAAAATCCCCAAATGGTGGCGATTTTGACAGGGAAGCCCAAAACATTTCGTTGCAAAAGTTGACTGCCTTTCTGCAACTCGCCGATTGCGTTATCAATGCCCCAGACCCACCCGATGAATATGCTAAACAAGATGGCACCCAAAGGCGGGAAGATATCAAACCAGAGAAAAATCATCAGCTCCAGATAGCTCAATCCTCCGAAAAGAGGCAGGTCACTCAGGGATGGGATCGCGCCCTGCGACAGCGCCGAAGGCAGACCCAACATGAACGCGAGCATTCCGACGACCCAAACGATGTGTTTGCGCCGCCAACGTTTTTCATCCACGAAATAGGCCACCGAAATTTCCAACATCGAGATGGTTGAAGTCAAAGCGGCAATGGAGAGCATCAGAAAGAATCCCGCACCGATCACATTGCCTGCCGGGAGTTGTTTGAAGACTTCCGGCAAAACCATGAAGACAAGGGGCGGTCCCTCATTCGGTTCCAATCCGAAAGCAAATAGCGCCGGAAAAATCATCAATCCTGCCAGCAAGGCGATAAGCGTGTCAAACCAAGCGATATAGAAACCGGATCGAATGATGTTCTCTTTCTTAGAAAGATAAGACCCGTACGTGAGAATGCCACCGATTCCGAGACTCAGCGAAAAAAAGGCCTGGCCAATCGCGGCCATGATGACCTTGCCATCTAGCTTGGAAAAATCCGGTTTAAGGTAGAATTCCAGGCCATTCAAAGCATTGGGGAGCATCAACCCGCGCAGAATGAGTCCAACCATGAGGAGAATCAAGAGCGGCATGAGCATTTTGGACCAGCGCTCGATTCCGGTCTTTACACCACCATACACGACTAAAACCGTAAAGACAATGAACAAGGCCGATAACGGTAAGACGATTTGCGGCTTTGGGGCAAAAGCAGTAAAAGGGGTCTCGCTATGGACGAGTGTCTTAAATATGAAACCGACGCTCCAGCCCGCCACCACAGAATAGAAACTCAGGATGAAGATGCTCGCCACAATGCTCAAAACGCCCAATCCAAGCCATGTGCTTTTTGGCCGAATGGCCCGAATCGCGCCCATGACATTTTTTTGGCTGTAACGTCCGAGGGTGATTTCGGCGAGCAAAAAGGGCAAGCAAATCAGAAAAATGCACACCAGATACACAATGACAAAAGCGGCGCCGCCATTTTGTCCGGTGCGATAGGGAAATGCCCAAATGTTCGCCAAACCAACCGCGGAACCGGCGGCGGCCATGACAAAGCCAGTCTTTGAACCCCACTGACCACGGTTATCCGATTCGGATGTCATCCTTCCTCATCTGTCATTTAATGTTTGATTAAGCTATAAATAAAAGAAATCGTGTTAAGTGCAAGTGAAAATTGCTTGCAAACTGACGATCAAAGTTGTATATTCGTTAACTAATTTTAAGGAACAATCAATTTATGTGATGAAATACGCAATTATTTCCGACATTCACGGCAATTTGGAAGCTCTGGAAAGTGTGTTAACAGAAATTGAGAAACATTACGTGGACTCACTTCTTTGTTTGGGCGACGTGGTTGGGTATGGTCCCAATCCTAATGAATGTGTGGAAGTAATTCGAGACAAGGCGGAGGTTATCTTAGCCGGCAATCATGATTACGCACCTCTAGGGAAATTGGATCTTTCGTATTTCAATCCATGGGCTCGCAATGCCATCGAATGGACGGCCGACCAGCTATCGGAATCTTCGAAAGAGTTTCTTCTCAGCTTGCCCCTGAAAATGAATTTGAATGGATTCACCATCGTTCACTCGACGCCTTTAAACCCGGAACAATGGAACTACATTATCACGATAGGAGACGCGGTCAGGAACTTTCACGAATTTGAAGGGCGGGTTTGTTTCGTTGGTCATTCCCACGTGCCGATGATCGTTTCTGTAAAAAATGAAGATTACCGAGCCATTCGAGAAAATCCTCTTCAGATCGATCCGGATAGGCGGTATATTATTAATGTCGGCAGCGTGGGTCAGCCCAGAGATTTAATACCAAGAGCAGCTTACGCGATTTACGACACAACAAATGGCACCTATGAACTATTTCGGGTTGACTATGATATCGCGGAAACGCAAAGTAAAATCATTCAATCAGGTTTGCCGGAGTTCCTGGCCGAGCGCCTGGAGTTAGGGCAATAAAAGCATGTCTAATCTAAAATATCTGGGAGGTGATTCTTGATGGAAACACCCAGAGACGAAAACGGACAACAACTTATCCTTTCGGAAGAGGTCTACAACGGTGTGGCAGAGATCCTCGACGAGACGTTGGCGAACACACGTGCTGAGGCGGTTGTGTTCTGCGAATCAAACGGGTATCCCATCCTTCAAAAAGGTGATTTTAGAGGTTTGGATTTACCCGGAATCTCATCGTTAGCAGCCAATAATTTTTCGGCCACTTCCAAGATGGCTTCCATGGTTGGTGAAAGCGGCAGCTTCAAATACCTTTTTCACGAGGGCGAGCACAACAACATCTACCTGTCTAATGTCGGATTTAATTTCATCCTCATGGTCATCTTTCGGGCAGATGTTGCGTTAGGTATCATTCGGGTTTACACCAAGAAAGCCATCGAACAATTAACCGAGTTGCTAAGATGCGCCAAAAAGGAAGAAGATAAAACCAAAGAGTTTCTTGATTTGGAATTTAAGTCCTTACTCAGTGAGGAAATCAACCGCTCGTTGAAATCATAAGGGGAGTCCGGGCTGGAAGCGCTATGTTTATTAACAAGGGACTGCAGGAGATCAACCTCAAAATTGTCTACTACGGACCCGGTCTGAGCGGTAAGACCACCAACCTTGAATTCATCTACCAGCAACTCGATCCAACCATCCGCAGCGATTTGGTTTCTCTTAAAACGCGTGAGGAACGGACGCTTTATTTTGATTTTATGCAGCTTGAATTGGGTCAAATTAAAGGTAAGAAGCCGCGGTTTAATTTGTACACGGTCCCCGGGCAAGTTTATTATACCTTTAGTCGCAAAATCATCCTCCGTGGCGTAGACGGAATTGTGTTTGTTGCGGATTCACAAAAGCATCGCATGAGCGATAATCTGGACTCTCTCCTGGACCTGGAACAAAATCTAATTAATATGGGCCATACACTCCAAAATTTTCCGTGGATCATCCAATATAACAAAAGGGATTTGCCTGATATTGAAGCCATTGAGACCCTGCAATCGAATCTAAATTTTTTCGGCGCATCCTACACCGAATCCGTTGCAACCCAGGGAGTCGAAGTAATAAAAACGTTGAAAATGGTGATGTCTGAAGTCATTTCAAAAATTGACATGTTGGTGGAACAATAGGACAAGAATGGAAACCTCCGTTTCTCCACAATCAGTTATCGAATCAAAAATGAAAGAAATTGCTGATCGAGGCAATTACGACATGGTTCATCTTTTCTCCAATGAGGGATTACCACTGGCTGAATATTATCACAACGGCATCATCGATAAAGATAGGCTGATAGAGCTTTCACTATTATTTCGGGAAGTGAGAAAGATGGCCGATGTGATGGGCAAAATTTCCAATGTGAAAGAGATGATCGTGGAAGGATACAATCAACGTAAAATTGTTTTTCGATTTTTCCAGGCCTTTAATCAAGAAGTCGTGCTGGCGATCGTTGTCCCACCCAAAATGGCCTACCGAGGATTAACCAATTCCCTCATCAAAGTAATCGAAAAAGTATCTTTTTGACAGGCCTTTCAAATAGCTTGTGCACAGGGTAAGTTATCAGAACATCTCTGGTTGGACAAGGCTATTTTTGGAATGAAATCGCGGAAAAATTCCCAAAATAAAGAAGCCGCTCGATGCGTCTCCCAGACACCGAGCGGCGATTAACCCACATCCGGCCGAGCCTCATTAATTTGGAGGATAAACCGGACTACACCTCCACATCACGTGGTTCAATTTAAATAGACAACAAAACTCCCTAAAAACTCCCAAAAAAAATGAAAAAAAGTGAATGTTATTGGCATTTACGAATTAGCCGTTGGACCAAACATGGTCGAGTCCCCAAATTATGCAACCAGAGTTTTCCAAGTTATGCCTTGGTACAAATGACCGCTGACAGAAACCCTTGCTGTTTTAACATTCTTGTCTCACCATTAGA
Source organism: Candidatus Zhuqueibacterota bacterium (assembly GCA_011775825.1). Lineage (GTDB taxonomy): Bacteria > Zhuqueibacterota > Zhuqueibacteria > Oceanimicrobiales > Oceanimicrobiaceae > JAABYK01. Next base: position 13,923 of record JAABYK010000702.1, on the reverse strand, counting down.
CATTGTACGTTATTCTAACAAATTAGGCCCTGTCTTGGCACCTAATACTATTAAAACTAAGCGCTTTATTAATCAATACTTAAGATGCCACCGACCAATTGGCACATGAATTGCCATAGTCATGAGCAGAATCATTAATACATGGAGGTATGAACTATGAAAAAGCAGATGAGTCTACTTGGAACGGGGATACTCGGGACTCTTCTGATACTGGGACTCTCTAATAAAGGGAGTTATGGGAGAGTCCCAGTTGATGTAAAGGGTCTGTCGCACTACTTTGCCGATGCGTTTTCATCTGACCGCACTGAGTTTGAGACCGCTCATCCTTCGAAAATCAATTCGTTATTTGTAAAAGATGACGGTAGCGGTCCAACGGCAATGATAATTTTGGTTGCTCACAATGACGATCTCACCGACAACGTGCAAAGAATCACCAACACAAAACAGATTCCGCTTGTGTTCTCAGTTTCTACGTTGCCGTTTAAAGAGGCCGAGTTTGAGCCTTATCACATTGAATTTGAACAAAACAATAAAATTTGGCAACCTCAAATTGAAGGTGAGTACGAAATTTTTCCACTTTCCAGTGAAGGAAAGTTTGGGGGCACCATCCACGATGGAGAAATTCACCAAGGAGTGGTCATGCTCCCCGATTGGTTCGATGTCCATCGACCGATTATAATCCGGTACTTCGCGAGCCAAAGAATGCTAAGATTCTAAGAATTCTTTGGCTGGCAACTTTAAAAACTCCAGACCATGGACGGGCCTGGAGTTTTTTTCTGGGATTAGACGAGAATCAGTTGAGATCGGTGCCGGTAGTCTCCCGGGCTGCCCCCACTAATTCATTTCGCAAATTCTCCCGCCAAATATATTGACTTTGACTCGAAAAATTTATATATTTTTTGCCGTTCTTGCGAGAGTGGCGGAACTGGCAGACGCGCTAGATTTAGGATCTAGTGCGCTTTGCTCGTGTGGGTTCGAGTCCCTCCTCTCGCACTTATTATTTGGTAATTTAGGAAGGTATTAACAAACTCAAAGCGCTTAGTTGAAATCAAATATAACAAAACAGGGAAACAATCAACGCGTCATCGAAGTTGACGTTCCGGATGAGGAACTGTCCCCTCATTTTGACGCGGCGTTCAAAAAGTATCAGAAGAACATTCGTCTTGAGGGCTTTCGCAAAGGCAAAGTTCCGTTGAGCTTAGTCAAAAAGCTCTATGGTGAAGAAATAAAAAACGAAGCCATTGATGACGTGGTTCAGAGTGTCTTTAAAGAAGTCAGCCAAAAGGAAAACCTGCGGCCCATCGCACCTGCGAAACTCGAGGACGTTAAATACGAACCCAATGAAGGACTTCAGTTCAAAGCTGTCGTAGAAGTTTATCCTGAGGTTGAATTGAGGACGTACAAAGGAGTTTCGGTCGAAAAGGAAAACTATCAGGTTGGCGAAGACGATGTGGCGGCGGCGCTGGAGGACGTTCGTGAAGGAATGGCGGTAATGGAACCTGTTGAGGAAGAAGCACAGGAAGGCCATTTCATTTTGGCGGATTTTCAACAAATCGATGTTTCGGGTGTACCCGTCATTGGTAAAAAATTTGAAGATAGATTATTTCAACTTGGCAGCAACAGTGTCAATTTTGAATTGAGTGACCAGCTCATCGGTGTGAAGCCAGGCGAAACTCGTCGCATCGAATTTCGGCTACCCACCGGAAATCCGGACCCGGAAGACGAACGGAAGGAATATTACAATGTTGAGGTTAAAGAAATAAAGTCCAAGCAATTACCGGATTTGGACGATGAGTTAGCTAAGGACACCGGCAAGTTTGAGACATTGGCCGAACTTAAGACGGACATCAAAAACCAACTGATGAAACAGACGGAAATGAATTCGCGCCAGAAACTACGCCACAGTATCATCGATGAAGTTCTCAAGAAAAACACCATCGACATTCCGGAAACTCTGGTTCAAAACTATTTAAATGCGATCATTGAGAGTGCAAAAAAAGATTCCAATGGTCAGGTGGACGAAGAGGCCATAAAGAACGAGTATCGCGCCAGGGCTATTTGGAATATAAAGTGGGAACTGGTCAAAGATAAGATTGCCGAATTAGAAAATATCGAGGTAACCGAAGAGGACAAAAAGCAGTTCATCTCGCGATTTGCAGAAGAGCGCGGAGTCGACGAAAAACAATTTCGTAAAACATTGAAGAACAAACGAGGGCAGAATCGATTTGAAGATGAGATATTGGAAGCGAAGGTGCTCGATCTGTTAGAAAAACATGCCAAAATTAAGCAAAGAAAAGTCACGCGCAAGGATCTCGAGAAAGCCAAGCGCATTTCCATGCCAGGTTAGGGACCTGTTGAATTAAACCGAGTTAGTAACTTAAATTTAAAAGAAAGAAGCGATTAGATGAGTTTAGTACCTGTTGTTATTGAACAGACCGGACGCGGTGAAAGAGCCTATGATATTTTTTCGCGTTTGTTAAAAGAACGCATTATTTTCATTGGCACGGGAATAGATGATACAGTTGCAAGTTTGTGCATCGCACAAATGCTCTTCCTCGAAGCAGAAGATCCCGAAAAAGACATTGCTATTTATATCAACTCGCCAGGGGGGTATGTGAGTGCTGGTTTGGCTATTTACGATACCATGCAACACGTTAAGCCCGATGTCGTCACCTACTGCATGGGGCAGGCGGCAAGCATGGGGGCCATTATTTTGGCGGCTGGCGCAAAAGGTAAACGCTTTGCCTTGCCTCATGCCCGGTTGATGATTCACCAGCCATTAGGGGGCGCCCAGGGTCAGGCCACAGATATTGAAATTCACACAAAAGAAATTATGACATTGAGAGAAAAGCTAAATGAGATTTTAGCTTACCATACCGGACAGCCAATTGATAGAATCTCAAAAGACACAGATCGCAACTTTTTCATGTCTGCGGAAGATGCCAGGAATTACGGTCTCATTGACGAAGTCATCGATCGAAAAGGGCTGGCCAAAAAGATGTCAAGGATCTCGAACAACAAAAAATAAGATAAGGAGTTTTCGACAGATTGGGTGATAGAGAGAGAAAAGATCAGTTCATAATTTGCTCGTTTTGTGCAAAGAATTCAAATCAGGTGGATTGCATTGTAACCGGTCCGGATGTTTATATCTGCAATGAGTGCGTGAAGAGCGCCGGTGATATCATCCGTGAAGATTACATGCGCAGAGGCAAGTTTTTCCAGAATCAGGAATTCTTGCCCTCTGAGATCATGAAGGCCTTCGATGATTATGTGATTGGTCAGGAGTTTGCAAAAAAGAATTTGGCCGTAGCCGTTTACAATCATTATAAGCGCATCAAGTCTCATGATGCATTGGATGAGGTTGAAATTGACAAAAGCAATATCTTGTTAATGGGCCCAACCGGTACCGGTAAAACCCTACTGGCCCAGACTTTAGCGAGATTTCTGCAAGTGCCTTTTACAATTGCAGATGCCACCACGCTAACCGAAGCCGGATATGTCGGAGAAGACGTCGAAAATATACTGGTTCGCCTGCTGCAGGCCGCCGATTACGATTTGGAAAAGGCGGAAAAAGGCATTGTTTACCTTGATGAAATTGACAAAATATCACGCAAGGATGGCAACCCCTCCATCACGCGGGATGTCTCAGGTGAGGGTGTGCAGCAAGCCTTGTTGAAATTACTGGAAGGAACCAGTGCAGCCGTGCCTCCAAAAGGCGGACGCAAACATCCGGAACAGAATTTAATAAATATTAACACCAAGAACATTTTGTTTATTTGCGGAGGGGCGTTCACCGGTTTGGCAGAAATCATTCAAAATCGTCTTGGCAAACGAGCCATCGGCTTTGCTGCGGAAATGAAAAGTCACGACGGAGCCAGTCCTCAGGACATCTTGAGAAAAGTCCAACCCGAAGATCTGCTAAAGTTTGGGTTGATTCCGGAATTAATTGGACGTCTGCCAGTAATTGCGGTTCTGGATGAACTCGACGAAAAGGCCCTCCAGCAGATTTTGGAAAAACCAAAAAACGCTTTGACCAAGCAATACAAGCGGCTGTTTGAAATGGATGATGTCGAGCTTGAATTCGAGCCCGAAGCATTGGATTGCATTGTTAAGTTGGCTAGGAAACGCAACACGGGTGCCCGAGCCTTGCGTGCCATATTTGAAGACATGATGCTGGATCTCATGTACGACATCCCCTCCCGCAGGGACGTCAAACATTGTTTGATTACAAAAGATTTTGTTTTGAAAAAAGATAGTCCTATCTTGACATATAAAGAAGTGAAGAAGAGCGCGTAATCCCTTAACTTTCGAATGTTAAACTCAATAAGTCTCCTTATTTCTTGTTTGCATCTTGGAGATTTACTTATTTTTTTAAAAGGTTATGTTTAAAGTTATTCGTGATGAAGTCGTAATCGATATCAACACTCGCCTACCTGTCCTCCCTCTAAAAGAAGTTGTCATCTTCCCATACATGATTTATCCTCTTCTGGTTGGTCGGGAATCGTCTCTCAAAGCCATAGAAGAGTCCATGATGTTGGATAAATTGATTTTTCTGGCCGCACAGAAAAACATCATGGTGGAGGAACCTCTTAAAGAGGAGTTGTACAAATTTGGCGTGGTCGCACGTATTCTACAGGTTTTGAAGCTACCCAACGGACTGATGAAAGTGCTGGTGGAAGGTGTTGTTCGGGCAAAAATAAAACGCTTTCTCGCTGTAGAAGATCATGTCCAAGCTCGCATTGAGGTTTTTGACGAAATCGAGCCGTTGACGCCGCAAATCAAGGCGAAAGTACGACGCGTTGGGTCGCTGTTTAAGAAATATGTGCGTTTAAATCAAAACATCCCGGACGAGGTACTTCTGAGCATCGAAAACGTCGACCAGCCGCAGAGATTTGCCGATTTCGTGGCTGCTCATGTTCAAAGCGGTGTGAAGACCAAGCAACAGATTTTGGAAAATACTTCGGTTGAGAAGGAGCTTACCGAAATTATCGCCCTGCTTGAATCGGAGATGGAAATCCTCGAAATTGAACGAGATCTTGAAGACAAGGTGCGAGACCGAATCCAAAAATCACAGCGGACGTTGTATCTGCAAGAGCAACTGCGCACCATTCAGGATGAGTTGGACGAGGACGGGGAATTCAATGGCGAATTCGCGTTTCTGAGCGAAAAGGTTAAGAAAGCTCGTATGCCCATGGAAGCGGAAGAGAAAGCCTACGAAGAACTTGAGAAACTGCGCAACACCCCTCCCTTCTCTCCAGAAGCAACCGTGATCAGAAATTATCTGGCTTGGCTGCTGGCCGTTCCGTGGTACCAGAAGTCAAAAGACAATTTAAATATAAAAGACGCAAGCAGGATTCTGGACAAGGATCATTTTGGCTTGGAGAAGCCGAAAGAGAGAATCCTCGAACATCTGGCCGTACTCAAGTTGGCGAAAAGCATGAAAGGTCCGCTTTTGTGTTTCGTGGGGCCGCCCGGTGTGGGCAAAACATCTCTCGGAAAATCTGTTGCCAGAGCCATGGGGAGAAATTTTGTGCGCGTCTCCTTAGGTGGGGTACGTGATGAAGCTGAAATCCGGGGACATCGGCGCACTTATATCGGATCGATGCCGGGGAAGGTCATCGAAAGCCTGAAGAAAGCCAAAACCGTGAACCCGGTTTTCCTTTTAGATGAAGTCGATAAGATGAGCGTTGATTTTCGAGGCGATCCGTCCTCGGCGCTTTTGGAAGTCCTTGACCCCGAGCAAAACAAAAACTTCAACGATCACTATCTCGAAGTCGACTACGATCTCTCCAACGTTCTATTTATCACCACGGCGAACTTGGAAAATCAAATCCCGGAACCGCTGCAGGATCGAATGGAAATCATCAATCTTCCGGGTTATCTTGAGCACGAAAAAATTGAAATTGCCAAAGGATTCTTAATTCCCAAATTGCTAAAACAACATGGACTTAAGAGCAAGAATTTGAAATTTCATAAATCCGCTATCTTGAAGCTCATCAGAGAGTATACAAGGGAAGCCGGAGTAAGAAATCTTGAACGGGAATTGTCGGCAATTTGTCGCAAGGTCGCGCGCGAGATGGTAGAAAAACATCAACAGGAAACGATATCCATCTCCAAAGAAAACATCAGTAAATATCTCGGTGTTCCGAAATTCCCGGAACGTCAGCGAACTCGCCAAAAGCTGATCGGCTGTGCTTTGGGGGTCGCCTGGACGCGTTATGGCGGTGATATACTACAAATCGAAGTCAACATCATGCCCGGGACAGGCAATTTGTCCCTAACTGGAAAATTGGGAGACGTGATGCAAGAATCGGCGAAAGCGGCTTTGTCGTACGCTCGAACCAACGCCAAGAAATTAGGCATCCAAGGTGAGTTCTGGAAGCAGAAAGACATTCACGTCCACGTGCCCGAGGGGGCCACACCCAAAGACGGACCCTCTGCGGGGATCACGATTGCGATAGCACTAATCTCTGCCCTTACCAACAAACAGGTTAGAAAAGATGTCGCGATGACCGGCGAAATCACCCTTAGAGGAAATGTGCTCGCTATCGGTGGATTGAACGAAAAATTACTGGCTGCGCAACGTTCCAAAATAAAGACGGTCATTATTCCTACTGAAAATGAACGAGAGTTAGAAGAGATTCCGAAAGAGGTCAAAAAGGGCCTGAACGTCCTGTGCGTCAATCATATGGACGAAGTTCTAAAAGAGGTTTGGGTGTGACTTGAAATCCATGATACTGGGATAAAGAAAGAGCGAAGTTATGAAAATAACTTCCGTTGAGTTTGTCAAGAGCGTGGTGAATTTGAATGACATCCCAAAAGACAACCTGAAGGAAATTGCCATTGCAGGGCGATCCAATGTCGGAAAATCCAGCCTGATCAATTGTCTTCTCAATCGCAAGAAACTTGCCAAAACAAGTTCCACACCGGGTAAAACTCGACAGCTCAATTATTTCAAAATAAATGACCGATTTTACTTCGTGGATCTGCCTGGCTATGGATATGCCAAAGTTTCCAAAAAAGAATCAGCGCAGTGGCGCGGCCTCATTGAGGGATACATCATCCAAAGCCCCGATTTGATGGCAGTCCTGTCCATTATTGACAGCAGAATCGGTCCTACTGCCCTGGACACGCAATTGTTCGAATGGCTGACAAGCTTAAATCTGCAGCTCATTTTGGTGGCAACGAAATCGGATAAATTATCAAAATCTGAACTAAACAAACAAATCGCCAAATTTTCAGAACAACTCAAGCCATTTCCGACGCGTGGTGTTATTCCGTTCTCAGCAGTCACTGGAAGCGGAAAAAAAGAAGTTTGGCGTGAGATATTAGCACTATTGGAGTAGCTTATGAGAGCACGTCTTTTCACGCCGGGTCCCACACAAGTTCCGGAGCGAGTGCACGTCGCGATGTCAAATCCAATCATGCACCACCGTGGCTCCGCGTTCAAACAGATTTATCAAGAAGTCACCGAAGATTTGAGATATTTCTTTCAAACCATCGGGGACGTTCTGACGTTCACGTCTTCCGGGACGGGGGCGCTAGAAGCAAGTGTGGTAAACTTGTTGTCCAAAAATGATCCTGTGTTAACCGTTGCGGGTGGCAAGTTTGGCCAGAGGTTGAGTCAATTGTGTCAAAATTACGGAGCCAATACCCACACAATTGAAATTCCGTGGGGTGAAGCCGTCGATCCCGATGATATAAAAACGTTCTTGGCAAAGCACCCGAAGACGGTTGCGGTTTTCCTGGCACATAGCGAGACTTCCACCGGCGTGGCCGCTGACCTTCAAACCATTGCCGAAATTGTCCGCCAAAATTCAGAGGCTTTGTTGGTGGTCGATGCCATTACTTCGGCGGGTGTGTTGCCGTTTAAGATGGACGAATGGGGCGTTGACGTCGCCATTACAGGTTCGCAAAAAGGATTGATGATTCCACCAGGGCTAGCTATGGTTGCCTTGAACGCCCGGGCCTGGGAACGCGTCGAACACTCAAATATGCCCAAGTTCTATTTTGATTTTAAAAAAGAAAAAGCGGCACAAGAGAAGCAAACTACAGCCTGGACGCCCGCTATCACCCTGTTTGTGGGGCTTCGAGAGGCTTTGAACATGATCCGAGAAGAGGGGCTGGAAAGACTCTGGGAAAAATACGCGTTGTTGGCTGAGGCCACCCGGGAAGGCGTCCGTGCCATGGGTTTGGAGTTGTTCGCTAAATCTCCATCTGATTCACTCACCGCGGTGAAAATACCCGATAGAATCGATGGACTCAAATTCGTGCAACACCTGCGTGAGAAATACGGCATTACAGTCGCGGGAGGTCAGGCACATCTGAAGGGCAAAATCTTCCGGATTGCTCACATGGGTTATTACGACTCACTTGACATGGTTGCCATGGCATCCGCTCTGGAAATGTCACTGTCCGATTTTGCTTGGGAATTTGAACCCGGTTCAGGTGTATATACTGTTCAAACCATTTTCATGAAAGAAAACGCGTCAAAGTAATGTCGAGCTTCAAAATACTCATTTCAGAGAACGTCGCTGAGATCTGTGTCTCAAAGCTGTTGGAGAAAAACTTTGAGGTGGCATACAGATCTGACATTTCGGCGGACGAGCTTTTGGACATAATCAGGGACTTCCACGGACTTATTGTTCGCAGCGCCACCAAAGTGACGAGTGAGGTTATTCAGGCCGGAACCAAATTGAAAGTGATCGGCCGGGCCGGAGTTGGAATTGACAACATCGATTTGGACACAGCCACCAGAAAAGGAATTGCTGTGTTCAATGCTGCCAGTGCTAATACGCTTTCTGCAGCCGAACATACGTTCGCGTTGATGCTGGCGTTAGCGAGAGACATTCCAAAGGCCCACATATCCATTCACAATGGAGAATGGAATCGGAGTGCATTCAAAGGCGTGGAGCTGTTTGGTAAAACCCTGGGAATCGTCGGACTGGGTAAGATTGGCCGCGAAGTTGCAACCAGAGCGCAAGCTTTTAAGATGCAAACGCTGGGGTGCGATCCCTTGATTGAAACTGGCGACTTTGAAAGACTCGGTGTGGAAGAATGCGATTTGCATGAGCTTTTTCGACGCAGCGATTTCATGACCGTTCACGTCCCTTTAATTGCCGAAACCAAACACCTGATAACGGAAGAACATTTTGCCATTGCAAAAAGTAGCTTAAGAATAATCAATACTGCACGCGGGGGAGTCATTGACGAGTCTGCGTTATTCAGGGCATTAGAAAGCGGGCGTATTGCGGCAGCAGCGTTGGACGTGTTCGAGGAAGAACCTCCTGTGAACAATCCGTTATTAGAGCTTGAAAATGTGGTGACGACCCCTCACCTTGCCGCCAGCACGAACGAGGCCCAGGAAAAAGTAGCTGCGGAAATTGCCGAGTCCGTGGCGAATTTCTTGTTGGAAAAGAGAACAGACAACATCATTAATGCTCAGATTCTCGACCGCAATACTGCGTAACTGAATTGAACCATGTCGAAAATCCTCATTGTTGAAGACGACCGCAACACTCTCTCGGGTCTTGTGGAAATATTGGGTGAAGAGGGCTACGAAGTCGAAGGTGTTGAGACTTCGAAGAAGGCGCTCAAGTCTCTGCAAAAAGAAACCTTTGATATTTTGCTTACCGACCTGCGCATGCCGGACATGAACGGCATGCAGCTCTTTGAACGTTCTTTAACCATCGCTCCCGAGATGAAAACCATCGTTATGACCGCATACAGCTCGGTCAAAGATGCTGTGGAAGCAATGAAGAAGGGTGTTTACGAATATCTCACCAAGCCTTTGGACCTGGATGAGCTGTTCGTAATCATCGAGAAGGCGCTGGGTGAGCAAGAATTACAACGGGAAAACGTCGAACTGAGAAAGCAGGTAAAATCAACCTACAGTTTCCAAAATATTATCGGCAAGAGCGCCCCCATGCAGCAGATCTTCAGCACGATTGTGAAGGTTGCCAAAACGCAATCAACCGTGTTGATTCGTGGTGAAAGCGGCACGGGTAAGGAATTGGTCGCGCGCGCAATTCATTATAACAGTCCACGTTCAAACAAGCCTCTGGTGGAGATCAGTTGCGCTTCTTTTCCCGAATCTCTGCTGGAGAGCGAGCTTTTCGGATACGAAAAAGGAGCCTTTACGGGAGCAGATTCCCGCAAGAAGGGCCGCTTTGAGTTGGCAAACGAAGGCACGATCTTTCTGGACGAGATAGGCGACATTACCGAAAGCGTACAAACGAAATTGCTGCGGGTTTTACAAGAAAGGCAAATCACACGATTGGGTGGCACCGAAACCATTGACGTGGATGTGCGGGTTATTACGGCCACCAACCGCGATCTTGAGCAGGCAATGGATGAGCGAAAATTCCGAGACGATCTCTTCTATCGGTTGAACGTCATTCCGATTACGTTACCTCCGTTGCGCGAACGGATAGAAGACATCCCGCTTTTAATTGAGCATTTCATGAAGAAATACAGCGTCCAAAATAAGATACCGACCCCGAGTCTCTCTGCCGAAGCCCTGGAGGTCTGCATGAACTACAGTTGGCCCGGAAATGTGCGGGAACTAGAAAATGCCATCGAGAGCGCCATCGTCTTAGGCGAGGGCTCTACCATTCTTCCGGAGCATATCCCACTCGGGGGAAGGCGGAAGGCTTTAGGTGCCAACAAAGTAGATTTCTTAAAAAACTCGGGCGAAACGTTTAAAGACAAAATTGAAGCAGTCGAAAGGCTGATCTTGCAAGACGCCATTGAGCAAGCAAGTGGCAACAAATCCGAAGCGGCGAAAGTTCTGGACATCAGTTTGCGAACCATGAGATATAAGATTAAGAAATATGGCCTCTAATAATAAAAAGCACTTAAGCAAATTTTCTAAGATGTGCCCAACATGGAATTGGACGTCTTTTTTGTTCACGTTAATCAGTGCAAACATTTTGTTTGCTCAATCCCAACAAAACCTCGAGCAGTACTACTCGCAACTCGGAATGACCCGACTGCAATCTGCCAATGAGATCGTCAATTCCAAAGACTCGGAGCTGCAAGTTTCGGAAATGCAAATCAGCTTGTCTGAGCAGCGACAGCGGGACCGGCTGTTTTCCGATTTGCAGCCCTGGGAAACACGACGTCCGCTCCCTGGGAAATTTGCACTCATAAAGGATAACTTCGAGGGCAATTTTCCTGGCCAGAATTGGCAGCTTCTAAACGCTCCAACCAGCCCGACGTGGAAGAAGGGCGCTCGCAGATCGTTCACAGGCAGTTTCAGCCTCTGGTGTGGCACGGCAACGACCACCAACGACGTTTCCCACGAAGAGTATTCGAACAATTCTCTGAGTTGGCTCATTTCGGCGCCTTATGACTTGAGTAATGCAAACTACGCAGCGCTCAATTTTTATGTCTGGTTGAAGACAGAACAGAATTTCGATGCGCTGTTTTTTGGGGTTTCCACAAACGGAAGCGATTTTCATGGCTTAACCATGAGTGGCGATTCCAAGGGTTGGCAGTTTGTCAATTTGAACCTGAATCAGGTGCCGGGTCTCGGCAAGGTACCTGGCTCGCCAGAGGTGAGGGTCGGATTTTGCTTCGCGAGCAACGAATCAATCACCGACGTGGGCGCTTTTATCGACAATGTGAGATTTGTTCGCGATGAGGGTTGGATTCAAGAGTACAGCGGTGTAATAAACGGTACCAGGAACCCAAACGCCTTCTCCGGTGGAATTGGACTTTCAAAACCAACTTTTTGTGATATCGACGGCGACGACGATCAAGACCTGTTTGTTGGCGAATATGATGGCTATTTAAACTTTTATCGCAACGCCGGCACAAAATTCAGTCCGAAATGGACGTTCGTCACCGGCAAATATGGCGAAATCGATGTGGGGGAAAACAGCGCTCCGGTATTTCATGATTTGGACCGTGATGGCGATTACGACCTGATCGTTGGCAGCTCAGAGGGAACCATTAGCTTTTTCAAAAACGTTGGCAGCCAGCGACATGCGGTTTGGAAAGAGGAGGGCAAATTGAGGGATCACGAGGGGACACTCATTGATGTTGGCGATATTAGCACGCCGGCATTTTCAGACCTCGATGGTGACGATCACGCTGATCTGCTGATTGGCAATTCTCGTGGAAACCTAACCTTCTATCGCAATCAAACTCAATCGGGCGAGGCAAACTGGATGCTGGTCACGAGGAGCTATTTGCGGATCAACGTGGGAAGTTTGGGCGCCCCAACCTTTGCAGATATCGATGGCGACGGTAAGCACGAGTTATTTACCGGAAGTCGTAAGAATAGTCTCGCATTCTTTAAAAGAACCGATTCGTCGGATGAATCCTTGTTCTCACGTACACCAACAAATTTCGATTCAATCGAAGTTGGCGATTTTACAGCACCCGCCTTTGCAGATATCGACGGAGACGAGGATCTGGATTTGTGCATCGGGCAAGCCGACGGCAACCTGATTCTCTTTAGAAATGAAGGCGATAAGCATCAATGGAAGTTCCAGCAGTTTGATGAACCGTTTGATTTGCAGACCGTGCATGTCGGATTCCAGGCGGCACCCTCCCTTGTTGATTTGGATAGCGATGGTGATCTCGACCTGGTTTTGGGAAATGCGAACGGGAAGTTTGACTTTTATGAAAACGTCGGTATCGCCCGGGCGCCGGAATGGAATCTTGTCCCGGATTATTTCGAGAACGTTTCAGTCGAAAACTGGGCCACTCCTCGATTTGTTGATATTGACGCTGACGGCGACCTGGATTTGTTCAGCGGCACCAAGTCGGGCAATCTGGCCTTTTTCCGGAATGAGGGAAGCAAGACCAAACCGGCCTGGAAACTCGTTTCAGACTCCTATCTCGACTCCGCAACCGGTGGGCTCCCAGCTCCTGAATTTGCCGATGTCGATGGGGATGGGGACTACGACCTGTTTGTGGGTGTGAGCGCTGCCGAAATCTACCACTATGAAAACGTTGGCACTCCCAGAAAAGCAAGCTGGGAACTCAGAACCGAAACATTTCAAAACTTGAAGCATACCTATCGCACCGTCCCGGTCTTTGTGGATGTCGACAATGATGGCGATTTGGATCTGTTTACCGGCACACGTCTGGGAAAACTGATCTTTTTCGAAAATGTTGGTGGGGCTCGCGATCCAAACTTTGAGTTAGTGACGCGAAAGTACAATGAGATCGACGTTCGCTTTTTTAGCTTTCCGGCTTTTGGGGACATCGATGGCGATGATGATTTGGATTTGTTGCTGGGCACCAACAGTGGGGGCGTGTACTTTTGGCGGAATTTTAGAAACGAACCAACCTACATAGACCGCCACCGTGCACTTGTTGAAAAACCAACCGACCGCTTTAGTCTCAACTATGTCATTCCGCAACCCTTTAAACGTGGCGCCACGATTCGATATGTACTTACAGAAGCTGCTCACGTAAACATCGCCATTCAGAACCTGTCCGGAAAAGTGGTCAAGGTTCTGGTTGACGAACATCAAACCGAAGGTGAGTACACGCTTCCCTGGGACGGGGAAGCTGCGGACTCAAAACCAATGTCGGAGGGTCTGTATCTTGTGAGCTTCTCCGTCGATGGCGAAACCAATGTTGAAAAGCTCGTCTTAATGGATTAGTTCACGAGTGGACGCTTTCACAGCATGTGCAAATATGTCCCCCCTTGCGTGCTTTTTCAGATCAGAAACCGCGTGCGGTGGTATGTTTTATAGAATTGACAGAAATCTGGACTACCGGAAACCTTTACATCAGGTACGTTCCCCTACCGGGTGTTTTTCGGATCAGAAACCGCGTAGCGGTGTCATATTTATAGCAAACGACAATAATTTTAACAACAAAAAACCACGTAGTGGTGATATCTCTTGATTGCCCAAACACACGAGCCAATATGAAATACAACGCACACGACCGGAAAGAATG
>JAABYK010000190.1:15893-24084 GCA_011775825.1 Candidatus Zhuqueibacterota bacterium | reverse complement strand
GCTACCATCCGGCGACCAGGCGGGGTGTATGAAGTATTCTCTCTGAGGGGTATCGCTTAAGATCTCCTCAACTGAATTGAGTTGAAGAGAATCAGTAGATGCTAAAAACGAGATAAGAAATATTTTACCTGCTCTCCAATCTCGTAATACGATCTTGTCACTTTGAGGCGACCACACGATATGTGCAGGCTCAACGAATTGCGCGATCTCGAATTGGGATTCTCCTTCCGCATTAAAAAATTCGATTCGCCGCGGCGGACGTTGAACAGATTGGGTTTTTACCTTTGGGGAGTTTTGTTTTCTTTCTGATTTTTCACGTGACAGCCTTCCTGATCTCGCTTTTACTAACGCTTCGGTGATCTTTTTAATGGTCTCTTTATCAAGGTCATGCAATAAATAAAACCACTTTCCGTTTGGAGACCAGCGAGCCCCGCGTCCCTCTGCTATAAATTGATGGTTGTTTCCGTTTTTATCCGTCAAATAGACTTTAGCCATCTCCCCCGGCCTTTCTATTTGATATAAAATTTTTCCCGTTTGTGAATTAACATCAGGTCCTCCAGCGTTTCCATCCGCACGTTTTATATGAATCAATTCACCTGTTTCTAAATCATAAATTTTAAAAGATACACTCCGATCTGCACCAAATACGTTATAACAAACATATCTACCACCACCTGAGAGCCTTATTGCCGGGTTTTTGCCGTGGGTTGAGAATTCATCAATTAATGTTCGCTCTCCCGAGTCAAAATCTTCTACAAATAACTTGTTCAATCGCCCATCAGAACTTCGAATAACTCCTTTTGATTTTCCCCGCTCTTCCAGAAGAAGATTAGGCAAAATGCGATCTTTTGAAGCAGTTAATATCACTTTTGCTTCTTGTATTTTCGCCATACCTAGGGTGTTTTCTTGGGCTTTTACACCACCTCCGCCAAGTACTATTGAAATAAATACCATACCATAAAGCAATTTTATATTTTTAGTCATCATAGTACTCCTCCTTTTTTCATTTGAATGTTGAAATTTTACTTGACCTTCCTTTTAAAAATCTCCCGGTTAAACAGATAAATCAGTCTCGGTTCAAAGAGAGGTTTTTCTCCANNNNGGTTTTTCTCCATATTTACGAGTTTTGTAATAATCCAATGCCTTGATGAATTTTCCTACCAGCATCCGCATAGTCATTTGGTTTAAATCGAATATCATGACCGCCGGCGCAACTTTATCAAATTCACCCGATAGGTCAAAGCGCTCCCCCACGGCAACCAGCATTTCATCGGTGAGCCAAGTAATGCCCTCAATCAAGGGACCATAATTGCTGATAAAAAGAAGACGAAAGGATGTATTTGAAGTGAAGTCATACAACCGCAGCTCATCACTATCACCGTGAGCAAGGGAGTAGTAAGCCTTCTTTTTAATGACCTCAGTGCCTGCCCGCGGATTCACTGCCATCAAGCCACTAGGTGAGAAAAGCATCAAAGCTAAATGTCTCTTACCGCGAATTTTCTCAATTGAGGTTGAATCTTTAAATTGTTCAGTCAGTTTTTTCTCCTCTTTAAATTTGAAAGCAGTTAGATTGAATTCCGGTAGCCGCTTCTTCCAGTTTTCCTGCCAAAGTAGAAAAGCTTGCTCTTGCGAAAGAAACGTTAAAATAGTTGAATCGGCATGGCTCGTTTCCTGGCCACTGGCTATTTTCGTATTTTGATATATTAGAATCGTGACCATAAACATGCACAGAAAGCATTTCTTAGTCGTTTGCATTTAGACTACTCCCGTAGTTGGTTTAACAATAAACATACCAAAGAACGTTATGAAAAGAGGTGACCACAGATAAATTGCAGTTTTCTCAATACTTAACGCAACCTCTTCATTTCTGTATTTATGGATACCGCTGAAAAGCGAAATCAAAACCCGTTAAAAATTAACGGGTCGGATTTTTGTTTTTTAACCTAACTTCTTGAGGAACAGTTTCTTAGTCCACCCATTAAAAATTAACGGGTGATTTTCGTGTCATGACCTAAGCTTAAATATTTCAATAACCTACCACCCGTTAAAAATTAACAGGGTTGACCATTTGAGCACCTTCTTGGATTAAAGTCGGTTTCCTCGTGACTATAGCCCATATTTCTTGATCTTATTGCGCAACGTGGTCTCAGTAATTTGCAAGGCACGCGCAGCTTTAGTTCGGTTGCCCTGGTAGGTTTGCAGGACGTTCGCGATATGACGTTTCTCAGCGGCAGCCAGACTTTCGTCTCCTGCAGAAGTGTCCTCGTGTTCAAGAGCCATTGAAAAATCGGCCGGCCGAATCAGGGTATCTTCCGCCGAAATTACGGCTATGGCGATGGCGTCGCGCAACTGCCGGACATTGCCGGGCCACGGAAGACGCAACAGCAGCTCCTCAGCAGCCCTGGAGAGGGTAAATCTCTTCCCCATGGTTTTAGATTTTTGCTCGAGAAAATGGTTTGCCAGCGGCAAAATGTCTTCAGCTCGGTCGCGCAGTGGCGGAATCACGAGATGTACCGCAGCAATACGATAATAGAGATCCTTTCGAAATGCACCTGACTCAATCAAGTATTTCAAACTCTTGTTGCTGGCACAAACGAGTCGGAACGCCACGTCTATTTCTTCGAGCGCTCCCAGCCGCAGGAATTTTTTCTCATCCAGCACTCTCAGCAATTTGCCCTGGGCTGAAAGCGACAGGTTTTCAATTTCATCGAGAAAAAGCGTGCCACCGCGGACCATTTCAACGAGACCCGGTTTTTCGTTTCCGGCTCCGGTAAACGCACCTTTCTCATACCCAAATAGCTCGCTTTCAAACAGGGTGTCCGGAAGTGCGCCACAGATCAAGGGCAGGAACGACCCCTGCGATCTGTCGCTCAAAAGGTGCGCTTGTTGAGCCAGGAAGTTCTTGCCGGTGCCGGTTTCACCTTCCAGCAAGATCGAGACACCGTTGCTCGCCATTCTCTTGAATCTTCCAATGATTTTTTTCATTGCGGGGTTACGGATGAGACGTATCGTAGACATCGGTGTTCCCTCCCTATCCATGTAACGTCAATGCACCAAAAAAAACCGGTAAGAAACTGCGTCCGTGGAGCGAAACGCTCACCCCTCCTCCTCCACGTGTCACGGAGTCACTTCATCCCCCGTAAATGCGGTAAAGATTTTTTTTTCAGCGGATCCGGATCAGGTTTCTCAAGAGACAAAGGACGACAGAGCGACTACTTTTTCCAGGGTACGATAACTACGCGGGCAAGTGCAGAAGTAAACCAGAAATACTCATGATCACGTCGTCGACACTATTCATAAACGCAAAAAGGCACAGCCCCTATTTTAGGATAGATGCTGTGCCTCTGCTATCAAACTCAACAACCTATTCAGACTCGGAATGGGAAAGTTCTCTTAATATAAAACAGGGGGGGGGGTAAAAAGTCAAGGATTTGTTCAAAAACTTGCGAGTTTATGGAACCGCGGAGGACGCCGAGTTTCCTGAGGCTATCACTTCGACCTCGATTGAGAAAACCAAACGGGGACGTTCGGGTTACCGGGGGACCTTCCGAAAGTTTGGAACCTTCGGAAGGTTGGGTTATCCCACTCGAAATCAACCCCCAACCAATTCGTCCCGCGAAATTTCCTTCTTCTGTCTCCGCGAACCGTCTCCCCAAAAACTGCGTTTCCCGAATCGACCTAAAATGCAGACACCACCCCCACCGTCAGTCGCGGCTTATCCGTGATGAAATCCTGAGTAACTTCCCCCAGGATTCGAAAATTTCGAGCCACAAGTCGGCTGGCACTGAAGGTGAGGGTTTCGTAATCAAATGCGCTTCCGGTTCCAGCGATGCGGTTGTACAGCGCCGTAAAGAACCAAAGCGAACGATCACCTCGAGGAGCGAATATCAGTTCAGCGAGCCCGCCATCGAGGGTGGTCTCGAGTTCGTCGCTGGCCATGAAAAGCGGGTTGTCATCCCTCCGATGTAAGAACTGCACATTGAGCTCCCAATTTTTGATGGCCACCGTGGCGTCCGGTCCGTAATAGCGAATAGAGTTTTTGTAACCCGCCTCATTTTTTTCTTCGCCAAAGTATCCAAACGCGCCGATTCGCACGGGTCCGAAACTCTGCGAGGCCCGCAGCACGAAATTCTTGTTGCTGTCGAAATCGAACAGGCGATCTTCTGCCGGCCCGATGCCGTTGCCGTTCAGCACTTCGCCAATCAAGTCGAGTCCGAAATCGAAGCCGTAGGTCAGCATCACACCACGGTCGTAGGAAAGATTCGCTTCGGAATTGCCCGGTTCAACCGTATAAATTTTGTAATCTTCAAACGTGAGCCGCAATTCTCTTTTGAAAAGAGGATCCGAAACCTGGAATTGGCCGAGCATGATGTCAAAATTGCTTTTGGCGAGATTGTTGAAGTGAACATATGCATCCTCCAATCCGGCGACTTCACCTCGTTCACCGAGATAAAAATAGAAATAATACGATATGGATTTGGAAATCTGGCCGCCGCTCAAGAGCTTGATTCCGTACGGCGTCTGAAAATCGCTTTTCGCCGTTTCGCGATCTTCTGCCTGCAAGAACGCATCAAAGCGAACCGCGATGGGCAGCTCTCTTTGCAGAATGAGGGCATCGTCGCCGGTGTCGATAAACGACCGTCTGGGTTCTTCGCCATCCGGAAGCACAAATCCATTGCCGGCAAAATCCTCACCGTATTCTTTCAGCTTTGGAATGGAAACATGACAGGTGGAACAAGATATTTTGTACTTTCTCGCGAAGGCCGGTATGGCCTCAGCTTCTTGAGTTGGATAATGCAGAGAGATAAGCACTGCTATCGCGACAAGAATTGGCAATAATTTTTTCATGGTGTCACCTCTTCATTTAATTCGGAATCGTCCTAACCCGGCGGAGCCGGAACCACGGAACCACAAGTCAAAATGATTAAAGTCAAAATAATTAATCCATTCGAGCGATTCACATGCGGCTATTTAAACAACCTATTTTAGAAGGCAAAACTAATGAGGCAAAACAATTTACCCCGTGAGATAAAAAAGAAACACCACCGGTTGGATGTATCTCATCATTATCTCACGGGGTGAACCCGTGAGATGAATAAAAACAGAGAAACTGGTTTGAATACCACCCATCACTATCTCACGGGGTAAATTTCAAAACGCTCATAGGGGAGAGAATCGCGCGGTAGCCCCTGAAAATCCGGAAGGTCCATGATCATGCCGATGTCCTGGTAAGCCAGCTCATTGGAAGAAATCGTGTATTCCTCCCCTTCGAAGCCCTTTTTGTCCACAGGCAGATGATAAGCCTTGCCGGCGGAATCGTAGGCAATGACGGTGAGCCAGAGCTGCCGTTCTTCAACCGAGCCTGACGGAATTTTGTGGCCTGCCTTGTGATTGAACGCTTGCACCGTAATGATGATGGGCAGACCGGGCTCGATTTCTCGTGTGTCCGGATGCATGCGCAACTCCACCGCCCCTCGGAGCTTGCTCGGGGAATGCGCGCCGTGAAACAGGTGTTGNNTGACAGCGCACACCTTCTTCGGAATAGGGACCTTCTTTCCACTCCAACTGCGTGGATTTTACCCAAACGCCATAGGGACTTTTTTCATTGTGACAGGTCCCACACAGCTCGGTTGAACGCGTAAATTCAAGAAGTTGTGTGTCGTGATGCGGCGAGGAGGTGCCCTCGCGATTGCCATATTTCATTCGGCCAGGTTCAATTTGAAAGCTGTAATTCACCGGGGGCTCCTCACCACTTCCTTTGATTGTGTGACACACGTCGCAGGAGACGCTCTCATTGGCACGAGAATTTTTCTCAGGTCGCGGCGGAGGCACATCGCCGGCGATAAACGCAGTGGGGGCGTGACAGCCATTGCAGCCGGCTTTCACACCGGCAACTTTCGGATCTTTTTCCGCGTGTGGCACCGCCAATTTGAAGTATTCAATCTCGTCCCAATGGTGGGTATACGCTTGTGACATCATGGCCTGCTGCCATTGCATGTAAAAGTCGACGTGACAACTGCCACACGCCCGGGGTTTTTCAAAATCATCATACTCGCCGGTTCCGAGCAAGTCATCTCCACTGTGTGAGTTTTGCCCAAGAAGCAGGGAGGGAAGGGCTGCCATGAAACACAAGGCGACCTCGGCTGAGAGAAGTCTGATACTTTGCATTTCTCACCTCTATCTAAACTTTGTTGAATTTTCTCCTTCCGAGGGAAATGGCCGTCCCAACGGTGAGAAGAACCGTGCCGAGCCACAGGATGTTCATGAATGGCTTCGTACTAACTTGCACGGCTACCTGTTCAGGCGCTGAAGTTTTGTCTTCCGGGTTGTCCGCCATCCCGGCAAACGCGAGGCGTATGCTCTTTTCGTTGGCGTTAATGCCTTCCAACATCACCGTGGGCGGATGCTGGCCGTTTGAAGCTGTGGCCGGGAATTTTATGGGAAGCACCTTTCTCTGGTTGTTTGCAATCAACAACGCGGGCGTCACGGAAAAACTCTGAGCGCCGTTGGTGATGTTCAGGTTCGCGCCTATTTTGATGGTACCGTTCGATCCGTGGCTGTGCATTTCAAAGTCCGTGAACCGAATCTCGTAGTCGGCAAATCGCTTGCTTTCACCCTTCTTTAGATCCAGCCTTGCGTGGTCTGTCATCCGTTTTTGCTGGATTTTTTCCAGAGGTGAGACGTAAAAATCTTGCAGCCACCCGAACTCGATGTGTGGCTCGCGCATCATCGACTGGTTGTATTCCGTGAAATACAGCTTTGGGGTTGCCATATATTCGGACTTTTGGTTTGAAATCCGAATGTTCAACCAATCCTTTCCGTCCACGCTCGGACGCGTTCCCTCGTACACCATCTGATGCTCGAGCACGGTTTGCGGCTCACCCTCTGAGAGCACCACGTACTTCTCCTGGCTAAAATTACCGGAAACAATCACGCCCAGGATCATCAACGCTACGCCAAGATGCGCCAACGGTGCGCCCACATATTGTAAATTGCTTCTCCACTGTTGAATCAAAAGAAAACCATTCGACCAAAAAGCGAACGCCACCGTCCCAATGAATAGAAGCAGCAACGGTTCGTAAACTTGATTGAGGATGGCAATGAGCACGACCACGCCGGTCAGCGTGAGGGAAATCGAGAGCTTTTTGACAAATCCGTTGTTGGTTGTTCCCCATTTTAACAGCGGCGTCAACCCCAGCAAAAACATCATTGCCAGGCCAAATGGCAAATTCACCTGATTATAATAGGAAAGGTTGACGGTCGAAGGCTGTCCCAACAGGCCCGTCAGAATGGGAGAGGACGTGCCAACAAGCGTCACAACCGCGGAGCCCAGAAACACAAACATGCTGACGACCAATGCATTTTCTTTGTTGAGTTTGGAGAAGTCGAGAGGCTGCCCGGGAATTTCCCGAAAGCGTTTTGTGAAAAGAAAGAGACCGAAACCCAAAGCTGACAGCATGAACACGATCAGATAGGAATTGATGCCCAACTCACTGAAGGAGTGCACGGAAAAATCCGCCAGCACACCACTGCGAGTCAGAAATGTCGAATAGATAACCAGCACAAAGCTGATGATGGCCAAAAGCAGATTCGATTTCTTGAGCGAGCCTTTGATTTTTTCCACGATGAGGCCGTGCACCAGGGCGATGTTCACCAACCAGGGGATCAACGATGAATTCTCCACGGGATCCCAGCCCCAGTAACCGCCCCAACCGAGCGTGCCGTAGGCCCAGTAGGCGCCCAAAATAATGCCTGCCCCGAGCGTGATGGAGGTGAACAGCGTCCACGGCATGGCCAAGCTGCCAAAGTTTTGATAATCTCTCTTGATCAAGGCAGTAAGTGCCAGCACGAGGGGAAACGAGGCCGCAGCGTATCCCAAAAACAGCACCGGCGGATGGATGACCATCCAGAAGTTCTGCAACAGCGGATTCAAACCCGCTCCGTCTGGCGGTATCTGCGCCTGGGTGGCAAAAGGGCTGGCTTTGATCAACAATACCAGAAAAAAACCTTGCACGACGTTTAGAAACAGCATGGCGTGGGTTTCAAACTGTTTGGCGTTTCTCATAAAGATGACACCCATGAGGGCAATGAACCACGCCCACAGCAAAAACGACCCCTCCTGTCCGGCCCAAAATGTGGACAGGAGGAGACCAAACGACAACTCTCTGGATGAGTAGCGATACACATAACT
>JAABYK010000190.1:0-15867 GCA_011775825.1 Candidatus Zhuqueibacterota bacterium | reverse complement strand
AGATTCAGCTTCTTTTGCTTCAGAGGTTTCGAACGCTTTTTCTTGCCTTTTGCCACCACATCAAGTTTGATTCGACCGTAGTAATTCCAGGCAGAAAATAACGTTGCCGCGAAAGCCAGTAGAATAAATATTTTTCCCAATTCCGAACTCCTTTCTATGATGATTTTGAGTCAGTCAAAATTTCATTTCTTCTACTTTGGCAATGAACATGCCAGGAGAGAGTGTTTCGGAATTCCCGTAAGTTCCTATTAAACAGTTCACTTTGAATTTGAAATTTGGCGCAGCAAGGAGGGGTTTCCCAAAAATGAAAATTTTGACAGAATGGATTCTTAAATATGGGAATGGCGAAAAAGTAAGTCAAGGGGGGGTGGATTACCAGATCATCTTGCATATGACTCTCGTCTTTGACTTGAGCCAATTGCGATTTTAAATTAGAGATTGAATGGAACAAAACTGTAGCGCAGTTGTAATTTTAGAAATTACGTTCCTGATATGCTCCACACCTCGGGAAATTATCCGCCAGTGCAACATCTGCTGTGAAGGTGTGGAAGCGAGAGATTGTTGTTTGATTTACAATATGTAAGCGTATAAAGAACAATGGGGCTTCGCTTAAACCAAAACAACTCTTAGATTTCTTTTGTTTTTGAGGTGTCGTGGTGAAATTTTTAGAATTTCTTGTTACGCTCATTGTGGTCTGCGTCGCCCTCCTCTCAGGTTGTCGCGATGAGCCAACCGCGCCGGCTCAAACACCCACCGGACTGGAGATTACCGCTGACGGGTTTACCATTCTGTCAGGAAGCGCTCTGCAACTGCGGGCCGTGGTAACCCGGAAAGATGCCTCCACCGAAGATGTCACAGAAGACGCCGTCTGGTCGAATTCTCCGGGTACTGTTGGATCTGTGAACGATGAAGGCCGCTTCTTCGCCTTCCAGAGACAAAGCGGTCGCGAAACCATCACAGCCCAATTTCAGGGTCAGACCGCGACCGCAGAGATCTGTGTGACTCCTCCTGTTCAGGAGGTGGCAATTCTTCCGCTGCAACCAATCCTCATGGCCGGCGAGTCCCTGCAATTTAAAGCCATCGCAACCTTTGAAGATGGCAGTCAGGAATTCGTCACCGAAGACGCAAACTGGTCAGTATCCCCCGGGGCAATGGGCTCAATTATTACTGCTGGGTTGTTGCAATCGCAAGGTGTGGGCACGGCGGTTGTCAAATTCAGCCACCAGCTTGATGCGCTCAACGCTCCTGTCCTCTCTGACAGCGCCGTCGTCAGCATCGTTGCCAGCGAGGCTGCCTCTCTCGTCGGTCTTTTCGACATGGTGGAAATTCCGGCTGGGTCATTCATCATGGGCGACAATCAGGGAAATGCGGATGAACAACCCGAACACGAGGTTTTTGTCGACCGGTTTCTGATGTCCAAATTCGAAATCACCAACGCACAATATGTCGATTTTCTGAACGCCGCTCTCTCACGGCAAGCGGTTTCCGTCGAAGGCAATGTCATAATCGGAACTCACGGCCGCTTTCCGAACAAAGTTTATCTGCTCCTCATAGGCAGCCAGAATTTGCCGCCCATCATCCAGTTCACCGAGGGGCAGTTCAACGTAGCGGCCGGGAATGAAGATGATCCCGTTGTAAAGATGAGCTGGTACGGGGCGATGGCCTTCGGCGATTTCTACGGCCTGCGTCTGCCTACCGAGGCGGAATGGGAAAAAGCCAGTCGCGGCGGCCAACGATTGAATTACGGCACACACGACGGCAGCATCAGCCAGGAGGTCGCGAATTGCGGTGGTGGCAGTATCGTTGAAGTTGGCAGCTTCGCTCCGAATCCATTCGGTCTGCACGATATGGCAGGCAACGCTGCCGAATTCGTCTTCGACATCTACGATCCCAATTTCTACTCGATTAGTCCTTCAAACAATCCGTTCGGGCCGGGCCCGCAGGAGCCATTATCCGATGTCAGCGGGCTGGTCGTCTGGCGCGGAGGAAGTTTTCTCGGTAATTCCCCTTCTTGTCGTTCGAGCTTTCGAGGTGCCGTACGGCGGCTGCCGGATATCTTTGCCGGTGAAGATGCGTTTGGCTTTCGGGTGGCGAAATAAGTTTGCGCGGGACGTGTGTCCCGTGCACAAAATCCATGGGATATTTATCCCGATCCCGTCCATTTTCGTTCTCCTTGTTCCCAAGCTCCAGCTTGGGAACGCTTTTGGCTGCGAAGCTCTGCTTCGCCTTCCCTCCTAAGCTGGCAGGCAGACGACTCTTGGGCCGCATCCCGGCGTTCGGGGAGGGACACCCCTGCCGACTCCGTCGGCGGTCCCCTCAAGGGGACATTTTCCGTGCTGGTTTGCTAATTGCCACTGCCACCTGCCACTGCTTACTACCAACTGTGTCAAGTGGGTCAGGATTCAGTAGGGCAGTTTTCAGTATTCAGTTATTATTCTTCGACTTCTTTCTCTTCAGCTTCCTCTTCTTCATTCATCCAGGTTTTTCTGATCAGCAACTGCAGTTCGGTGGGTTCCTGCAATTCTTTAATCTCGTATTTGTCGGGAGGGGCTTCTGCGAGTTTAACATCGAAATGGCGCAGCTTGCCACGCCGAAAAACCGTGATGCGAATGATGTCACCCGGAGCATATTGCTTCAAGAGGACATCAATATTCTGTGTGTGGGCGCGCGTACCATCGATGGCGAGCAACACGTCCTCGATATCCAGACCCGCTTCGAACGCCGCGGACTCCGGTTTCACATTCGTGATGGTCGTTTCTTTTTCGTCTCTGGAAAGACTGATGCCGAGATACACGTTCGGGCTTTTTTCATCGGGTTTTGTCACCAGCTCCAGGCCGGCGTACTGCAAATAGCGGTTGTAGTCAATCTCAGCCGTGCCATAGACATGATCGGCAAAGAAGGCCTCGAAATCGCTGTCGGCCACCTGTTCAATCGCCTTTTGCAGGCCATCTTCGGGGACGCCGCGATCTTCTTTGGCATAGGTCTCGTTCAGATAGCGCATGACATCGTCCAAAGTTTTTGTGTTCTCAGTGCGATGGCGGATTTCCAGGTCCAGCATCATCCCCAGGATATTCCCTTTCATGTAGAAAGAATAGTAGGTATTCGGCGGCGCGTGGCCCATGCTTTTGGTCCAGCTATCCCAACTCACCATGGCCACGCTTGAAACCTTCCTGCCATAGGAGTTTTGGAAGCGCTTAATAATGTTGGCCCAGCTCTCAAAATATTTTTTCCGTTTTACCAGGTGGGTTCGAACCAGTGTGAGGTGGCCGTAATAACTGGTCATTCCTTCATAGGTCCACAGCGTTGTGGTGTAGTTTTCCTTCGAATAATCAGGAAGATAAATGGTTTCGGGACGAATCCGCTCAACGTTCCACGCATGGAAAAACTCGTGCGAGGTGACACCCAGGAAGCCGCGGTAGAATTTTTTGTCATCGAAATCTGGCGGCCCGAGGACGATGGAAGTTGAGTTCTTGTGCTCCACACCGTGACCGAAACGGTAAGGCACAAAATGATACATAAACAGATAACGCTCGAATGGTACATCCTGCATAACTCGAATCTGCTCTTCCACGATTTTGCGGATGTCTTCAATGAGTTTGTCTTTCTGATAGTTGGCCTCACCTTGTAGCGCAATCTCAAACATGGCCCCCTGGGTTTGGAACGCCAGCAACTCGAACGACGGGCTGATGAGAATGGGAGCATCCGCCAACTCGTAGTAATTGGGACTCACATAGGCATTCACATCTGCGTCAAATTTCAGGGCTGTGGCCACGTTCCAATCCGCGGGCTTGTCAATGGTCAGCGACACCGGCAACAGTTCTTTCCCGGGGATGTACGTCAGGCAGGTGATCGGGTTGATGTAGGCTTCCGAATCATCTAAGTAGCTCGAGCCGCCATCCAAATGTCTGGCGTAATAGTCATATTTCACAACGACGGTATTAGTTTCGGATATCGGGATTCGCCACGTGTCTTTGTCGATCTTTTCGCTTGATAGGGATTGTCCCGCCTCATCAAACACTCGAAAGTTGATGACATTTTTGGTGTAATTTTGAATGATGTACCTCCCCGGTCTCCAGGCCGGAATGCTCACATGCAGAGAGTCGCCAGGTGGGTTGTCTATTTCCATGGCAATGTTGAGTAGATGCGAATTGGGTTGATCCCAGCTCAAACGATAGGTGATGTTCGTTTGGGTTTCTCGAGGGTGTAGCAGCAGTGCATGGCAGAATATCAGAAGAAAACAGGCAGCAAAAGAGGTTAGACGCTTCATAATCACAGTAAGTTTTTTCTCTTTGTTTTGGTTCCAGATAGTGCTTGATACACTCGTGCCTAAACTTCGGTTTGGGCACGCATTGCTCAGAAACTTTGTTTCTGAACCTTAGAAGCTAATTCCGCAGATAGCTGTTTTTACAAACATTGCGAGGGACGTGCGTCTCGTGCAGGAAATCCAATAGGATTTTTATCCCAATCCAACTCGATCTAAGGCCACAGTTCTCGCTCATAGTTGTTAAGGTGGTCATTTGGGATGCATATCCAAAATCGATTTCCCGCCCAGCATGGAATATACTGGGCGATCCTCAAGATCACGAAATCCTTTCGCAAAAATACGCTCGCTTCGTTCGCTGATTTTTGCACTCCAAACCGTAGCTCTTTTACCCAAACTAATTCTTGACCGGAAATGGCGGAACGGGCGGAATTTCCTTGCCCTTGGTCTTCATCTCATCGTGTATCACTTCGATGGCTTTGTTCAGTTGCTCATCAATGCCGGAGAATTTTTTGGCAGGATCGTTGTCCACATAAATATCCGGCTCCACACCATGCCCTTCAATAATCCATTTTTCGCCCTTTAAGTCGTAATTGGCAAACTCAGGTTTGTAGAATTGGCCGCCATCGACTAAAGGTAACGGACTGCGAATACCGACGACACCGCCCCAGGTGCGTTTGCCGATGAGTTTGCCAATATTGTGCTGCCGGAAGCGATACGCGAACAGATCGCCATCGGAGGCGGAGAATTCGTCGATCAGGCAAACAATGGGTCCCAAAAATGTGGCATCGGGATCCGGCCCCGGCGATGTGTTGCGTGCCATGTCAAACATGACCGCCTCGCGGCGCAGGCGCTCGATGATCATCGGCGAAACATTGCCGCCGCCATTTCCGCGCACATCCACAATCAAACCTTTCTTGCGAATCTGAGGATAGTAATATTTCACGAATTCGTTTAAGCCTCTTCGGCCCATATCCGGAATATGAACGTAACCGACTTCGCCATTGGTAGCCTCGTTGACTTTATCGATATTGTCCTGCACCCAATTGAGATAGTAAAGATCCGACTCGTCGCCAATAGGTTCAACGGTCACGTCTTGACTGCCCTGGATCGACGGCCGCGAATTCACCGTGAGGTTCACCTGTTTGTCCACGGTGTTGATCAACGCTTCGTAAATGTTAGTCATGGCGTTAGTCGGTTCGCCGTTGACCGCCAGAATGTAGTCGCCCTCGTTTACGTCCACACCAATTTCAGTGAGGGGCGAGCGCAGCGACTTCTCCCAGTTTTGGCCGTCCAGAATCTTCTTCACTCGATAGTATTTCGAATCGGCATCGCGCTCAAGTTGCGCGCCCAGGAGTCCGGTCTTGAGTCTGCGTGGACTGGGTCGGTCGCCGCCTGCAACATACGTATGGCCGGCGTTCAGTTCGCCCACCATTTCACCGATGATGTACGTCAGGTCGTTGCGGTGATTGACGTGCGCCACCAGCGGCTCGTACTTTTCGCGGGTCGCCTGCCAATCGAGTCCGTGCATGTTCGGTGCGTAGAAAAACTCCCGCATCTGTCGCCAGCACTCATGAAAAATCTGTCTCCATTCCGCATGTCGGTTCACTCGCATTTCCATGCCGGACAGGTCGAGTTTTTCCTTGATTTCGATTTTAGCTTTGGGCAAATCAATGATCGCATACGTCTTCTCTTGCGAAATTAGTATTTTCTTTTTATCCGCTGAGATCTCGTAGCCGTTAATTTGACCCAACTCCGTTTCCTTCTGCTCTTCAAAATCGTACATCAAAAGCAGCGGTTTCTCATCGGCACTGCCGTTGCGATTGTAATACAGTTTATCGCCCACGGACGTCAAATGCCAGTAGTTGGACGCTTTGATCGGCACCCCAACAATGCGCTCTTTCAACCCGTCGAAGTCCACATTCACGACGACTTCTTTCTTTTCCTCTTCTTCCTTTTCCCTGGATTTCTGGGATTTCCCGTTTTCTTCCTCAATTTTCACTTCGTCACTCTTGGGCCGGAACGGATTCTCAACATCTTTTGTCAGTGTCACAAAATAGATGCGTTCCATGTCTTGATAGGCATGGTTCCATTCCGTCCAACTGTAGATCGGGTTGAAAACGCGATTGGAAACGAAGTACAGAAACTTGCCGTCGGAGCTGAATGCGGGATCGGTTGAGGAAAACCAGCCTTCGGTGACTTCGTGAGTTTCACCCTCGGCCAAAGAATAGAGATACAGTTTCGTCATCACCCTATCTTCGGGTCGGGCGTACGCGATCCATTTGCTATCCGGCGACCAGGCATAATCCCGAATTTCCCAGGCCGTGGCCTTGGCCACCTCGGTGATTTCTTTGGTCTGGATATCCACAAAACGCAACCGAAGTTGTTTGTCGCTCCAAAGCAGTTTGCGGCTATCCGGCGACCAGTAGGGCTGGTACTTGTAGGTTTCGGCGCCCGTGGTGATTTGTCTGGGCGGATTGTTGCCATCCTGGCTCACGATGTAGATTTCGTCCTCGCCGGTTTTGTCCGAGATGAAGGAGATCCATTTGCCGTCGGGCGACCATTTGGAGTTGCGGTCGTGCACGCCCGAGGTGTTCGTCAAATTGCGGGTGCGGCCATGTTTGGCCGGGACCGTGAACACGTCACCATGCGCACCAAACAAAGCGCGATTGCCATCCGGGGCAATTTCGTAATTTCTAATGTCCTCCCTCACTTCCTTGATTTCATCGCGGGCGGTGAGCAAATCGTTGGCAATGGTAATCTCCACCTTTTGCACTTGCTCAGTGGCAAGGTCGAATTTATAAATGTACCCGCCGTGTTCGTAAACAATCGCATTCTGACCAACGGCCGGAAATTTGATGTCAAAGTCCGTGTATTGGGTGAGTTTTCTGGTCTCTTTTGAAGTGAGGTCGTAAACGTACAGATTCATGCGGCGAATTTCATCGCGGTCCGACAGGAAATAAATCTTGTTGTCGCCCCACATGGGAATGATGTCCTGGGCCGGATGACTGGTGATGTTCTCGACTTCCCTGGTTTCGAAATCATAGATCCAAACATCATCTGCCATGCCGCCACGATACTTTTTCCAGGTGCGGAATTCGCGAAAGACCCGATTGTAAGCCATTTTTTTGTCATCCGGTGAAAAGGAGCAGAAGCCACCGTACGGCACCGGCAGTTGTTCCGGCAAGTCGCCTTCGGGGGTCACGGAATACAGCGAGCCAATAAAGCTGTTGAACGAGCGCATCCGGGAGCGGAACACGATGCTGCTGTTGTCATGCTTCCAGGCCATGACAATGTTGTTCGGGCCCATGCGATCCGCCACATCATCGCGACCAAGCGTGGCGGTGTACGTGAGCCGCCTGGGAACGCCGCCTTCGGACGGAATCAGGAAGACCTCGGTGTTGCCGTCGTATTGACCGGTAAAGGCGATAGATTTGCCATCATGCGAGAAGCGGGCGAACATCTCGTATCCCTCATGGTTGGTCAATTTGCGGGCAATCCCACCCGTTGCCGCAACTGTGTACAAATCACCCGCATACGTGAAGACAATTTGATCATCGTAGATGCTGGGTAAGCGAAGCAATCTCGCTTCATCCTGGGAATAGGTTGGGTTGCTCAGCATAACAAAAAATAAGAATAAACAGAGTGTGTGATATCTCATCTTTTTCTCCAGAAACAGTGGTGACTAATCTCGTCCAGTCAATTATGATTGCATTGAGTGAATTTATTTTAGCAATAGTCAGTATCGAATTGATGCTAGGGCGTATTACAATCCCTCAAGTTTAAGCTTCACAATCGAATCGATTTCATCGTTGAAAACCCAAAAACTATCGCCATCCCAGGCCAGAAGATCTGAAAACCGGATTTCGGTGAACGGGTGAAACGATGGCACCCTTCGGATCAAAAGGCGCAATGCGATTGTCAAATTTATCATTGATAGCGATCCAGAAATCGATGCCATCAAAAATTAACTCATCATCAGAATCTATAAGCTTCTCGAATACGGGATAACTTTTGACGACTTCTCCAGTCACCGAATCTATTTTCTCGATCTGCTTTTCACCGTCCCCCAAATTCCACAGAACGTAACTATCAGCGCCATCATAATGAAAGATTTGTCCATAAACGAAAGGTCCTTCCTTAGGGAAAGAACTTTCAGAGATTTGTCTACCTCGAGCGTTTGCAGGTTGACTCGGACTACGGTCATCTCGCTCTCGGTGTTTTCGGTAAACATAGCCGTATCTCCATGAACGGCCATATCAAGAAAAAGGACAGATCCAAGGGGCCTGAAGCCGGAGAGCAATTGGGTAGATTCCAAGGTATTGCGATCGATACGAAACAACTCATCGTTGTAGGTTAAGACAAAAATAGAGGTTTCGGTAAAATCAAATATTGACCGACATCCAGTACATCCAATGCTGTCTAAGATTTGTCCTTTTACCACCGGTGTCACAAAACGAACCGTGTTGCTGACTTGCTCAACATGATTTCGATACTGTACCACCACCCGACATTCGTATTCAACATTCTCTTCCAGTACCGGTTCAGACAAATATGGCAATAAAAATCTCCTGAACTCCAGCTCCAGGGTGTCGAAAGTTGTAAACTCCGCTTCTCCGGCTGTTCTAAATGGCACCAGAATACGGAATAGATTTCGCTCGACTTCCAGCACTCGCAGCTCACCGAAACTCAATTCAACTCTGCGATAATTGTTGTGTTCGACCGTTAGAACCGGCACAATCTGTGTTAGCGGTAAATTCCGGTTCGATGCTCACTTTCTCGGTGCAGCTCATCAAGACAAGCAGCAGAATTATGAAACTTTCTCTAATTAAACTAAACATGGTTTAAAAACTCAATTGAATTCCGGCTCGCAAACCAAACGCATTCAAGTCGATTGTCGCTGGCTCTCGCACCTCATCTCTTGGTTCGGTGAGAAATGTCAGCGGTGGTAAGCGAAATTCTGTCTCAGGGGAATCCTCGTTCGTGTCTCTTACGCCAAAATAATTTACCGCTTGCACGAGCTCCACCTCAAAGGGGAAAAATCTGTTGCTGGCTGGGAACCCAAACGTGGCCGGGCCGCGCATTTTATCGAACTCAACTCGCCGGTAACCCACGCCTACAACAAACGAAAGATTCCTGTGGAATTTCCAATTTAAATCGATTCCTAAATTTAGAGGGATTAAGAGTACTTAACTTGCTGATTTAAAAATGGCATTGAAGAAAGCACAAAACTCACCCAGAGAACTGCCGCCCTCTCGTCAGGGTTAATGCAGTTAGATTTCCCAATTCAGAAATGCGCATGATTTGGATCAATTCATTACCATGAGAATAACATGCTTTTTTCGTTTAAGTTGAATGTGGTCTTCTGCTTTTCACTAATTTCTATTTGTGATCCAGATTATAAGGATCCCAAGTTGCGACTCTAACGTCGCGGCTGAGGATTTGCCGCGCCTTAGCGGCAATATCCTCCAGCCGTCTTGTTCGACACTAGTTTTTGCTGCTCTCATGTGTTGCTTCCCTATTTACAAAGCGACCGTCAGCAATCCGTTTCTGCAGCACATCGGTCCGCCGCCTCCCGGAAGGCCCGAAAATTCTCCACAGTGGTGCCTGGCGTGATCTCGCATCCGGCAGAAACGATGCAGCGACCGCTGGCTTGCTTTTGGCACTTCTGGACGGCTTCAAGAATTTGACCCGGCGTGCCGTCCTGAATAATGCTCACTGGATCGCTCGAGCCGGACAGCACTTGGTTTGGGCCGAGTAGGTGAACGAACGCAGCCATGCTGGGTACAAGGTGGTCCACGTCCACAATGTCTGCTCCCGTCGAAATCATGTCGGGCAGGAGTGCAGTCGTCTGGCCGCATATATGCAGCTTAGCCTTTGCACCCAGGTTATGGATGTGTTCAATCATGCGCCGCTCACCTTCCCAGGCAAACTGGCGGTATGATGCAGGTCCTATCAGCGAGCAAAAGGCGTCGCCAATCCCTATAGCGTGCGCACCAGCCTCCACCTGATGCGTAATAAATTCCAACGAAGACTCCACGATAACGTCTATCGCTTTCAAGACGACGTCAGGGGCATCAAATAGATCCAAAGCGGCACTGGACACGCCGCGCAGGTTAGCATACTCGGCCACCGGACCTTCTACCCAGCCGACGATGAAGTAACGATCGCCCACCCGCCGCTTGAACTCGCGAATCTCGCGAAGACGATTGGTGGTGCGCTCGTGCTCAAGTGTACGAAATGGTTGAATCCGACTGGCCGCAGCTAAATCGGGCAGATGCCCATTGCGGTCAATTGGCAGGTCGTTCTCGGGATACTCGATGTGCAGGCCAAAGGCCGAGGCCTCGCAGAAGGGGTCAGACATAACGGTGACCCAGTCGAGGTCAAAGTCGTCCGCACACTGGATCATAGCGTCGCACTTGGTCTGATAATCTAGGCAGAAATCCCGGTACATTACACCCGTGTAGCGGGCGGCCCACCGCATGATAATAGGATGGAAGGGCTTGCGATCAACGGGCTTGCGATCGAGAAACTCTAGCGTTCGCTGCAATCCGGTCATGGCCCCTATTCTCTCTTTCATTTCTATTCACATCTTTCTGCAAGTCGATCGTTGAGTTTGAGTTGCAAAGGGATTAAGAGCACCTAACTTACTGATTATAAATAACCTTTGAGAGAGCACAAAACCAACCCAGAGAACCTGCACCCTTTGTCAACTGCAAACTGATGTTATATGCCGCCAAGTCAATCAGATATCAAACTAAAAAGAAGGGAAGAAAACTTGCCCGGATATACTCTAAATACTGAGTTTCTTTAATTCTTTTGCGCCACTTTTTGTTCCCCCAAACTTGTAAAATAGACTTGGTACTACAATCATATTCAAAGCCGTTGAAGTCAACAGGCCACCGAGAATAACGATAGCCATCGGCGTCTGAATCTCTTTCCCGGGTTCCCCGCCACCGAGCGCAAGAGGAATCAGGGCCAGACCGGTCGTGAGCGCCGTCATAAAAATGGGATTGAGGCGTTCCAACGAACCCTGAATAATGGCGTCTTTGAAAGCCTTGCCTTCCTCCAGCAAATGGGTGTAATGTGAAATCATCAGAATACCATTGCGCGTCGCAATTCCAAACAGGGTAATAAAGCCTACAAGAGAAGCGATGCTGACAATCCCATCCGTGAAGAACACCGCCCAGATGCCGCCGATGAGTGCGAGCGGCAGGTTCACCATGATTAACGATGCTGACCGAAAAGAGCCGAATTCGAGATAAAGCAGCAGAAAGATCGCGGCGATGGAGACAATGCTCAACAGAGTGAGGAGGCGCGTTGCGGCTTGCTCGCTTTCAAACTGCCCGCCGTATTCGACGTGATAGCCTTGTGGAAACGTGACGTTTTCATCGAGACGGCGTTGAATATCATCGATCACGCTGCGCAGGTCGCGTCCCGAGACATTGGCCTGAACCACGATTTTACGCTGGACGTTCTCGCGGCTGATGGTGTTCGGGCCTTTTTCGTAGACCACCTCAGCCAATTGACTCAGTGGAACTTTTGGCCCCAGAGGCGTATCAAACAGGGCGTTGCGGATATGCTCGATATTGCCCCGGTTTTGCTCGTTGAATCGTACCAGCAAATCATAACTGCGTTGACCTTCCAGAATCTGCGACACCACCTCTCCTTTGAATGCGACATCAACGGCTTCGGCCAGTTCACCCACCGGAACGCCATACGTGGCCATGCTGCGGCGATTGAATTTGATGCGGACCTGGGGCACGTCCACCTGTTGTTCCACAGCCAAATCGACGACACCGGCAACAGGCTCCATCTGTTGTCGCACCTGTTCTGCCAGTGACCGCAATCGGTAAAGGTCCGGACCGAAAATCTTGATGGCGATATTCGCTCTTGTGCCTGAAAGCATGTGATCGATGCGGTGCCCAATAGGCTGGCCGATGGTGATATTCGTACCCGGTAGGATCGACAGGGCGCTGCGCAGTTCCTCAAGAAATGTCTCCTTGCTTTTGCCGTTCAATTCGAAACGGGCATCCAGTTCGGCAGCGTTCACGCCCTGCGCGTGCTCGTCCAATTCTGCACGCCCGGTCCGCCGGGCCGTGGATTTGATCTCGGGATGCTCCAGCAAAATCTCCTCGGCCAGCTTCCCAATCTTATTCGACTCTTTAAGTGAGGTGCCGGGTACGGTCAGCACGCTGATGGTGAGCGACCCTTCGTTGAACTCCGGCAGAAAGGCGCGCCCGAGAAACGGCAGAATGAGCAAAGTCAAACCCAGCGCAACAGCCGAGGTGACGATGACCAGCCGGGGAAATCTCAGGACGACATCCAGGGTTTTACGAAACGCATTCTTGAGCCGCGTCACCAGCCAGCTATCGCCTTCTTTGGTCATGAAGGTGGCATTGGGAAGCAGATACGCCGACAGCACCGGGGTCACGGTCACGGCCACCAACAGGGACGCAAAGACCGAAACGATGTAGGCATAGCCCAGCGGGCGAAGGAGCCTGCCCTCCACGCCGCTCAGGAAAAATAACGGCACAAAAACAATGACGACGATCAGTGTGGCATTCACCATAGGCGAACGGATTTCATTCGACGCGTCAAAGATGACTTCGAGAGTGGGACGTCGTTGTGACTCCGGTTGCAGATTATTTTCTTTCAAACGGCGAAACACATTTTCCACATAAATGATGGCATCGTCCACCAGTACCCCGATGGCAATGGCCATGCCGCCGAGGGTCATGGTGTTGATCGTAATACTGAACGCCCGAAACACAAAAATGGTCACGATCAAAGAAAGCGGAATGGCAACCGCTGAAATGAACGTCGTGCGCAGATTTCCGAGAAACAAAAGCAGCACGATTACGACTAACACGGCGCCGTGCCACAAAGCCTCGATCACGTTATCGATGGCGACGCGGATGAAATCAGCCTGCCGAAAAACATGCGTGTTGATGATCACATCTGCCGGTAGAGTCTGCCGGATGTCCTCGATGGTTTGTTCGATGCGCTCGGTCAGTTTCAGTGTATTGGCGTTCGGCTGCTTTTGCACCATGACAATGACCGCCGGCTGCGCATTAGCCGAACCGTCGCCTAACTTGACGGCGGGACCGATTTTCACCTCTGCCACGTCCCGCATGAGAACCGGTAAGTCGCCGCGTGTTGTGATGACCGAATTGGCGATATCTTCGAGTTTCTGCACGCGTCCCACGCCGCGGATGAGATACTCCTGTCCGGAATCCATGTACACACCACCCGAGGAATTGGTGTTCGACTGCTCGGCTGCGTGCAAAACTTCATTGAGGGAAATATCGTAGGCTGCCAGTTTCTCCGGCGAGACCAGAATTTGATACTGCTTTACTTCACCGCCAATCGGCACGACTTGTGAAACCCCGGCAACTGAGAGCAACCGTCGCCGCAAAGTCCAGTCGGCGATGGAACGCAACTCCATTTCGTTGACGGCCTGACCATTGCTTGCCATTGACGAATCCCGCGTGACACTGATGAGCATGATTTCTCCCATGATGGAGGAAATCGGCGCCAGGATCGGCCGGTCGATGCCTTCGGGCAACGAGGCACCGGCAATTTGCAGCTTTTCGTTGACGATCTGGCGCGCGATAAAAATATCTGTGCCCCAGTCGAATTCCACCCAGACGATGGAGATGCCCGCTGCGCTGGAAGAGCGCACCCGGCGCACCCCGGTCGCCCCGTTCACGGCGGTCTCGATGGGAAAGGTCACGAGCGTCTCGACTTCCTCCGGCGCCATGCCGTGGGCTTCCGTCAGAATGGTAACCGTTGGCGCGGTGAGATCGGGGAAAACGTCCACCGGCAGACGGGTGGCGATGATCAGTCCCGTGATGAATAGCAGTATGGCCGCCAATAAAACGATGAGTTTGTTTTCGAGCGAGGATTTTATGAGTTTTTCAAACATTCAGATCTCCTTAAAATGCAGATTCATTCTCATGTGCAACTCCAAAGCCCAGCAGCAGGCCGTCAGCCTCTGGTCACAACTCGACCTGATACTGCGCACGCAGTTCGTCTTTCCGAGTGCCGGTCTTGAGGTCCTTCAAGAAATTGATTTGAAATTTGGAACGATGTTCATCCAGCATCAGACTGATTCCGAATGTGAGCAGACTGAGTTCTTCAAAACGATTATCATCATCGCGATCGATGTACTCATAGCGGACGACCGGCTGCACGTGCGTGAGCCAACTGGACTGCACAGGGAGTGCCCAGTAACCGGCACCGTAGAATGCCGAGCTCCAGACCTCGTCATCCCTGGCACGATAAAGCTCGCTCTGAAAACCGGAAAGATTGGTGCCCAATTTGAATTCGAAGTTATACCGATCTCGTTGGAGTTCATCGACACCGGCTCTACCCAGAAGGGTGGCTCCGCCCAGAGACAGCCAGTGATTCGGTGCCCAAACGATGCGGGCGGAGACGTCTTTATGGTCGTTGTTATCGCGCAGCAGACGTCGACCGCCGTTTGTTACAGCAAACTGCAGCAGCCACTTTGTCCACCGGCTTTCCAAATGCACCCCAATTTCTTCCGCCGCCGCAAAGCGGTCGTTGATTTCAGAGCGATCCACAAAAGGGATTTGAGCCGTAGAGCTGAGTTCCTCCAGTCCGAGCGGGGCTTTCTCCATTCCGAATTTGATGTGCAGCCAGGACAGATGCGACAACCGAATGTAGGTACGACGCAAAGGGTCATCGGGTCTGACCGGATCGATCTCAATTGAGAAATCCACGTGTTCGGCAGCATGACCCTTGATTCCAAGCTCGGCCTTGCGTAGAAAGAACGTGCTGGTTTTCTCCTCATCCCAGAAAAAGTCGCCGCGTGACTGCAGCAAGATATCGAATCGGGGGGTATCCTTCTCATATCCTTCAGGGGATAAAGACAACGCAGATGGTGTATTGATGGCCGGTGCAGGTTTTTCTGCATCTTCCTGTACGTCGTCGCCCTGAAGTGCGTTCTGCTTGACTTTATTGAGCAGAGCCTGAGCATGGGCCAACCTGGCTTTTAGCTCCGTCAGTTCTTTTTTTAATTCCTGTTCTAACTTGGATTCTTGTGCTAATGCGACCGTGGATAACAGCAAAGATAGCGCAGAGAGCCACAGCATACGTTTGTACATGTATCTTCCCTTCCTTACTCTTGTGGACCAAGCTTACTCCGAGCTCCGGGTGACACGGGCGTTCCCGTCCGATCCAGTCCTGCCTTGAGCCCCCTGGCTAATTTCTCAACGGGCCCAACGCCCCAAAAATGCAGGAAAAAGATACGCGGCTGTTCAGTGACCATGTGATTGTGCACAGCCACGACTTCAATCCCATGGCTGACCAGCGCTTCGATTACCGACTCGACTTCATATTCCAACATAGCAAAATCGCCGGCGACCGCGGCCTTTTCAGCAGTTCCCTGAAAAGCCATCCAGGTATTGAACCCCATAAACGTGCTGACCGAATTACCATGATCCATCAAATTGACATCCGGACGACCAATAGTAACTTTGTACACCCCTAGGTTCATGGCACCGTCGTAGTTGAGGATGCTCTCGATGACCTCCGGATCGAAACTGCTTTTCACATGTGCGCTCTGTTCCGTCAGACCCTTT
>JAABYK010000019.1:16528-17014 GCA_011775825.1 Candidatus Zhuqueibacterota bacterium | reverse complement strand
CAGACGAAAATAGACGGACGCAGCACGGAAGTGTCGGTCAATCCGATCACTTTCAAATTCCGGGTTGCTGGGTCCTGATCGCCGATGATGAAAAACCAGGGGCCGTCCGGGGAGCCGGCGATGTGAGTCTTTTGCAGGTTTTCCAAGTCTGCGGCCAGTTCCCGCCTCGACTTCCTGAGCCTTTGCATGTCGATACCGGTGGTTGGCGCAATGGCTTCAAAAATATGAGATTGAGGGTACCCCATTTGCTTCAAAATGGCGTAGGCCTTTGCCGCCATTTCCGTGTCCGTACGAAACTGCGGCGCCCCACCGAACTGATCCCAGAAACGCACCATCGCGACGTAGTTTGCAAAATCGCCGTTGTGGATGAGAGCTTCGTGGACTCGGCCGTAAAATGGATGACTGCCGCCACTGTACGGACTGAAAACCGTGGGAAAGCGTTGATGCCCGATCCAAATATGGGCTCCATATTTAAAGACGACCACA
>JAABYK010000019.1:14357-16513 GCA_011775825.1 Candidatus Zhuqueibacterota bacterium | reverse complement strand
TCCGATCGTCGTCTTTATACATTTGTTGGAAATTGATTTCGGTTGACCGTTTTCGCTTCGAAAGCTTCTAATGGCTGCTTTTATTTTGCTGATTTGATCATTCCTGTTCTTTGCATCCGTTTCCTCCAAGACATTCCTAACAATTCGTTCCAGGTCCCGAAGCGTGACGTATTGCGCATCCCCAATGAGCCAATAGTCGGCGGCCTGCTCGGCATATCCAACCAGTTTCCAGATGCCGCCATCTTTCATCATGGATGATACAAAGGCCTCCGGGTTCTCGGATCGATCTTGCGGTTCGATATAGTACTTTTGATTTATCTCGAACGCGCGCCTGTAAACGAATTCGTCTTCCAAATCTCGCCACATAGCCTCGTATTCTGGCTGTTGCCAAAAGTCGCTCTTTGGATCAATGGAGTCCAGATATTCGTCAGTCAATAAGTCGAAATATTTGACAAAGTAATCAAGCCATTTTCCTGAAATGTTGACTCGCTTCAGAAAATCGGTGGGATTGCCATTTTCGAGCACCGCTTTTTCTGATGGCGAAAGCTGACATTTCTCCAGAACCTCTCGAGCAAATCTCAAAAGGGCCGTTTTTTTGACTCTGATAAAAAAGCGATACATATCGCCCGGGTCAACCTGTAGCCCGGCTTGCTGCCAA
This sequence comes from Candidatus Zhuqueibacterota bacterium, assembly GCA_011775825.1. Classification (GTDB taxonomy): domain Bacteria; phylum Zhuqueibacterota; class Zhuqueibacteria; order Oceanimicrobiales; family Oceanimicrobiaceae; genus JAABYK01. Next base: position 15,855 of record JAABYK010000019.1, on the reverse strand, counting down.
GCGATGTCTCTGCCATCCTTTTGCCGACGTGGGTTGCGATAGGCCTCGAGTTCCGAACGAGTCAAATTACTCGGATCCGTCATCTCTCCAAAACGGTCAATCAGATAAAAATCTTTTAGGTAACGCTTGACGATTTCAAGTATTTTCTCTTCGCGCTGTTTTTGTTGACTCAACACAATAACTTGCAAAGCATAGCAATCTTCCAATTCCGGTGAGAACATGCCGCCCAAACCCAAAATCCCACCTCCACGACCGTTGCCGCGGTTGTGCATGCGCTGACACGCCGTTTGAATGCTCTCAACGGGCACCGCCTGTGTGCAGGCGAAACTCACCACACCGCATGCATCCAACTCCTTCCGCTCTTCTTTTGCTTCATCCCATTCATTAACTATCCTTCGGGATTTGTTGTTGCTTGCCGAAGTTCTGTTCCCTATCCTCCATCTTCCATTTTCCTGACCTTCCCATCCCCAGTCCGAAATCAGATCTGTACGTCCTCTCAGCTCACGAATGTCCTTCATGCCCCAAACATACATCATCTTTATCACGTGCTGAACCACGGCGACTTGAGAATTGATAAGCCATTGTGTGTTTAGCAGAATCTCCTTTTGCTGTTCCAGTTGTTCCACGGTGGTGGTAATGCCTTTTTGACAGCCGCCCGGTGCTTCGCAGTTGCCGCAGCGATTGCATTGCTGGGAGACGATCTCCTGCGTGCCCAGGAGAACCTTGTCAGCTCCGAGAATCATCGCCTTGGCAACATCGTAGGCACTTCGAATGCCACCGCTGGCGACCAAAACGACGTTGTTCCTTTCTCCTTGTTCCACCAGGAATTTGTGGACATCTGCAAGGCCGTACTCCAACGGCATGGCAATTCGGTTTCGCGCGATGTCGGGAGCTGCGCCTGTGCCGCCTGCGGTGGCGTCAATCTGGATTTCGTCGGCACCCGCGCTAACCAGTCCGAGCGCCACATGATAGACATCCACAGGCGTCGAAATCTTGACGCTGATGATGGCGTCCGGGTTGATGGTGCGGAGCCATTCGATCATCTTGGTGACATCTTCGATGGAGTAGACATCATGAAATGGGAACGGACTGAATACGCTGATGCCAGCAACGACGCCTCGCAAATCTTCCACCTGACTGGTCACTTTGGCACCGAGAATGTGTCCGCCTAAACCGGGCTTTGCACCCTGGGCAAATTTCAGTACCAGCTTGTCGGCGCGACGAATCGTATCTTCGTTCACCCCAAAATAGCCGGTAGCGGTCTGAGTGGCAACCCAGCGTTCCATCTGTGCCGCCAGCCAGTGAACTTCATCTCGTGATAAATTCGGAAAAAATTTCAGCAGCCGATCATAGTTTTCCAGAGGGTATCCGCCCTCACCCGTACCCGTATGTCGTTTTAGAATGGCACCTGCCAAATAGCGGGCCAGGGTTAACTTCCAACCAATGGATCCCAAGGACATGTCCGCGGCGTCAATGGGGAAATGATTGACAAGTGGGG
>JAABYK010000019.1:0-14326 GCA_011775825.1 Candidatus Zhuqueibacterota bacterium | reverse complement strand
GATCGCCAGCTTGCACCTTCCGATACACATCTTCGACGGCACCGTCGAGACTCAGGATCTTGCCCTCGACTTGAACCGGTGCAAATCTCATGACGTCAAAGCTGCCACCACCAAAGTCGCAACCGGTTTGTGGAACTTTATGGGATGGCACCTGGCCAGAAGCCATCATCCAGGTTGCTGACAGCATCTCAGCATTCCACCTTCGGTCGCCCCGTACTTCCAACATGGATTTCAGGCTCTGACTGCGATCGCCTGAAAGATTTTCATTGGGAGGCGACACCGGTTTTACGAGTTTTGAGAGCCCGGAAAATGTCCACGACGCTTTTCTTGCGAGATCTTCGTCTTCGAGAATTTTGGCTTTGTTCACAACGTTCGAAGCCTCTCGAAGCCCGGCGTCCTCAACAATGGAACGCATTTTTATCTCGCGCTCCCGCAAATCGATAAGACGACCTCGTTCGCCCACCGTTCGACGAATGTCGCGAACACCGAACGCACCCAAAACCTCGCGTATCTGTTTGTGCCAGGAGTTAAAAAGATTCTGGAGTTTCTGGATGCCATACTCGATTTCGATTTCCGGCAGTACCTCACCCTTCTTTTCCAACATCGGGAACTCGTAGTTCAAGGCCACCAATGCCGCACGATCGATAACCACGGCTCCTGCCCCAAGCATCGTGGCAATGCCCAAGTCGGCGGGTGATTTTATGCCGTTGGCGATGAGCGTGACCTGACTATGCAGTGACTTCACCAAAAGACGTTCATAACACGCAGGAAGAATATCCACCGACTCATAATAGCCCTTCTCGGCATTGAATTGGGTTTTGAGATGAATGATTTCAGCGCTGGATTTCGCGAGGGCTTCTACGCAAGGGGTGACGTTTTGCGGATCCGAATTTAGTGGACAGACCAGTAGCTGAGAGACAATCAGTTTCGGATTAAGTTTTTCACGGACCTCCTGCGATACCGGCAAGCATCGGACATCTGCGTCTTCCGAAGCTTCATGCGCAATTTCCAAAAGAGGAATTTCTCGCAGAGCGCACAACAGCTTATCATCGATCTCTTTCCTCGTCACCCAGGCTTGAATGGTTTGCAGCTCTTCCGGCAGCAGTCTTAAGCCTACGTGCTTGGCAAATTGGCTAACGATTTCAAAATTCTCAATAAACTGAAACAAGTCTAAAATTACGACTGTATCTTCCTGCTGTGCGCATCGACCAAAAACTTCGATGAGGTCGCGACTTGAGCTTCTGCCATGCAGTAACGGTAATTCCAGGAGAATCGGTGTCGGCAAGTCCAGTGTCTCAACTCGCGTTCTCATTTTAGGGAATTTATCACCCCTCCTGGCATCCTCAAAAAGATGAAACAGCGGTTTTCTGCCCAGATTCACGCCGATGTCTATGGCCTCTCGAATACCATCGCGAGTCGGGCGCACGATCACCGAAAAATCGAACATGAACCGGTCAAAGCCTTTGCCACCGAATACTCCGGTTGAACCGGTGCCGCTGGTCGGGACGCCTCCGGTCCGAGCTTCTTCGTTCAAACGCCGAATATCTTCACGAGTGAAGTCCTCGCCCGCAAGCTCGGCGTAGTAATCGTTAATGCTTACTCTGATTGCATCAACGGGACATTCAATGACGCAATAGAGGCAACCGTTACAATGATGGTGTCCCTGATCCGAATCGGCCGGATTTCTGAAGTGGACGAATTCGCCATTACTTTGCCCCTGCTCCTTGATTTTCGCCGGTATCGGACCGTCTCGATCGCTGAACCAATTCTCTGGAATCTTTCCGTGCATTTCCCGCAAAAGGTCATCCAGGCTCACCATTTTTCGCGGATATCTTGGATCCCAAAAACCTCTTTGGCTGGTGGTGTGTTCGTCGCCGCACTTGCCACAATTGATGCAACGGTTTTCATCTACATTCACTTTGTAGATGGCGAAATCGGTCTTGGGTTGGAGTACGGTCAAGTCGCCGGTCTTTGGAATGCGGTATTTTCCCAAGACGTCCTGCATCGCGTGGGCCACTCCGGGATGTGTCTTCAAAATATCCATGTAACGCTGAATCGCACCATCGACATCGTAACCTTCTTGACGCAATTGCGCTTCGAAATCATCGTAGGTCGGCAGCTTCTTCTCGCACGGTGTGGATTCGGATTCCTCGACCGTCAACAACATGTCGCTGATGGGGCAAACCGTTTCGCGTTCTGCCACACCACAGCGAAAACAAAGGACAAATCGATCCACATCTTCCTGGCTCAGCTTCTTTCCCTCATACAGATGCTGCTGCATGTACTCCATCTTGTAGCGCGGAGTGATGTAAATGGCGTCCTTCTTAAGCTTCGGGTCACCTGACTTTTCCCAAATCTGCGCCAGGGGACAAATCATACATGCCGAACACTTGATGCATCGATGCATAGCATCGCCACGCTCCTGAAAGTAGGAATAGGCCTTGTTGGATAAGAACACCTCCCGAAATTTCTTGAAGCAGCTCAAATAGCCCTGAAATTGCAGGAGCCGATCGAGCGTATCTACTGCCCGTTCATGAAGGAGCAAAGTCCCAAGCGAATTCCACAATCGGCTGCCAATCTCACTGAGTTTACCCGGGTTCAGGATTCCCTTCGGATCCAATCGCTTCTTAGCTTGTGTTAAGTCTTGGAAAAGCTCGTGACCCATGGCTCTTCTTGCGAGACCGGAAAACCAGATGCCATAACCGTACGGCCGTCCATGGAAGCCTTTGATGGCCCGGCGAGCTAATACCGGGATCAGGCTAAAATGCCGGTAGTATTGGAAACGCCGACGGCGGTCGGTGATGAACTGAGGCAGCACCAGCGCTTCGTTGAAATCCAATATGTAAGCCACCGGTAAGATTTTGAGACCCAACTTTGAGGCAAATTGGGTGACTTGTTTCAGATACGGTTGCACCTTATCCAAAGGCAGGATGACCTCGGCTGTGAGCAAATCCCCCTTCCTCCGCAGTTTCATCGGCGAAAAACGCTCATCCCAAAGTTCGGAGGCTTCGCTCTGAGAAGCGAGACCGCATCCGTCCCGTTCTTCCACGTAATGGAGAAATGCCTCCGAATCCTCCTTATCATAAAACACAAATAGGACCGCGTCTTTCGTTGGCGTGTTTCGCTTGATGGATTCAGGCGAAATTAAGTTGACCGTGATGCTTGGATCCTGAGCAGACTTGATTTTCTTTATTTCATCAAGATAATCTTTACCATAAAACTCAATGTGAACGGGATGCGCTTCGAGATAGCCTGATTGAACATCTTTGCGGAAACCGAGCAAAAATTCAAAAGCATTCTTGGCGCTTTCAAAGCGCAACGCCACCGGATGATGTTTGGCGGGCTTTTTTGCAGCTTCGAGGATGACCTCGGTGATGATGCCATATCTGCCGTTCGTTCCAAAATAATAAGGAAAGTCAGGATCATCGTTTTTGATTGATTTTTCTTCTCCCCGGCTCGTTACAACCCGGATGGATTCGACACAATTTCGGATGTGTCCGATTCCATAGGCATTCAACCCGAGACCGCCCTGCAGAGGCTCGCCCACCGAAAGAAATCCGGCGATGACCCCGTATTTGTTACTCGGACGCGCTTTGAGCGTCAAACCATCTCGATTCAGAGCCTCCTCGGCTTCTTGAAAATCCACCGACGCGCTAACGGTAATTTTTTGCTGCTTCGGGTCAACTTCGATTTTCTTCTCGAATGAAGCCAACTCTAACACCACGCCACCTTTGGTGAGCAAAGCGCCTCCCAAAGCCCACGTACCTCGTCCTCTTGGTGCGACGTTGATTTTATGTTCGGAGGCATAGGCCAGAAATCGCTGCAATTGCGCGCTCGTTCTGGGCGCAAAAATCAGATCCGGCACCATCTTGAACAAGGCTCGCAACTTCTTTGGGATGACCGCATAATCACGCGCGTAAACGGTTCTTCTCGAAAAGCGCTCGGTCTTGAAGAGCGTGCTGCTCTCCCTCTCGTCGAAATCAAGCTCAGCGATGATTTTGTCGATGACTTTCCGGGCACGGCGCTCTTGCAGACGCTCTAAGAAGGAGGGCTTTTGTTGAGAGCACTGACTGCGCCAAAGAGGTTCGTTCTCACGCAGTTTCCACCAGAGTTGGTTTGCCTCCTCAAGTTTGGAAGCGGTGGGTTTGCTTCCCTGCGCAGCAAAGGCCAAAATATCTGCGGGCGAAATTCCTGCCTTTTCAAGGTCTGGAGTCTTGCCATTCGAATTGCTTATGATAAGGCGTTCAATGGTCTGGCGTTTGTCGGGGTGCAACTGCCAGGAAAGGACTTCCTCGGGGGTTGCGGAAACTCTACCTAAGCTGGCAAATGTCTGTTCCCGGCCACCGTCAAAAAACGCCTCCAACGGCAAATCCCGGGCGATTACCCGGCGAACATCTTGACGTTCATGGTTTGAAGGACTTTGAGAGGAGGTTTCGACTTGGGGGTCCGTTTCTAACGTTGCGTCGTCCTGGTTGAACTTCATGTAGATGTTTAGCGGATGAGATTAATTTATTTCTAAATAAGATTACATTACCTGCATAAGTTTAAACTTGCTGACTTTTAGCCTTATTAATTTCAGCTCTTCCTAATCCTTGTGTACAAGTCGGTATGCACCTTTTCCAGATTTGTCCAGGAACACAAACCTGCGATCAATATCGTTGTAGTACCAAAACTCATAAGGATTTGAATCGATATCTACACTTCGTCTGCGAACCTCGGACGGCTGACCATAGAGAATATAGATTCGCCCTCGATCTGTCTGCCACCCCGGCTTCCCCTCTGTCGTGACTGAAAAGTGCCTCATAGTGAATTCAACACGTCGCCTGAATTCCTCTCGCAATTCATTCTCTGCGGTCTTTGGCATCGGATCTCTTTGTTGCCAAAATGTGTCGATCAAATTCCGGCGTGCAGCACCGGATGCCTCTGTGATTAATTTATAGTCATCCGAATCACAAATGTATTTCATTGCATGCAGCAAAGCAGGCGAAGTATGATCCAGCGACGGTTTTTTCTCCGCATATTGAATAAAAAAATCCTGCCGAACCATGACCTTCTCTTCCAACGTTCTCGCCTCAACCACGAAAAAGTAGTGACCGGGCGTCTCGATTCGTCCTTTGATCTTCACCACTTCCGAATAACGTTTACGTTCCCCCAACACCGCTTTGGAATCATCAAACAAAGCGTTGTTTTCTTCATCGTAGATTCTAACCCGAAGTTTAACGGAATCCTGGCGACCGGAAACCAATTCAAAATAGCCAGCGAATTCTGACGTGGGCTCCTCATAGGTTTTGGTCATATTAGGAACAATATGTGTTATTCCGGAAGAATCCATTTTAATAGAGTCGACGAAGATTATATCGCTCAGTCCAATCTTGTTGTTGGGCAAGTTCCTGATATCGATGTTATCTTTGCGCACAAGATGACGCTTGGTTTCCAAATCCGTCACTTCAATTCTGAGTTCGTACGAACCGGCCTCGAGGTTAAAGGTGAACTCATGCTGATTTACTGCGTTTCGCGAGTTCGTTTCTTCATACGTTCTGGTGGCGATCTTCTGTCGCCAGATGTCTCCGGCGACATGGCCGCCGTCTTCGTCAAGTATCTCAGTGGACACTTCGTATCGTGCCTGATAGTCGGCTTCATTTACTTTTACAAATTGCAAAATATCGTTCACAAACCTGACAAAAATTCTTACCTGTGATTTTCCGGTATTTTGAGCCGGAAAGGTGTACGTATCGTAAATGAAGAGGGGCTTCCCGAACGTTTGAACAAACGTCGAGCTATCAACTTTTGCACTTTTATCTTGAGCCGGAATCGGTGAGACGGTTAAGATAGACGGCAATATTAACCATCGAAGTCTGTTTCCGAAAAGGTTCTCAAAAAACATGAAGGGTCGCCAAATACGATAAATCGAACGTTAAGATAAACAAATCATCGACCGAATGGAAGTGAACTTTTGAAAACAATGTTAATCGCCATATATCCAAATTGCGGAGAGTTTATCTGAAAGAGACGATTTCAATATAGGCCTAAAACCGCAGAGCCTACCAAACCCCATTTGTTCGAAGAATTGTCGATACTGCACATCAAGAGGCTAAAATCGGCAGGAATTTCTTGATTTAATCTAAAAACTTCACTAAGATTGTGAATTTCACGAGTATAGTGTAAATGATTCATGGTTTGCCTTACAAAGTTCTATCAGGGTTAAATTAATTGGGAATCAATACACGGGTTCTAATTTCAAAGCGATCATAGAGTACAACCGGAGATGGATATGCAGCGTTGTCGGAGAGCGATTCTTTACCTACTTTTTGTACTTTCATTTTCAAGTCTAGTTGTTCCCGCACACGCCGCCCCTGGTAAGAACAACGAGACCTACGATTTAAACCTCGGTTCGATCGCAAAACGTTCGATCACGCCTCACGAAGCACAATTGCATGTCGATATCCTGGCGTCCGATAAACTGACCGGGCGAGAAAGTGGCATGCTGGGTCAGTGGCTGGCCGCCAAGTACATTGCCGATGAATTTTCTAAATACGGCCTTTTGCATGCAGGGGATAAACGAGGCTATTATCAGAATTTCCAGATTGAACACCGTGATTTAAGGCAGGCGCGCCTGGTTCTAAAATACACGAACCCTATCCGTCGAGACCCTGTTGAGTTTGTTCTTAAATATGACTTCATTCCATTTGATTTCACAGGAGAAGGAAAATTTACGGCTTCAGTGGTATTTGCCGGATACGGCATTACAGCGCCCGAATATGACTACGACGATTACACAGCCATTAATGCAAAGGGAAAAATCGTTCTGGTTCTGAGACATGAGCCGCAGGAAGACGATCCGGAGAGCATCTTCGAAGGCACGCAATTAACCAAACATGCGCTTTTCGAACAAAAAGCCAGGAATGCACTCCGACATGGGGCAAAAGGACTGCTTCTGGTCACAGACCCGGCAGGGCGCCACAACAACATGTCTCCACAAGGCTCCTGGAGCTATTCCCATCCGAGAACGAACCGGAAACGTTGGGAATTGGCACTTGACGATCATTATGAGTCTTTTCCGGCAATTTGGATTGATATTGACGTAGCCCGAAAACTGCTGGCACCTTCGAGGTCAAGTTTGAACCAACTGCAAAATGCAATTGACATGGGCCTGAAACCCAGAAGTTTCGCAATCCGCAATCTCAAAGTGCACATGAATGTGGACCTGGAAAGAAAAACTCGTCAAACCCAGAATGTACTGGGACTTGTGAAGGGGTCGGATCCGAGACTAAGAAATGAACTCGTGGTGGTCGGCGCACATTATGATCATTTGGGTATTATTGACAACCAGATTTACAATGGAGCCGATGATAATGCCTCCGGAACCGCTGGCGTTCTGGAAATCGCAGAGGCGTTTTCCGAAATCCCGGTCGTGCCACGCCGAAGTGTTTTGTTCATTGCTTTTAGTGCCGAAGAACTCGGACTTTTGGGCTCCAGGTATTACGTCGAACATCCGGTTTGGCCGCTTGAGCGGACCGTGACTATGATAAACCTCGATATGATTGGCAGAAACGATCCCTATGAGGTGTCGGTGATTGGCAGCAACCGCAGCCCGAAAATTCATGCCGTTAATATCGAAGCGAATGAAGAGGTAGGATTGGACCTGAAATACGACGGGGAGCACTTTTTCAATCGCAGCGACCAGGCCAATTTTGCCAAACACGGCATTCCGGTGTTGTTTTATAACACGGGCGTCCATCACGATTATCACCGCCCGACGGATGTGCCGGAAAAAATCAATCCGCAAAAATTGAGTAGAATCGCGCGCCTGGCGTTTTTGGTTGCCTGGGAGATCGCCAATTCCGACACAAGGCCGAAGTACGCACCTTTTAGAATCCACTGATAAACTTGCAGGCTTTTGTCCAAACCTGACTATCCTTGTCGTTGTACCTTTGACCTGCAGCACCGATCTTAATTTGACATTATCTGCATCATCCGTTATATTTAACTCACTTTGTCACAACCCAAGTGAATAGGCGATGGAATTAACCCAATGGGCGACGGCGTGGATTCTTGTACTTTTCGTTGTCGGCCTCATTCTGCTTTTCGCCGGTGGCCATGCCCTTGTTCGTGGCAGTTCACGATTGGCCAGAAACCTGGGTGTGCATCCTATCGTCGTCGGGTTGACGGTCGTGGCGTTGGGCACTTCCATGCCGGAATTTGTCGTTAGCCTGGTTGCAGCCGTTCAAAACAAAGCAGATGTTGCCCTTGGCAATGTGGTGGGGTCCAACATCAGCAACATGGCGCTCATCCTGGGATTGGCTTCTCTCCTGCGACCCATTTCCATCAACCTGCGCATTTTGAAGTTTGAAATGCCTCTGGTTCTTGGTATTACGGTTTTGTTTTGGTGGCTCTGTGGAAACAAACTGTTGAGTCGAATTGAAGGCCTGGCCTTGTTCATGGGCTTCGTAGTTTACATCGCGCTAGTTATCAAATACGCTACAAAGGAACCGGACTCCGTGGACGAAGTGTACCGCCGAAAACTGACTGAGGAGAAAGGCCTGGGAATCAACCTCTTGTTTATTCTTGTGGGAATCGTTGGCCTTGCTGTTGGTGCGAATTGGATTGTTAACTCTGCTTCTGAAATCAGTCGGCGGGCAGGTGTGCCGGAACTCATTCTCGGCCTGACCATTGTGGCCATCGGCACTTCATTGCCCGAACTTGCCACCTCGGTGGTTGCGGCCATCAAAAATGAAGGCGATATCAGCATCGGCAACATTCTCGGCTCGAACATGTTTAACATGATGGCCATCGCTGGCCCAACCGCGCTTGTTCATCCTTTAGCCGTTTCGTACGACGTCGTCAGGTATCATTTGCCGCTGATGACGGGACTCACTTTGATTTTATTTCCGATACTTCGAACGGGACACAAATTGTCTCGTTCCGAAGGCGGATTCCTGTTTCTTTTCTATGTTGGCATTTTTACCTGGTGGGCCATCATTTGAGTGCAAAGTTCAAACTTATTGTAAACCCGGCGGCCGGAAACCGAGCCGTTGCGAAGACATGGCACAAGTTGAACACATCTTTGAAAGACATTTTAGACGATTTTTCTGCTGAGTTCACAGAGAAAGCTCATGACGCTACCAGGTTTACCCAACAAGCGCTGGCAAATGGATGTGAAACGATCATTGCCGTTGGCGGAGACGGAACCATGAACGAAGTTGTCAACGGATTTTTTAAAGACGGCAAACTCATTAATCCGGAGGCGCGGCTTGGATTTATCTCTCTTGGCACTGGCAGCGATTGGATCAGGACGTTTGGAGCTGAGCGTAATATCACCGGCGCTGCTGAGCGGCTTATGACTGGCACAGTAAAAAACTGTGACCTCGGCCTTGTGCAATGTTGTGACATGCAAGGCAAACCGACCAAACGGTATTTCATAAACGTTGCAGATGCCGGTTTTGGAGCCGCTGTTGCTTACAGGGTTAATCGATCAACCAAAGCGCTGGGACCGTTTTACTCCTATTTTTCTGCCTTGGTTAGGGCATTGTTTGCCTTCCGGAATATCCCGGTCAAATTATCCATTGATGAGAATTGCGAGGAGCAAGTAGTTTTCTCGGTCGTTGCCGCAAACGGACAGTTTTTTGGCGGCGGGATGTGGATCGCACCGGAAGCGAGGGTCGATGATGGCCTCTTCGAAGTCGTGATCGTTGAAGAAACATCGAAATTTGAAGTACTCGCTAACATTTCGAAAATCTATAAAGGCACGCTCCAGCAGAACCCAAAAGTCCGGTTTGTGCAAGCAAAGAAAATCCAAGTGGAAACGAGTTCCGAAGCTCTGGTTGAAACTGACGGCGAACAGGCCGGAAGACTGCCCGCTTGTTTCGAAATTTTGCCAGGGGTGATAAATGTTATAGTATGAATATCGAGGAATAAATCTCTGGTACTCTGTTGTCCCTATGTTCACATTACTTTAGCAGTAAGTCTTTTAACAAAAATCATGAAGGAGGAAACATTGAATCGTCAAGAAGCCTGGAAACTGATGACTGAATACACAAAATCCGAAAATCTTCAAAAACACATGCTTGCGGTGGAAGCTGCTATGCGTTTTTATGCACGCAAATTTGGTGAAGACGAAGAAAAATGGGCTGTGGTCGGTTTGCTGCACGATTTCGACTACGAGCAGCACCCGACGAAACAGGAGCACCCCTATGTTGGCGTTAAGATTCTTGAAGAGAAAGGTTATCCGGACGAAATTACCCGAGCCATCCTATCTCACGCAGATTACACAGGGGTGATACCGGAAACCAATATGGAAAAATCGTTGTTTGCGGTGGATGAACTGACCGGATTCATCGTAGCGGTTGCATTAGTGCGTCCGTCAAAGAGTTTGATGGATGTGAAGGTGAAATCCGTAAAAAAGAAGATGAAAGATAAGGCATTCGCCAAAAATGTAAAACGGGAAGACATTCAAAAAGGCGCCGAACTGCTTGGACTGACACTCGACGAACACATCAAAAATGTGATTCAGGCAATGCAATCGATAGCCGGAGAGTTGGGACTAAAATAGGCGCTTAAAAATCTGCGAGAGGAGCTTGTGAATGCCGGATTTAAGAGATGGCATCAAATCAGAATTTTCTAAAAATTAAAGGGTTAGTCAGAAGAAATTCCTTGACATTTGTCCGTCATTTCATTAACATTTTGGGTTTTGTGATCAAGATTAACAATTCTTTAACAAAAAAGGAGGCATGTGGATGAGAAACACGTTATGTTTAATTCTGTGTAGCTTGGTTGCTTTTGCTCTTGGATGTCAGAAGCAGGAACCGACTGCTGATGATGTTGTAGCGATGATGACCGAAGCTATGGGGGGCGCTGACACGTTAGCCTCAATAAACGATCGTGTCGAAACCTGGCAATTCACCATGTATCAGATGCCACCAAGTATGGAAGGTGGCGAAGAAATGTCAGGAATGGAAGGAGAAATGGCGGAAGGAGAAATGATGGGCGAGGGCGGCATGACCATGGAAATGATCGTCAAGTGCAAACGACCCAACAAATTGCGTTTTGACTTTCCGTCGCCCATGGGAACCATATCGACCTGGTACAATGGAACCAACGGTTGGACCAACAAGGGCGGCCAAGTTAAAGAACTGACCGAACCCGAACTCCAGCAGTGGGAAGACATGGCTGCGACGTGGATGGATGGATACAGGAACTATGAGGAAAAAGGGTACACCATGGAACTGCTTGGAAAAGAAATGGTGGAAGACGAAGAGTGTTTTGTGCTCCAGACCACCGACATGAATGGCCATGTCCTCAAGAATTATGTGAGCACAAAAACCCACCATTTGATCAGGTCTTCAGGTGAAATGCTTAACATGGAGTTAGAAAAAGAACCCATGTACATGACACTTGAAGACTACAAAGCAGTGGATGGGATCACGTTAGCCCACGACGTAGCACAGTACGAAGAGAATGGTGATATGGTTTGGGAAGCCAAGTTGGAGAAAGTCGAAATTAATGCGGGTGTCGAGGACTCCATTTTTCAAGGCCCTAAGAGCATGACTGCAAAACAATAAGCCCCCCAAGCATTCGCTCTGAAAATTCCAAAAGGGCGGTAGGAGCCATTTCTACCGCCCTTTTATTTACTTTTCTGTTGGCCACACAGCAGATTCGACTTGACTTTCAGTGATTTAATCGTATCTTTTATCTACCGCCTCTTTAAGATCTCTCAGCTTCTGGTCTTCTATCTGCTCTTATGCCTGAGAAACATTGGTGACAGTTATGTTGCAGTTTGGCAAACCTAAGTCGGAAGTAGAGATCACTGTAAATCGCGGCCATCCTGATGAGCACCGCTTTACGTTCTCTCACTCATTTCAAATCGGACGTGGAAACTCGTGCGAAGTACAAATTCAAGATGCGGTGGTAAGCGGACATCATCTTCAAGTCGTAAATGAAAACGGTAAATGGTGGCTCCATGACCTGCATAGTACAAACGGCACGTTCATGGATGGCGAACTCATCAATAAGAAATTTCTTTCAGAGAGGGCAACGGTTCAACTTGGGAAAGGCGGCCCTCTTGTCTCCTTCAAAATCAAAACAAATGCGCCTCCCCAACAAAGTCTCTTCGGCAATACATTAATCGGAACAATTTTCAGAGCCATTCCTTCCTGTACTCAGGTGTTCAACCAGTATTTTTCCAAGACGCTTCCAAAACGTGCAGGCCAATACACCATGTATGTGCGAAATGCCTTTGAACAGGCCGTGAAGCGGCGGGGTCGAAGGTTCGTGATGGCACTTAGCCTGATGACTGTTGTCGCCGGAGCAGCATTGACCACCGCTTGGTTTCAGCACGAACGGTTAGAGAAACTTGAACCTCTGGGCACAGAGATTTTTTACAACATGAAAACCTTGGAGCTGCAGATCGCGCAATTGAACGAAGCTATTGAAACGTCATCCGACGACAGTCTCGCTCAAGAATTGAATCATCTCCAAAAGGAATATCTGGTTCTGCGAGACAAATACAATCATTTTGTAGATGAACTCGGACTCTATGACCAAATGAATGAAACAGATGTGCTAATATTGAGAATTGCGCGCATTTTTGGTGAATGCGAGTTGAACGCACCGAGGGATTTTTTCACAGAAGTAAGAAAGTATATAAAAAGGTGGCAGTCAACCGAGCGCTTGCAAGTGGCCATTACCCGGAGCAGAGCCTATGGATACCAGGATAGCATTGCGAACGCTTTCCTGGCACACAATCTTCCGCCACAATTCCTTTATCTTGCGCTCCAGGAAAGCGATTTTGATGTAAACCGAGTCGGTCCAAGAACCAAATATGGTATTGCAAAAGGTATGTGGCAGTTTATTCCGCGAACCGCTTCTGCATATGGACTAAAGCTTGGCCCGCTCAGAAGAGTCCGTCGACCCGATCCCAAAGACGAACGCCATGATTTTGTAAGATCCACGAAAGCCGCCGCTCGATTGATCCGCGATCTCTACAATACCAAGGCTCAAGGCTCGGGATTGCTGGTGTTGGCATCGTATAACTGGGGAATTGGCAATCTCCAGGGCCTTCTCGATCAAATGCCTCCAAATCCGAAAGAAAGAAATTTTTGGAATCTGGTCAAACATCACAAGATACCGAAGCAAACGTATGATTTTGTCTTTTATGTGGTTTCTGCCGCGGTGATTGGAGAAAATCCTGGTTTATTTGGATTTAAATTCAAAAATCTGTTAAAGGAGATCAGTTGAAGCGCAGAATCAAAATGAGCAATGCCGTTGAGATTTCCGAACCAGCGGCGCTGGAAATCGAAAACTGGTTGCGAAGCCTCAAAAATACTGTGAAGGTAAAAAACGTTGAGCGCGATCCGATATTTCAAAAAATGGATGTCGATTTGATCTGGACCACGAAAAAGGACTCCTACAAGATCGAAATAAAAGCCGACCAATGGCACAAAACCGGCAACTTCTTCTTTGAAACCTTAAGTAACGAAGAGAAAAAGACTCCCGGCTGCTTCATGTATACCGAAGCTGATCTGCTTTTTTATTATTTTGTTGAAATGAAACGCTTGTATATTTTACCGATGCCACAAACCCGCAAATGGTTTTTATCCAAGAAAGCTAAATTTAAAGAGCGCGCCACCACAACTCCGGTGAACGGTGGATATTACACAACCGTGGGCAAACTCGTACCCATTGATTTAGTGTTACGAGAAGTCCGCAGCGTCAAGCAAGTACAACTTCAGTAAAACAATGTGAACACTCTCCAAAACGCGAAACGAATGGCTGCTGCTCAATCTTTCTTCAATTGATACAGTTCGGATAAAGTCACAAAGTGGAAACCCCGATGAATCAACGCGGGAACGAGACGCGCCAAGGCTTTAACCGTTCTGTTCCCTCGTTCACCGACATCATGAAGTATGATGATAGAGCCCGGTTGCACATTGTGAAGCACGTATTCGACCTCAAACCAAACCCAAGGAATGAATGTGTCAAAAGGGTAAACGGAACCTAATGCACATCGATAGTCGTGTTCTTGAAGAATGGCGATCATCTGTTCATTGTAGCGTCCTCCACCCGGTCGAAACCATCGTACCTCATCAAACTGCCCGAGGATCGAATCTGCCTCGTAAAGTGCCTCTCTAAATTCCTCCGGAGCAAGGTTCACGCTCGGTTCGTCATAGGTGAGGTGATTGCCGATTTCATGACCGCGAGCAACGATTTCAGTTACAAGGTCCTTATTGCCCATCACCCGGCTGCTGATGAGAAAGAAGGTGGCTTTAGCATTATTTCTGGAAAGGGCCTCAAGGATTTTGGGTGTCGTAACCGAATCGGGACCATCATC